>JAFQRL010000023.1 GCA_017410065.1 Clostridia bacterium | reverse complement strand
TCGTAGCCCATATACAAAAAATTCGACAAGTTTCGACTTGTCGGATTTTTTTATCCAAGCCGCAGGCTTGGCATATCACCGCCGCGCGAAGCGAGGTGTATATCATCAAGGGCGGCGAGCCGCCCTTGTATCTCATCAGCCCCTTTGGGGCTGTATCTCATCGCGCGCCAGCGTGTATTTTCCTGCGGCTTCGAACGCAGTGACGCAAGCCTTGCGAAGCGGTGCAGGGTTCGCATACCACGCACAGAGCGCGTTGAGCTTGCTCGTAAGCGGCAAGCGTACGAGTATTCGCCAGTGGCGAACAGCTTAGTTCCGCGCTCCTTGCGTAAACTCTGTATGATGGGGTTAGCGTCATACACCGGAATGCTGAACTTTAACTTTTAATGTCTTTGCCCAAAGCATTCTTTCAAATCAGTAAGCCCTTTCGGCTTCTTATAATCTTCTTTGCTCCAAAAAAGAGGGTTCCCGACAAAAAGAATTTTAAGCTTTCCTGAGGATATTTTTTCATAGAAAACCGAAAGAACATCGGGTCTTGCATGTGATATGAACGTGCCAAAATATTTTTGATTAAATTCACGTGTCAAAGCAATGATCTTCACTGTATCACTTAAAACAAGGTCACAAAACTTTTTCATACAGCTTTGCAAAAGGAAAAGGTTTATGTGATATTTATTAAGCCTGGTGTACTCAAGCTCATCAACCAATTTGTTAATTGGCGGTGCAAGATTCCATAATGGAACATTGGAAATGTAAGTAACGCCAAGCTTACCTATTTTCATTTGTTCAGGAGTGAATGGCTCTTGCCTGTCAAAGATATAACTATTGACCTCTGCTCCGGCTCGTCCCGAAAGTGAATAACCGTGATCAGCCTCGTCTGTATCCGGTGAATCTATTATGAGAACTATTTCTTCGTCTTGTGGGTGAATATCGGGAACAACATAACCGAATTCGCCCATTAAATATTTTTCAAGGGATATAAATTTTTCATCTGATTTTTCTGCGTCTTCTTTCTTTCCTTGGAAAAGCTCATCTACCGTCACGCAAAGAGCGACGGCAATATCAGGCAAAAGACTTATATCCGGGAAGGAGATATTTCTCTCCCATTTTGACACCGCTTTATCTGTAACGCCGAGAAGCTCTGCTAATTTCAGTTGTGTTAGTCCTTGCTTCTTTCTAAAATCAGAAATTCGTTCTCCAATGGTCATCTCTATACGCCACCCTTTTTAGATTTCAAAAAGATTATATCACATATACAAGCAAAAGTAAACACACAAAACTGCTATGAAGTAGCCTTTTGGTTTAGCTTTTAGGTTTTATTTAAGCATAACAAACAAAAGCCACACAGTTTCGCAAAAGATTTTTGTGATGGGGCTATACTTACTTTTTGTTGTAGATATGTTAAAGTAGATATGTATTTGAAATTGGGATGCATAGTTGTACTCAAAATTTCATAATATACAATTGAAGCTTTTGCTTCTACGGACAGATCTTTATGAAAATAAAGACTGCGAGGGGTTTTATTTATAAAACCCCTCATATTCATTAATTTTTAGAATTTTTTTAGAACTTTTTTTAGAATTTTTCAAATAATTATTGACAAAATCAAGAATTTATGATACAATGTGCATACGGAAAGAACCTTGGGTGACCGAGGTCTGCAGGGAGTTCCATTTATGGAGCTCCCTAAAACTTTTATTAGGCGGGTTTATGAAAGCGTTTTATACATACGAGCAACAAATACTAAAGCTAAAAGAAAAAGGGCTTATTATAGAGGATGAATCCTCTGCCATTGACTTTTTGAAATTAGAGGGATATTATAATGTAATAAACGGTTATTCTCCGAATTTCAAAAACAACGGAGTTTTTTATAAAGGAACCAAATTTGAAGAGATTTGTAATCTATACGCTTTCGATAAGAAATTACGGAGCATTATCTACAAACATACATCTTCAATTGAATCACACATAAAAGCTTTAATTGCGCACGAATTTAGCAGAGTACATGGTGTGGATGAAAAAGAGTATTTGACACCTGCGGCTTTTACTCCAAATAGCAGTGCAGAAGCTGCTGTTGCACGCTTAATAGAAGAATGCAATGCTACTATTACGGATGCTCTTAATCATAATTCAAACAAGTATAGAGAATATATAGCTCACAATCACAAAACACACGGACACGTTCCTATGTGGGTGTTGATTAGGGCATTATCCTTCGGCACAATTTCAATATTTTACAAAAATATAATTGAAGAAGAGAAGGAGTTAATAGCTAACAATTACAAGCTTTCCTCCTCACAATTAGCCAATATGCTTGAGGTTGTCGTATCATATCGAAACATCGTGGCACACGGCTAAAGGACTTTTTGTGCAAGATTACCCAAGACAAGATTGTCTACCGAATTGAGTATTACCAAAAAATTGTGTATTCCTAAAAATCCCAGAGGCGCAAATAAATTTGGTAGAAATGACTTTCTGTCTTTGTTAATATGTTGCAAATATTTATTACCGTCAAATGATTTTGAGGAATTAATGAACGAATTAAAAGCTTGCTTGCTTGGAAACATTGGAGAAATCCCTTAGTCCATCTATGATGGGACGTATAAAAATATGTATGGGACTTGCTTCAAAAAGCTGGTTGTTGTTGCCAAGATTGAAAATCGAAGAAAAACGCTAAACTTGATACGAACGATTTGGTGTCAAAAAAACAACTATTTATAAAAGCATATCAAATATAGTCAGACATCTACGCATATCAAAATTTAGAAGATTCACTCTCTGTCGATGCTAACATTACACCTTCGTTGGAGTTCGAAACCTTATTAAGGAACGACAAAAATATCTTTTTCGTAGCCTCTTGCCATAAGAAAAGACCACCCGAGAATGGGTGGTCTTTTCTTACGCCGCAGAACTGCGGCTTCGAACGCAGTGACGCAAGCCTTGCGAAGCGGTGTCGGGTTCGCATACCGAAAAAGCAGGCCGCCCGACTTGCTTTTCAATGAAGCGCACCTTACGGTGCACGAAGCGAGTTGCAGAGCAACTCATATAGCAGAACTTTGTCCTACGAAGCGTGCCTTTGGCTCACGGAGAATCGAGCGAAAATATTTCTTCCCCTTCTCTGTTGACAGTAAGATTTTATTATTGTATAATAAATTTAAATATGTTATCCGCGCGATGTGCGAAAGGAGATAGCTATGCTTAATTTCTCTATTATGAAGCTTATGGACGAGCATATTGACGAGATCTGCTCGGATATAGAATATCAGGTGAAGAACGGTATAGCAACTATGCCGCTTTTCTCAATGACTCTCGTTCCCGAGGGTGATCCCGCCATAGACAAGGCGGAGTTGCTCTCGAAAAGCTACGAAAAATTCAAGGCGAGGCTTGACGCGCTGGGCATACCCTCGGGCGCGCTCATACAGGCGAGCATCGGTCACGGCGGAAAGCTTAACGCGGACTCCGCTTTTCAGAAATACATAGGCTTCAACGACGGCACACAGCGTGCGGTGTGCTGTCCGTTGGACGAGGGCTTCAGGCAGTACATAAGAAAAAGTGCTGAGAGGATAGCCAAGGCGGCTCCCGCCCACATAATGCTTGACGATGATTTCAGGCTTATGGCGCGACCCCAGCGCGGCTGTGCCTGTCCTCTGCATATGGCAAAATTCAACGAGCTTTGCGGCACCGACCTCACAAGAGAGGAGCTCTACGAGGCGATCTGCAAGGACGACGCGCTCGGCAGAAAATACAGAGAAGCCTTCATCAAGGTGGAGATCGACTCGCTTGTTGGTTGCGCGAAGGAAATAAGAGCGGGCATAGACTCGGTGGACCCGACCATCCCCGGCTCCTTCTGCCTTTGCGGAAAGAGTGCAGAGGGTGCCTTTGAGATAGCAAGCATTATGGCGGGGGCGAAAAATCCCGTCACCGTCCGCGTGAATAACTCAAATTACTGCGCACCATCCCCGAGATTTTTTGCTCACGTTATGCACCGCGCCGCAAGCCAGATAGCCGCACTTCGCGGTAAGCCCGACTATATCCTCGCGGAGACCGACACCTGCCCTCACAACAGGTACTCCACCTCGGCGGCGATGCTTCACGCCCATTTCACCTTCTCTATACTGGAGGGCGCGGCAGGCGCAAAGCATTGGCTCACAAGAACTGTCTCCTATGAGCCCGCAAGCGGCAAGGCATACAGAAAAAAGCTTCAGAAAAATCTCGGCTTCTACGAGGAGCTTTCAAGGATAACGCCCCGTCTCACCTGGCTCGGCTGTAAGATACCTATCCCCAAAGAGCCTGTGTACGTTCTAACGCCCGAGGATAACCTTAAGGTGGGCGACGGCTGGTATGCCCACGTGCTTGATAGATTCGGTCTGCCGATGCATTTTTCGCCTTCGGGCGAGGGCGCGGTGTTCCTTGACAGCGCACAGGATAAATGCTTCACGGACGAGGAGCTTCTTGAATTCCTTTCAGGCAAGGTCGTGCTCGACGGCGCGGCGGCAGAGGACTTTATTGAGCGCGGATTTGGCAAATACCTCGGAGTTGACGTAAGGCGCAGAGACCCCTCCGAGCCCAATGCAAGCGGCGAGCTTATATATCCATCGGGCTCCTGCCTCGCACAGCCCAACGTAAGAGAGCTCACCCCTCTCTCCGAGAGCACCGAAAAATACACGGACGTATATCACCTTCGTGATGGAGTCTATCGGGACGTAATGTTCCCCGGCGTGACCTCCTATAAAAACGAGCTTGGGGGTACGGTCGTTGTGTTTGCGGGTAGCAGTAGCTTTGAATACGGCTGGCGCACCGCATTCGGTATGCTGAACGAAACGAGAAAGAAAAATCTTATCAAAATACTCACCGACCTCGGCACGCTTCCCATCTATTACCCCGAGGACGGGGAGATATTGATGAAGGCGGCAAAAACCGAAGATGACGGCTTGCTTTGCGCAATTCTCAATATGGGGCTCGACGTTTTGGACGAGCTTCCTCTTATTATAAAAAGAGACGTAAAAAGCATCCGTCGCCTTTGCCCCGACGGCTCCTATGAGCCCTTGAAATTTGAAAAAGAGGACGAGCTTTACACCGTAAAATCTCCCCTCGGCGTATTCGATCCGCTTATACTTATTATCGATTAAATATAGCTGAAAATAGGCATTTTGTAATTTATTATTTACATTTTTGCCTGTTTTTCTATTTTTCGGTTGCGGCATTATTACTTTTTCGGGTTGCATTTTTTTGCAACATTTTCTCATATTTTTGCATCTTTTTTCTATTGACCAAAAGGGCAGATCTATGCTATAATAGTAAGAAAAGAAAACCATATATAAAGTTTGGGAGTTGTTATGAACACTTCATTCGTTTCCGTCCTTCGCGCGCCCGACCACGTCTTTGGAGCGACCGAGAGCTCGCCTTACCGCTTTGAGGAGGAGCGCTCGGCAAGCTGTGATATCAAATATGAATACAAGCTTTCGGGCGACTCGGCAAAGGTGATCGTTTACCCGAGCGGCTCTCCCGTTAAGTTTCTGAAGCTTCGTTTTTCGGGAGATATGAGCTCTGTCGAAAGTGTTTTCGGAGATCAATGGGAAAGAGGCGGCAAGGATGCTTATCTTGAATGGCGTTCGGTTATGCCCCATCGTGCGCTCCCCTGGTTTTGCTATGCAAGGTCGGGCGAGAGGATAGCCTTTTACGGAGTTCGGGTCGGCGCGGACTGCTTTGCATTCTGGCAGATAGACCCCCACGGAGTGACTCTTTTCTTAAATCTTTGTTCAGCGAATTTCGGCACCGACCTGAAGGAGCCCCTCACCGCCTGCGAGGTGGTTGAGGCGACGAGCCTTGAGGGCGAGAGCGCATACTCTGCGGCTAAGCGGTTTTCCGCTATGCTCTGCCCCTCGCCACGCCTTCCCAAAGAGCCTGTTTTCGGCGTGAATAATTGGTATTGGGCATACGGTAATATTTCCGAGGAGACCATCCTCCGCGAGACAGACTACCTTATGAAGATGTGCAAGGGCACAAGGCATCGCCCCTATATGATAATAGACGACGGCTGGCAAAAGCACCGCACCTTCGACGCCCTCCCATATATCGGCGGACCCTGGCTACCAAACGACCGCTTCTCCGATATGGCAAATGTGGCGGAGGAGATCCACAGCAAGGGCGCAAAGGCGGGCATCTGGTTCCGTCCCCTTCTCACAAAGGAGGCAGTGCCGATAGAGGCTCGGCTTATTGATTATCGTGGAGGCGTTATACTCGATCCCACCCACCCCTTCACCCTCGAAAAAGCGAGGTCGGATGCGGCGACCCTTCGCGGCTGGGGCTTTGATCTTATCAAGCACGATTTCACCACGATGGATATTCTCGGCTGGCAGCTTTCGGCAGATCAGCAAACGGCAAAAATGTGTGCCGATGACCGCCGACTCTTTGATAACACCGTAACCACCGCCACCGCCATCAAACGGCTCTATATGGCAATTCAGGAGGGCGCGGGAGATGCCGAGGTCATCGGGTGCAACACGGTCGGGCATCTTGCCGCAGGAATACATTCCATCAGCCGAATAGGCTGTGACACAAGCGGCAAATGCTTTGAATGGACGCGCCGCGACGGCGTGAACAGTATGATGCGTCTGCCCCTGAACGACACCTTTTTCAGAGCCGACCCCGACTGCGCCGCCTTCACGGAGGACGTCCCCGCCGAGGCTAACCTGGATTTCCTTGAAATGTGCGCCCTCACGGGCGTGACCACCCTCGCCTCGGTGACTCCCGATATCCTCACCGAAAGCCAGCTTGCAAGGATCAACTCCATCTTCCGCCTCGCGGACGAAAACACCCACCGCTACGGAATCAAGCACTACGAACGGTGCGCCAACCCCGAGATCTTCCTCTCCGAGGACGGCAGAGCGGAGCGCGCCTTCGACTGGGAACGCCCCTACCACGGCGCCCGCTCATCTCTTGAATGGTTGTTTTAATAGTTTTAATATAAAATATCTTTGAATAATTCAATATAAAATATCTTTGAATAATCAAAATGGTGCCGTTTTAAAACCAGCATTATCAAGCATCCCATAAAAAAGGAAAGGGGCTGAGTCAAAAGCTTTTAATTAAGCGAAAGGCTCACCCCTTTGCTATGCAAATTCTGAAATGCAGAGCAAAGCAAAAGAAAAAGCCTCGATTTGAGGCAAAAAAGAGTATGACGAAAAGAGGATCGGCAAAATC
>JAFQRL010000022.1 GCA_017410065.1 Clostridia bacterium | reverse complement strand
GCGTGAGGATTTATAAAGAGCGTACTTTCCACCACGTTCGCCACGGGCGAACATATCGCTGTTTCGAATTCGAAACAATATCGCGCTTGCGGAGAAAGCATATCGCGCACCGAAGGTGCATATCGCGTGAGCGAAGCGAACTAAAAGGAAATTTCATTCGCGTACTTTCCACCACATTTGCAACACGAAACATATTTCGCGATGCAAATATATCGCTGTTTTGCAATGCGAAACAATATCGCGCTTGCGGAGAAAGCATATCGCGCACCGAAGGTGCATATCACGTGAGCGAAGCGAACTAAAAGGCGGTTAGGGATAAACGCGACACCATCGCAAAGCTCAAAAACACATTTCACAGTAGCACAAAAAAAGAAAAGAGGGCTGAAAAATGGCGAGAGAACTGACAAAAATCGGACCGTTTCGTATGATAGACAACATATATTTCGTTGGAACGAAGGAGGCGTCGAGCCATCTGATAGACACGGGAGAGGGACTTATACTTATAGACACGGGCTACGAGGAGACCGCCGACATCGTGCTTGAATCGATGGGCGAGCTGGGATTCGACCCGAGGGATATCAAAATTATACTTCATTCTCACGGTCACTACGACCACACGGACGGTACGCCGAAGATGCTCAAATACGCGCCCGAGGCAAAGACCTACCTTTCCTTCAAGGATATAAAGTACCTTAACGGCTTCACTCCCGATTGCGATATAAAGGAGGGCGACGTTATCCGCCTTGGCAGGACCGAAATACTTTGCCTTTTCACTCCGGGTCACACGGAGGGGTCGGTCTCCTTCTTCTTAAACGTGAACGATGGCGGCGAGACCTATCGCGCGGCGATGTTTGGCGGAGCGGGAGTTAATCAGCTGAGGAAGGCGTATATGCACAAGAACGAGGTGCCCTACCTTTGCCGCGGTCTTTTCTTCGACAGCATTGAGCGGCTTTTAGAGGAGCCTGTTGACGTGATGATAGGAAATCACAGCTGGCAGAATAAGACCATACAGAAATACGAGAAGATGGCAACTGCCGAGAAAAACCCCTTTATCTATCCCGCGGAGTGGGCAAAATACCTTTTGAGCCTTAAGTCATCTCTCGAAAGAGTTATGGGAGAGGAGAGCCGTAAGCTGTTTCTCAACTATGCTCACAGAGGAGCTTCGGCATACTATCCCGAAAACACGATGTTTGCCTTTGAGGCAGGACTTAAAATGGGCGCAAACGGCATTGAGACCGACGTGCGTAAAACCAAGGACGGCGTGCTCGTTCTTTTCCACGACAGCACCCTTGAGAGAGTAACGGGCGAGACGGGCTCGGTCTCCGACTATACCTATGAGCAGCTCTGCGGATTTACCGTGAAATGCGGTGATCGCAGCGACAAAATACCCACGCTTGATGAATTTCTCGCGCGCTTCAGGGACGAGGAGATAATTCTTGCAATTGAGCTTAAGGAGGACGGCATCGAGGCAGAGGTAGCCGCTCTTATCTCAAAGCACGACGTTCGGAAAAAGTGCATCGTTACCGCCTTTGAGCTTGAAAGAATAAAGAAGATAAAGGCGATCGATCACAATATAAGGATCGGCTATCTTTCCCACAGTATGGACGAGGAGCTTATTGCCAAGCTAACCGAGCTTGAGATCGATCAGATCTGCCCGAAGGCATCCGAGATCACTCCCGAGAGGCTTGCCGCCTTCCACAGAGCGGGCATAGACGTCCGCGCCTTTGGCGTTCGTGACGAGGAGATCATGCGCTCGGTTTACGATATGGGTGCCGACGGTATGACCGTCAATTTCCCCGATAAGCTGGCGGAGTATATAGTCGAGATGAACCCTGCCGAGGAGCAGGAGTGATGTCCCATCGGATTATAGATATCTTTAGGGCATTTTTGACTTAAGCGGAGTTAAATTATGGAATATCAATTAAAGGTTTTTGCTTTGTGCTTCGGTATATCGATCTGCGTGGTTGCGGCTATAATAATCGCATTTTTAATAAGAGGGTACATATACAAGGATTTTGTTTTAAAGCATAGCCGCGCGATTAGTATACTTGACGAAATAAATGAAAAATACGAGTTCAAAGATATTTCTCCGATGGAGTTTAGCCATAGCTATGACAATAAAGACTTCTATTTGAGCATCTCTCACCAGGATTATCTTATATATCAGCTTGCATATCACAAAAAAGAAGCTATGGAAAATATCAAGGCAGCGTCGTCAAATAGATTTATTTACGAAAAATATCAAAATGAAATATTAAGAAGATGTGTTACGGGAGATTTTGGTGAAGCGGAGCTTTTGAGAAGTGTATCCAAGCTGAAGAAAACGGAGATCAAGCAATTAAAAAGGATTAAGCAGTACCCTCAAACGGAATTTTTTATTGATGTATTTCTTACTTTGACGAAAATAAACGGGTCTGTTGTGACTAGCACAGGAGAGCGTTTTGACGAGGAAGAAATCAAGGAAGTGATCGAAAGGCTTGGGCATAAGTCGGGAGACTTCTATTTAGATCCAGAGATATGGGATGCCATCTGCCGCGTTGAGCGAGGAAGGGTATCCAATAAAATGCGATTTGCAATTTACCAACGCGACGGTTACAGATGCAGAAAGTGCGGAAGGCGCGATAACGGCAGACGTATTCTTGAAATAGACCATATTTATCCTATTTCAAAGGGCGGTAAAAGTACATACGATAATCTCCAAACCCTGTGTTATCAATGTAATATGGAAAAGTCTAATACCGTAGAGTCGTATGCTGTATACAAAGGTGCCAAGGGCGAAGAAAATAACGGCTATTGCCCGAAATGCGGTGCACCGCTTCGCAAGCGCAAGGGTAAATACGGCGACTTCCTTGGTTGCCCTAATTATCCCGAGTGCAGATATACAAAGCAGCTTTAAAGCATCAGACAGTATTTAGTCAACGAAAGGAGAGGGAAGCCTGTGAAAAGAACTCTAATACCCGAAATTCGTGACACGCTACCCGCGTTTGCGAAAAGGTTTGTGGACGGGGCGACGTTGTACGACAGCTCCTGCTCGCCCGAGGCGAGGGTGTATTTTCTTGATAGGGACGGCGGATTTTATCTTAAGCGCGCGGGGCGGGGGAGCCTTGAGCGCGAGTGCGCGGTGACGCGCTATTACCATTCCATCGGGCTTGGCACAGAGGTGCTTGAATATGCCACCCTTGGTGAATTCGACTGGCTGCTCACAAGGGCTGTCCGCGGCGAGGACTGCACCCACTCAAGCTATCTCTCCGAGCCCGAGCGGCTGGCGAAGCTTATCGGCTCGTCCTTGCGCGCTCTTCACGAGCTTGACGCCTCGTCCTGTCCTGTGCAGAATAAAATGCAGGAGTACGTGGCTTTAGCCGAGGAAAACTACCGCACGGGAAATTACGACAGCTCCCATTTTCCCGATAGCTTTGGCTATCGCTCGGCAGAGGATGCGATCGCCGTTCTCCGCGAGGGCAAGCACCTTTTCGCGAGCGACACCCTTCTTCACGGCGACTATTGCCTCCCGAATATTATGCTTGACGACTGGAGGCTTTCGGGCTTTATCGACCTCGGTGCGGGCGGTGTCGGAGACAGGCACGTAGACCTTTTCTGGGGTGCGTGGACTCTCGGCTTCAATCTCGGCACGGATAAATACCGCGACCTGTTCTTCGATGCCTACGGCAGAGATAAGATCGACCCCGACCTGCTCGATGTCGTTGCGGCGGCAGAGGTTTTCGGATAGCGCAAATGCCCGAAATTTGGATTTATACAAATTTCTATTGACATAGGGCTCGTTTTCCTGTATAATAAAATTACAGAAAAACAAAGAAAGGAGACAACAATATGAAAACTAAGCTTTTAAACATAATTTCTCTCGTTTGCCACGGGCTGTCGCTTGCTTTCGGTGCTATCCTTGCTATCTCCTGCTACATAGGTGTGAACGACCTCAAGAACGTTAAGCCCGCAGAGGGCACGGAGGGCCTTGGCACAGCTCTCGGCGCAGCTCTCGGAACCGTTCTTTTGATGATAATTATGATTGCTGCCATCGCGTATTCGGTCATCGCGCTTATTCCGTTCGTGCTGAAGCTTGTGAGAATTCTCACCAAGAAGCGCGGATTTGATATCGCCTGCGTTGTGATCGGCTCAATACTTCTGGTGATAAACCTGATCCTCTTGCTGTCCTCGGGCAACTCGGGCTTCTTCTTCATCGCCATTGCGCTCACCCTTGTCACGGCGGCAACCGTGGTGCTCAATATTCTCACCTTCAAATGGAGCAAAAAAGCACCCGCCCTCGCCCCTGCCGAGGAAGTTGCGGCGGAATAAGAGAATACTTCTGAGGCCGGCTCATTAAGCTAACCTGAAAAGAAAATAAAAAGACTGAATTCGGGCTAAGTATTACGAAATTCAGTCTTTTTTGTTTTGCTTTGAAAAATTATAACTTGCTTTCCACAAGCGTTTTTTCCTTTTTCCACCTGCCCGTGAGATAATAGACCGCGCCGATAACGAAGGGGGTGAATCCCGCGAGGGCGTCGCCGAGCCAGAAGCCGAGAGCACCCATATCCATTGCGATACCGAACAGAAGCGAGAGACCGATCCTCAATACGATGCCGTCAAGTATTGCGGTAACGAAATTGATCTTGGTGTTACCCGAGCCGTTGATAAGCGCGTTTGCGATGGCGCGTAGGGAGGAGCCGAAGAAGATGAGCACCGCGACGGGGAGGTAGGTGTAGCCCACCTCGATAACGCTTCTGTCGCTTGTGAATAAGCCGAAAACGAAGTCGGGGAAAACAAGGGTCGTGAAGGTGAAGATCACAGCCACCGTACAGGTTATACCCCCTACCGTGTAGAGAATTCGGGGCACTCGGTCGTATTTTTTAGCACCGATATTCTGCGCCACGATGGTTGAGCCTGCCGTGTTGAAGGCGTTGGAGATAAGATTTGAGATGCTGTTCAGCTTGTTTGCCACGCCCGAGAAGGCGGCAACGGTGAGACCGAAGGAATTGACAAAGGAGTTTACAAAAAGCCTTGAGGTCTGAATAGCCGCAAATTTGATAGCCATCGGCACGCCGAGCCCGATAAGCCTTGCGAAATGAAGCTTTCTGATGAGGAAATCACGAGCCTTGAATTCAAGGTCGTAGCTTGCGCGCTTAACGTAGATGAAGATGATGCAAAGAATAAGGCTCACCGCCTGGCTTATAACGGTGGCATACGCCGCGCCCTTTGCGCCTGAGTCAAGACCGATAACGAATACAAGATCAAGAACAATGTTCACCACCGAGGATATACCTATAAAGAGTAAGGGGTGCTTTGAGTCTCCCATACCTCGCAGGATCGCGCTTGCGGCGTTATAGCCGTAGATGAACACCATTCCGAAGATGCAGACGGTGGAATAGCCGAGAGCCTCCTCGTAGGACTCAGCGGGGGTGTTCATAAGGCGAAGGAGAAGATCTCTTGTGAAGAAGCCCGCCACGGTGAAAACAACTGCGGAAATAGTGAGAAAGGCGCACATCGTGCCGATAAAGCCTGAGACCTCGTTCTTTTTTCCCGAGCCGATAAGCTGGGAGATCAACACCTGACCCGCCGCCGCAAAGCCCATTGCCACGAAGGCGAGAAGGTTGGTGACGTCACAGCCTATGGCGACCGCCGAAAGCCCGACCTCGCCGCCTGTGTGACCGACTATTATCATATCCACCATACTGTAAAAAACCTGGAGCAGGCTTGTTAAAAACAGCGGCGTTGCAAATTTTATCAGCGCGGGCGTGACCTTGCCCACGGTGAAATCTGTGGTATACTTTTTCATTGGATGCCTCGTTTTGCTTGCGCGACTCTTTCGCGAACGTAGTTTTTCTTCAGCATATTTTAACATAATTCGGCGAAAAAATCAAGCCGCAAAGGGCAAAAACGCAGAAACACAAAGGGCAAAAACGCAAAAACGCAGAATAAAGGGTGATGGCTATTGCTGAAATTTACACTTTAACAAAAGTGAAAGCACCGTTTTGTGTGAATGTTACGCTTGGGAGTATCACCCAAAGCACACCCTTGATTTCGCGTTTGCCGCCCTGTCGCGCGGTAACTGTTTGGTTACTACTTAAATTTAATTAATTTGGCGAAATACACTTTACAAAACCGAAAAGATATGATATACTAGCAAGCAGAGCGCATCTGCGCAAAACAGAAATAATTGATTCCCGAAAAGGAGACTGTTCTATGATAAGAAACACAAGACTTGAACGCCCCGAGCGCTTTGCAAAGCCTCACGTTATTCCGAGAGAGAAGCTCCTCGCGGCGGCAAAGGCGGCTTGCGATAAGCTTAAGGCAAGAGTTGAAAGGGACGGAGCGGACTTCCCCTCAACCTGCTCAACTCAATATAAATATACCGTAGGTCCCGGTGTTCCCGGACTTGGCCCAAACAGAAACTGGGAGTCGGGAATGTATACAGGCTGCTTCTGGCTTGCATACGAGCTCACGGGGGACGAGTTTTTCAAGAAGGTCGCCCTTGATATGCACCTTCCCACCTACGTTGAAAGATTTGAAAATATGAGAGGGCTTGACGACCACGACGTTGGCTTCGTCTACGTTCCCGGTTGCGTTTCGACGTATAAGCTCACGGGCAACGAGCTCGCTAAAGAGACCGCTCTCAAGGTGTTTGATTACTACTACAACAAAAGCTATTCCAAAGAGGGTAAGTTCATCATTCGCTCCCATAAGAGCTGGAGAAAAGGACAGATATACGGCTACCGCACTATGATGGATTCTCTTATGAACGCTCCCTTCCTCTTCTGGGCATCCGAGGTAACGGGCAACGAGGAGTACAAGAGATCGGCTCTCGACCACGTTAAGACCACCGCAGATTATCTTATCAGATGCGACGGCTCATCCTATCATCATTATCAGTTCGACCCTGTTACAAGCGAGCCTCTCCACGGCGTTACCCTTCAGGGTAAGTCGGACGAATCCTGCTGGTCGCGCGGTCATTCCTGGGGCGTTTACGGCTTCCCGATCGCATACTCCTATTCGCAGGAGCCCTTTATTAAGGAGGTTCACCGTCACGTTGTGAACTTTATGCTCAACCACCTTCCCGATGATAATATCCCCTATTGGGACTTCGATTACGTTTCGGGCGACCAGCCTCGTGATAGCTCTGTGGCTTGCATTTGTGCTTGCGGTCTCCACGAGATGTGCAAGTATCTCTCCGACGACGAGCCCGAAAAGGCGATCTATGAGTGCGCAGGCGCAAAGATGCTTGAGGCGGTTATAGATAATTGCACAGGCGACATCGGCACAAGGTACGACGGTCTTATCTGCCACGTGACTCACGCAAAACCTCAGGGACAGGGCGTTGACGAGTGCGCGGTTTACGGCGACTACTTCTATCTTGAAGCACTTCTCAGATATCTCAAGCCCGATTGGAAGAAATACTGGTAATAAAAAAGCGAAAGGACAACTCAAAAATTGGAAGCGATCCTTGAATTTTTCTCGGCTCTGCCGAATGAGATTTACGTGTTCGTGATCTCAATGCTGCCGATAGTGGAGCTTCGCGGCGCGATACCCGTTGGCGCAGGTCTTGGTCTTCCGTTTTATATTAACTACTTGGTCTCGGTGGTGGGAAATCTTCTTCCCGTACCATTCATAATCTTCTTTATCTCCAAATTCCTTGATTTTCTTGCTCGATTCAGGATCTTCCGTCCAATGATCAATTGGATCAGAAAAAAGGCGAATAAACATTCCTCAAAGGTCATCAAGGAGGAAAAGCCGAATGAGGGCGGAGAGGAAAAGGACGGCGTAAACGAATCGGAGCAGGTTAAAGAGCAGGTCGCGGCAGAGGTTGCGGAGTGTGAGCCCCGCATAGAAGCGGAGCAGAGCACCGCCGAGCTCGGGGAGTCGGATCCGAGTGCAGAGCAGACCTCTGTGCAAAGTGCTTTTAACCAAGAGTCCGAGCTTATGGTGAGCGCGGAGGAAAACCTCGGCGCATCGGAGGAGCAGACCACCGTGCAAAGCGCGGAGCAGCAAGAACAGCAGACTCCGAAAAAGAGAAGAATGACTCGCGCAATATTCGCAGCACTTCTGCTTTTCGTTGCCATACCGATCCCCGGAACGGGCGCGTGGACGGGCGGACTTGTTGCGGCGCTCTTTGATCTTCCCAAGCGTTGGTCTATTCTCGCAATAGCGCTCGGCGTTCTGACAAGCGGCGTGATAATGACTCTCGCATCCTACGGCGTGCTTGGATTTTTGAACATTTTCCTTTGATACTAAATTCGAGATACCCAATCAAAAAATAAAACACCGAAAATGCACATTATTGTTTGCATTTTCGGTGTTTTAGTTAATGTTTTATTTTAGCTTTGTTTTATCAACGAGAGTTAAAGGAGCAACAAAGCCCTCGGGGTCGGCAGAGGAAATATCGCAGCCTATGACTCTCCCGCGCCAGATAAAGAGGTTTGCGTAGACCTCGCCGTCGTAATTATAGTTTTCAACCTTGTAGGTGTATCTTGTCACTCTCTTTTTTGAGTATTTGGAAAGATCAAGCCCTTGCTTTTTCTGGAGCTCGTTGTAGCCGAGGATCACGCGGTCGAAGCTTTCGGGCATTGCAAAAGCCTCCTCCTCGATCGCCGTATCGCCCACCTTTATTCCGAATTGCTCAATGAAGCGCACCCTGTCCTCGTTGGTCTTAACACCGCTGTAATCGATTCCCGAAGCACTCCCCGCCGCCTCCACGGCGCGGTCTCCTCCCAGAAGCAAAACTCCCAAGGTAAGCACTACTGTCAGCGCGATGAAGCCGAAAAGCTTCAGGGTCCCCGCTCTCACAGAATATATAAACATACCGTTCTCCTTTCGTCAAGTCTTATTTGATTATATTTTCCCGCATCGCGGATTATTACCTTTCTTTTTAATTCTCTTAATCTCTTCGGATATCAATTTTAAAGCAGGGCTTATTAATGGAAAACAAGAAGGGCTTATTATTAATGAAAAACATAGCACTTGACTTTTTTTATCCGAGGTTGTATAATAATTATGTTGGTTAAAAAAACTATGCTCTTTTTTAAAGGAGATAATATGGATAGACTGTATAATTTTTCGGCGGGACCCTCTCAGCTTCCAAGGGAAGTGCTTGAGAGAGCGCAAGCTGAGCTGCTTTCCTATCAGGGAAGCGGAATGTCCGTAATGGAGATCGGCAAAACGAAGGAAAGCTTCAAGGAGATCCTTCACGGAGCCGAGGACGCGCTCAGAAAGCTGATGAACATTCCCTCAAATTATAAAATCCTCTTTATGCAGGGCGGTGCAAGCGCACAGTACGCGGCGATCCCGATGAATCTGCTTTCCGAGCGACGTCTCGCTGACTATATCATCACGGGTCAATGCTCAAGGAAGGCGTACACCGAGGCGAAAAAGTACGGAGATATTGCTATCGCGGCATCCTCCTCGGGAGCTCTGCCCACCTTCTCAACCGTACCTCGCACCCAGAGAAGCGACTTCCGCCCCGATGCCGACTACGTGCACATTTGCTATAACAACACCGTCTACGGCACGAAATTCAACGAGATACCCGACACAGGCAATATTCCCCTCGTTGCGGATATGTCCTCCTGCATCCTTTCCGAGCCCATCGACATAACCAAATTCGGTATGATCTATGCCTCGGCACAGCAGAATATTTCCACCGCGGGTCTCACCGTGGTAATAATCCGCGGAGACCTTATCGGCAAGGCTCGCTCCGACACCCCTGCGGTCCTCAATTACAAAACGATGCTTGAATCCGAATCGATGTATAATACGCCGCCGATCTTTTCGATCTACCTTGCAAGGCTTGTGTTCGAGCACATTCTTGAGCTTGGCGGACTTGATGAGATGAAGCGCAGAAACGAAAAGAAGGCAAGTGTGCTCTACGATTATCTCGACAATCAGTCATATTATACCGCCTCCGTGGACAGAAACTGCCGCTCTATGATGAATATCGTGTTCACCACGGGCGATGGCGAGCTGGATCGCCTGTTCGTATCGGGTGCGACAGATGCGGGGCTTCTCAATCTGGACGGTCACGCATCCATCGGCGGAATGAGAGCATCGATGTATAATTCTATGCCTTACGATGCTGCGGAAAAGCTCGTGGCATTTATGAAGGACTTTGCGGTAAATAACCCGAAAATGCAAACCTAAGTTATCAAAAAAACAAATTATGCTCGCCAAGCCGCAAAAAAATGTGTAGCTTAGCGAGCATTTTTATAAAATTTCAGTTGGCTAAAAGCTGAAGCTAGAGGCTACGTAAGAGGAACCGTCAACCGAAAACGCAATTAAATATATGGCGGCGAAGAAATTTAAAGAAAGTTTTATAAAAAAATCGGCAGCTTGCCGTAGAGACGGTTTAAAGCGTTGCAACCGTTGACTTGTAAAAATATAACAAAAAAAGAAACGATATAAGCTTTATTTTCTATAAAAATAAAAATTGCAATTTTTCTTGATTTGTGCTATAATAATAAAGTTGGAAATTTTGAAAGATAAAGAAAAGTAATTTTTTCGGCAGAAAAGCTATGCCGAAAGGGAAGGGTAACGAAAAATGAAGCGTACCGATTTAAGAAATATTGCAATAATTGCACACGTTGACCACGGCAAGACCACCCTTGTGGACGAAATGCTCCGTCAGGGAGGTATCTACCGCGAGAATCAGGAAATGGAAGATCGCGTTATGGACTCAAACGACCTTGAGCGCGAGCGCGGAATAACCATTCTCGCAAAGAACACGGCTATCCATTATAAGGACGTTAAGATCAACGTTATAGACACCCCCGGCCACGCAGACTTTGGCGGCGAGGTCGAGCGCATACTCAAAATGGTGAACGGCGTTATTCTTCTCGTCGATGCGGCAGAGGGTCCTATGCCTCAGACTCGCTTCGTGCTTGAAAAGGCACTTTCTATGAATCACAGAGTTATCGTTGTCGTTAATAAGATCGACCGCCCCGATGCCCGTCTTGACGAGATCGGAGACGAGGTCCTTGAGCTCCTTCTTGAGCTTAACGCAACCAACGAGCAGCTTGATTCTCCTATGCTCTTCTGCTCGGGCAGAGCGGGCACAGCATCATTCGATCCCCACACCCCCGGCACAGATCTCGTTCCTCTCCTTGACACCATTCTTGAATATATGCCCGCACCCGAGGGCGAGGAGGACGAGCCCTGTCAGCTTCTCGTTTCCTCCATCGACTATAATGAATTCGTTGGTAGAATAGGTATCGGCAGAATTGAGCGCGGCTCTCTTAAGCAGGGCCAGGGCGTGGCTATCTGCAATTACCACGGCTCGGGCAAGTCCCGCCCCGCAAAGATCGTTTCCATCTATCAGTTCGACGGACTCAAAAGAGTGCCCGTTGAGTCGGCAAAGGTTGGAGACATCGTTTGCTTCTCGGGCTGTGAGGATATCGAGATAGGAGACACCGTCTGCTCTCCCGCTTGCATTGAGCCTCTTGAATTCGTTAAGGTCGGCGAGCCCACGATGGAGATGACCTTCTCGGTTAACGACTCCCCCTTCGCAGGTAAGGAGGGTAAGTTCGTTACCTCCCGTCACCTTCGTGCAAGGCTCTATAAGGAGCTTCTTCGGGATGTCTCCCTCCGCGTTTCCGACGGTGAGACCACCGACTCCTTCCGCGTTGCGGGCAGAGGAGAGATGCACCTTTCAATTCTCATTGAAAATATGCGCCGCGAGGGCTACGAGCTTTGCTGCTCCAACCCCCGAGTGCTCTTTAAGGATATAGACGGCGTGAAGTGCGAGCCCATCGAGGACGTTATAGTTGACGTTCCCGAGGAATACGTCGGCTCGGTTATGGAAAAGCTCGGCTCAAGAAAGGGAACTCTTAACGATATGCAGCTCCACGGCAAACGCCAGAAGCTCTTCTACACTATCCCCACCCGTTGCCTCTTCGGCTATCGCTCCGAGCTCCTCACAGACACGCGCGGCGAGGGTCTCATCTCCACCATCTTCGCGGGCTACGAGCCTTTCCGCGGCGAGATCAAAACGAGATTTACCTCGTCCCTCGTTGCAAGCGAAAAGGGCGTTTCCACGACCTACGGTCTCTTCCAGGCGCAGGATAGAGGACCCCTCTTTATCGGCCCTGCTACCCCTGTTTACGAGGGTATGATCGTTGGTGAAAACCCCAAGCCCGACGATATCGAGGTAAACGTCTGCAAGGAAAAGCACCTCACCGCTATCCGCTCATCGGGTGCTGACGAAAAGCTCACCCTCATCACCCCCGTTCAGCTCTCGCTTGAGGAAGCTATCGAGTTTATCACCGACGAGGAGCTCATCGAGGTAACTCCCAAGTCCATCAGACTCCGCAAGGTCATCCTTGACACACCCGCAAGAAAACGCCTCCAGGCGCAGAAGCGCGCAGCTCTCAAGGAGCAGAAGTAAGAGATACAAGGCAAAGCCTTGATGCCATACCGTGCGGAGCACAGATTCCATACCGCTTCGCGGATTCCATACTCTCGCGTGGCGAGAGATTCCATACAAGGCAAAGCCTTGATGATATGAGAACAACACACAAAAAACGGCTACCCGAGCACTTAACTTGGGTAGCCGTTTTGCGTTAATATAGATAAAAATAAAGGTAACACCCTTTGAATCCTTGGCATTGCGCATTCACAAATTATATAGCTTTTCCTACTTTTAAAAAAGCATTTACATCTTTCTTATGCACTCTTTCTTTAGGAACTCTTGAATTTCGCCGTTGTCACGCCCCTCATAATAGCGGACAAGCAAATTTTTAAAATCGGGAACACGGTGCTCGGGAATAACGAGAAGTCCACCGCCGTGTGAAATTAAAAAATGGTTTGAGAAAATTACCGCGGCGCGCTTGTTGCCATCGTTGAAAAGCTGGCTTTTCATACAGTAAAGGCATATTGAAATGGCAATATCTTCGGCGCTCTCACCCGAGCGTGTGATGCTTTCGATATCCTCCTTAACGTCTGCTTCGATCGGCAAGGGCGGGACGTAGCTTGAACCTCCGATCTTAACGGGAACCGCACGAAGATTACCGCCCTCGGAATAAAAGCCTTCGTTGACAAGTCTTGCTATATGAGACAAAACGTAGAAATCCGATTTTGAACGCAAAACGTCCTTGTCAAGAATAAATTCCCAAGCGTGCTTGAGGTTGAGGATCTTTTGAACGTCACGTGCGCTGACACCGTTTATAATACCACCGTCTATAATAGTTTCCGTTTGAGGAAAGGTCGTAGCCACACCTTCAAGCACCGCTTGCTCATATATATTCGACTTCATATTTGCTCTGGCAAAATCTAGGTTTAAAAGCACCTCCCTCGAAAGCTCTCCGTCCTCATATCCAAGAAGTGCCAGCTCTTTTTCGGTCTTGCGCAGCAAACGTCGAAGCTCTCTCGCCTCCTTTGAATATCGGAGAAGTGCCGCATAAAGATCGTCGTTGAAAATGCCAACGTACGTGCTTTTTATCTTTCCCGCTTCGCGGCGCCTCATATATAGATACTTACCGCTTTTGTTTTCTTTTATTTCAATGGTGCCTTCGTATGGCAAAAGATTAAGCCTTGCGGTTAAATCTGCCTTTTGGCGAAGTAATACATTTATTTTGATAGTATTCATTATTTCTCCTTTAGGGAACGTTATTAAAGATATTATAGCATATTGTTCCCTAAAAGTCAAGAAAAATCAAACATTTCGATTTGATGCGCGGCAAAGCCTTGATGATATGAGATAAAAAACGGCTACCCAAGTTAAGTGCTCGGGTAGCCGTTTTAGCCTTGTTATGACTATAATTGTTTGCATTTAGTGGTTATTTCGTGCCGAAGGCGCGTTCCATTCGGTCGAGGGCTTCCTTGATCTGCTCGTATTTTGATGCGTAGCAGATGCGGATGTAGCCTTCGCCGTCGGGACCGAAGGCGTCGCCCGGGGAGGTGACGACGTGGGTTTTTTCAAGTATGTATTCGGCGCACTCTCGGGAGTACATACCGAAGCCCTTGATGTTTGGGAATACGTAAAACGCGCCCTTGGGGTTATGGCAGGTGAAGCCCTTGATGCGGTTGAGTCCTTCTACGATAAGGCGGCGGTTTCTGTCGTAATATTCCACCATTTCCTGAACGTCCGCCTCTGCGTTATCAAGCGCCTCCACTGCCGCAAGCTGCATAGGCTCGGGGACAGATGCGATCATATTTTCGTGGAGCTTGATAAGGTTTTCGGTGATTTTTTCGTTAGCGCAGATATAGCCCACGCGGAAGCCTGTCATAGCGAAGGTTTTGGACAAGGAATTGATGGTGAGGACGTAGTCCTCAAGCCCCTCGATAGAGGCGAGGCTTCTTTGCTCAAAGCCGTCGTAAACAAGTCGCTCGTAGGGCTCGTCGGAAATAACGAAAAGCTTATATTTTTTTACAAGCTCTGCAATGCCGAGAAGATCCTCGTAATCAAGCACGCCGCCTGTGGGATTCGATGGGGAATTGATGATAATGAGCTTGGTCTTATCGGTGATAAGCGGCTCGATAATATCCGCCGTCATCTTGAAATCACAGCTCTCGTCAACCTTGGCGTAAACCGTCTTTGCGTTTACCATATCTATCTGCCCTCTGTAATCGGGCCAGTTGGGTCCTTGGATAATTACCTCGTCCCCAGGGTTCACAAGCGTTACCATAGCAAGCATCAACGCCTGGGTCGCGCCTGCGGTTACGATAAGGTTTTTCTCGGGGTCGCACTTAATGCCGTTTTCGCGGAGAAGCTTTCTTGCGATAGCCTCTCGCAGCTCACGGATGCCCGCATTGGGAGTGTACTTGGTCTTGCCGTCGCGAAGACCCTGTATGCCTGCCTCGATAATATGCGCGGGAGTTTTGAAGCCGGGCTCGCCGAGGGTGAGATTTATTGAGTCGTCGTATTTTTTTGCAAGCTCAAACATACGGCGCACACCCGAGGGAAGTGCGTTATTTGCCGCATAGCTTAAATAATTTCTGCTTTCCATTTTTATTCTCCTTCACAGCCTGTGATATATGCGCAAAAGGCTTTTATTGCCGACCGCATACCGCTCTCGTCAATGCAAAAATCGCCTCTGTGAGCAACCGCCGCGCAACCGAGAGCCTCGTTCCTCGTTCCGAATCTGAATAAGACCCCAGGCACCTGCTCAAGGTACCAGCCGAAGTCCTCCGACGACATTTTCTGCGGCATTTCCACGGTTTCAAGCCCTGCGTCCCGAGCCACCTCGGCAAAGCGGTCGGTGAGAGCTTCGTCGTTACGTACTGCCATACTGCTCAAATTCCAAAGTATTTCGGCTCTGCCGCCGAATTTTTTCGCTACCTCGGAGCAGATCTCGCGCACTCTTTTTTCAACTCTTTCGGCAAAATTCAGATCGTAGAAGCGGAAGGAAATATCCATCTCGCAAAGCTCGGCAATGATATTATGCGCCGTGCCGCCGTGGAAACTGCCGACCGACCATATATACCTCTCGCCCCGCGACTCCTCGCGAACCGCCTCCTTCATTTTGAGGTAAGCCTCGTTTGCCATACCGATGGCGTCAACGCCGAATTCGGGTAGCGCCGCGTGAGCCGACCTGCCGATAAATCGGACCGTGGCGGGAATACAAGCCGCCATATAGTCGCCTCGGCGGATGCCGATGGCACCTGCATCAAGCACGTTTTCGCAATGAGCGGCAAGTATCTCGCTGACACCCTCGCAAACGCCGTTCTCCACCATCATTTTTGCGCCGCTCTCGGCGCATTCCTCGCTGGGCTGAAAAATGAGTCGCACTCTGCATTTAAGCCGCTCCTCGTTCTCCTTAAGATACCTTGCGACCGCAAGCAGCACCGCCGTGTGCGCATCGTGACCGCAGGCGTGCATTTTGCCCTTTATCCGCGAGCTGTAAGGAAGTCCCGTTTTTTCCTCAATGGGCAGGGCATCCATATCGGCTCGGAGTGCTATCAGCCGCTTTCCCTTGCCGAGCTCGCAAGCAACGCTGCCTTTGCCGTATTTATAGGTATATTCGATCCCGAGAGAGGAAAGCTCGCGGGAAACGAGCTTCACCGTGTTTTCAAGCTCGAAGCCAAGCTCGGGATATTGATGTAGTGTTCGCCGTATTCCAACGGCGTATTCGTAAAGCTTATCCAAAACAGAGTTTTCCATAGTCCAGCTCCTCTCAAGCGCGGTCATTTTCGTCGGTGTCGGGGAGCACCGTTGGAGCAAATTTATGCTCCTGAAGCGAAAGCATAGTGTAGCTTTTTACCACACCCTTGCGGCTCTTTATGTATAAAAGCTTTTGCTCTAAGGACTCAACGTCCCTCGCCGCCACCTTGATAAGGTAGTCGTATTCGCCTGCCACCGCGTAACATTCAAGCACGTCGGGGTCGCTTTCCATATATTCAAGGAAGGTGGATATGTTGTCGCCGTACCTCACTACGATCAATATAAACGCCATCACCGATTTTCCAACCGCGCGACCGTCCGTGATAACGGTGTGCCTCTTGATTATTCCGTCAGCCTTGAGCCTGGCAAGCCGCTTGTTGACCGCGGGAATTGAGAGCCTGACCTCCTCGCCGATTCTGGTTGCGGAAATATCCGCATCGACCGAAAGCAGGGAGAGTATCTTTTTATCAATAACGTCCATATATCCTCCAAACAAAAGAGCAGTCCTTAATTTATTTTACAGCTTTTCAATTCAAATTACAAGTATTTAGAAAAAATATGCTCCGAATTATACTATTTCCCCCAAAAGCATTAAGTTTTGCTCGGCTCTCTCCGAAAAAATCCGCTAAAAAGAAAGACCGCGCGTAAATACCGAGCATCGGTGCTACGCACAGCCTTCCTGATAAAGCTGATATATTAAACAGAAATTATCAAAATTACTGGACAATCCTATTTATTTATGATAGAATAGTATTATAGACCGCTCGATCCATAAGGCACAACCAAAAGGACATAAATATGAAAACTACAATTCCCTTAAGATTTGGCGAAAAGCATCAGCCTGATTTTGCTTTTTCAAGGCAAGCGGGAGACCTCCGCTTTTACAGCAAAATTCATTGGCACGATGCCTTCGAAATAATACTTGTGAAGCAGGGAAGATTAAGAATTTCCATTCAGAAAAATTGGGAGTACATTTACGAGGGCGATATAGCTATTCTACCCTCGGGCACTCTACACGGCACAGATTCAAGAGAGGGCTTTTGCGAGTTCAACACGTTCAGCTACACGGAAAGCCTTATCTATTCTCCCGAGATCTCAATTTTCAATATGAAGTATCTTTCCATCTTCAAAAGGGATAGGAAGGGGTACCGCATCCTCCGCTCGGGTGAGCCAGGTGCACAAGGGCTGAAGTCGCTCCTTCTTTCCGCAATGGAGGAGTACGTCGCCTTGGGCTTCGATCGGGAGCTTAAGGTCCGTGCGGCTATCCTGGGTATACACGGCGCGATCTGCTCGGTCTACCTTGAGGACGGTGCGCAAGCTGAAAGGACCTCCGAGCGGCTTGCCGAGGCGGAGCTGTTTATAGAATCGCACGTCTCCGAGGATATATCCCCCTCGGACGTTGCCGCGGCTATGCATTTGAGCTATAGCCATCTATCCCGACTTGTGACGTCGGCTCTCGGCTATTCTCTCGGCGAGCTTATCGCGCGAATGAAAATGAACTGGGCTGAAAGACTTATGACAGAGTATCCCGCCGAAAGCATAACCGCCATAGCAATGAGATGCGGATACAACAGCGCATCATATTTCACAAGAACGTTCAAGAAGATGAAGGGGACAACGCCCCTCTCTTATAGAAAAATGCTGAACGGAACAAAGGCTCATATAGAAGCTGGCTCCGAATATAAACCCGAAAACTAACTAAAATGTAAATTACTGTTTGCAAATAACCTTATTTTTTAAGTTCAGCAAGCTTTGAATTGTAAGCGGCGATGGCTTCTTTTGTTGCCTCATTTCCTTTATCAAGCATATATTTCCAATGGGGAAGCACGGGTGCCCAGGTCGTTTGCATAAAGCCGAGAAGATGCTTTTTGTCGATATTCTCGGCGGAATATTCAGCAAGCCTTTGCAGGGAGTCAAAGTCGTATTCTATGCTGCCTGTGGGTATCTGGTCGAAGCCTGCTTCGTTCAACGCCTTGATGGGCATTATTCGGATGCGGAATTTCTCCTCGATATCCTCACCGTATTTATTGAAGTAATACCACACGTTCTGCACAACAGACTTCGGGCATCTTTTCACAAACTCCTCGGGGCGACTTCTTGCATAGTCGGACCACATCATAGCTCTCGCACCTCTCTTTTCCACGCAATCGACGTAGAAATAAAGGTCGTTCCACCAAAGGTCGTTTTGTCTCACAAGGGCGTAGTCGTAATATTTTTGGCAGTCGTAGAATTCCTCGTCAAGCCCGAGATGGAAAAGCCTGGGCTCAAAGAGCTCGCACACCTCACCGATAATGTCATCAACCACCTTGTAATAGATCGGTGTTGACACCATTCTTGAATAGTCCTTCATCCACACGTCGTGAGCGGTGGAGAAGTTCAGCTTCGGTATTACCTCAAAGCCAAGCTCGTTCATAAGGTCTATCTCTCGGCGCATCTCATCCTTGGTGAAGGCTCCCTTAACTGCGATCTCGGGATGGCTCTCGTATACCAGCGCGTCTCCCACGTCAACTATTATCGCGTTGTTTCCCGCCTCGCGGAGCAGAAGAAGATATTCTCTCCAAAGCTCTCTGTCAAATCTCATCTCGGAGGATCCAGCGGTCTGCCAGACCTTCTCGGGGTTTCCGCCTCTGTAATTGCCCTCCTCGTATGACCAATTAGTCATAAAGTGCACAAGTGTTGACCATATAAATTCGTGATGTAATCTCATTTTCTGCTGATCCCTTCGGTTTTTTTATTTTAATTATACCACCCGGGGCGGCATAGAACAATTAAAATCCTATCGCAAAATAGCACAAATCTATCATAAATTTAATATATAATTATGTAATCAGAAAAGGAGCTGTTATGAAATACGACCTTGACGATCTCCAAAGAAGAATAGAAGCAAAAAGAAGAAAATTTCTCGGGCTCATTATCTTCATTGCCACACTCGACGTGTGCGCCATTATAGCCGCAATATTCGTTCCCGAGAATAAATTCGTAGTCCCCGCCGCAATAATTATTCTCATATCCTGGGCGTTTGTCGGCGGACTTGTTCGCAGAAATTCTCCAACCGTCTTGTTCTCTCGGGAGATAGAAGGCGAGAACATCAAGGAGCACGAATACTATGCGGGCATTGACGGCAAGCCTATAAGGCGCCGCTTTGCTAATCTGCCCCACAACTATTCGAACACCTCTCCCACAAAAAGGTCGGCAATTCGCGGAATAGTGTATCTTCGGGATAAGGACGGCGAGATCCACAGAATAAGCGGTCTCAGTGCCGCCTTGATGGATCTTTATGAGGACGGCGACGTGCTTTATAAGCCATCGGGCGCAAAATATCCGCAGATAGTCAGTCGCACGCCGAAGCACCAGCCCTGTCCCTGCTGCGGCTACCTTAACCCGACCGAGAACCCCTCTCGGAAAAGCGCGGCTCTTTCCGAATGTGCCGCGTGCGGACTTACCATATTGTATAAAAAATAAATGAGGACTTGCGGTAACATATAAAAAATCGTATCTCTGGCAAATTAAAAACAGAAGTGAATTCCAAGCTTTGGCGTTATGGCATCCCAAGCGCTGTGAATTCACTTCTTTTATTTGTTGATTAAAAGCTCCTTTTCTTTGAGGTGTGCACTGTCATAAATTCTTTCCATCAAGAATAAACTTGAACAAAATGAATGAAAGAGGTGAACACTATGGATATAATTAACGAGGGCAAATTCAAAAAGCTCTGCCGAGTAGCCGACGTAAGCACGGAGAGCCAGGCGGACTACACTCTCCCCGATTATCTCGGTGACGTGCGCAAGGTTCTATTCACGACCTGCGAGGCAAAGCAGGCGGGAAAATTCTCTGATGAAAACGGAGACGAATTCTCGGGGATAGTCGCATACGAGGTGGTTTATCTTGATTCGGAAAACAAGCTATCAAGTGCTGGCTTCACGTCCGATTATGACCTTCGGCACAAGAGTGCTGATCAAGGAAAAATCGCCGCTTTTGCGACACCTTCCGCCACTTCCTACAACGTAAGGCTCACAGGACCGAGGCGCTTTTCCGCCCGTGCGACGGTCAGTGCATCGGTGAAGTGCATTGCGGAGGATGAAATTTCGGTTAGCGGCTCGACCTTTGTCGGTGAGACAGAGCCCCAGACCCTGGAGGGTGTCTTAAAAATCAGGAATATTTCCGAATCCGAGCCCATAGAGCGGGAGTTTGCAGAGAGGGTCGAAAGGCTTGACGGAGTAATAGAGGACGAGACTCGCGTGATCTATTGCGGCGCGGAGGTGCTCCTTGACGATGCGCACGCCGAGGATGACAGGGTGAGCATAAAGGGCGAGATAATTCTTTATGCCTTGCTTTCGATAGACGAAGCGCCCCTCTACCTTGCAAGCAAAACGGTGGAATTTGATGAGCCGGTACCCTTTGTCGGAGTCTCGGCTGATATGCATCTTATTCCTCGCGCAGAGGTCAGGTCGGTCACGGCAAGCGTCAACGCGGACGAGGCGGGATGCGAGGTGGTGGTGTCTTCCATCGTTGAGCTTTCCTGCGTGGCTGAATACAATACACCCGTGCTTGCAAAGGAGGACGTCTACCTGACGTGCGCCGAGGTAAATAACACCTACCGTGATTATAAATACAATACTCTTGGCGGTGTTGTTAAAGTATCGGAGGGGTGCACCGCAGAGCTTCGGGCGGAGGAGCTCTCGGCAGAGAAGATCAGGGATATACCCTATCTCAAAGCCACAGTTAAGGTAGAGAACGTTTCCCGAGAGGCGGGAGAGGCTGTAATTTCGGGCGAGCTTCGTTGCGTGGGAGTGGCGTCCGTCATTGGTGAAAACGGCGAAATAAGCTACACGGGTCTTCGGTTTGCCCTTCCAATCGAGAAACGCGTCACCTTGGACGGTGCTTCGGAGAGCGAGGAGCTTTCGGCGACTCTTGAGGCTCACGCGGTCTCCGCTCTTTTGGATACCTCCACCGTGAAGATCAATTATAAGCTGACAGGAGAGCTTACCTCGGCGGCTTCTCTTTCGAAAAAACTGCTCACCTCCTCCGAGACGGCAGAGCCGATCGAAGCGGAGCGGGGAGGGATCACCGTTTATTATCCAACCGACACGGACACCCTTTTCTCGGTTGCGAAAAAATACAAGACCAAGGTCGCAAAGCTCTCCCACGATAACGATATCGCGGCTCAGGCATCGGCGGGGGACGCCGAATCCCTCGGCGGCGTCAGCAGGCTGATAATCTTTTAAGGAAAGCCGATAGGGGTATTTGCGGCAAGCCAAATGGCTTGTGAAATTATAAAGCAAGGTGCGGCAAGCCAAAGGTCGTGCGAGCTTATTAAACGGTGCGTCGCCGAGGTGCAAGTAATCTTTTTCGGCGAGGCAAGCCTGAACTAATCAAAAAAAGAGCAAGAGCGGCTACGGGGCGAACCCAAAGCATCTCTTGCTCATATTTTTGCGGGTAAATCGGTTTTTAATAAATACCCGAGCAATGCTGAAAAAAGTAAAGAGATATTTCAGCAAAAATATTCGGGGGTCTTATTCCTGCTCAAGCCAGTTTTTGCCCGAGGTAACGTCGACCGTCAGCGGAATCGAAAGGCTTGCAACGCCCTCCATCTCCTCGCGAAGAATTTTCTTAACGAGGGGCGCGTCCTTTTCCAATGCCTCAACAACAAGCTCGTCGTGGACCTGCATAACTATTCTCGCATCAACGCCCTCGCTGATAAGTCGCTTGTGAACGGCTATCATAGCAAGCTTCATAATATCTGCCGCCGTGCCCTGAATAGGCGCGTTCATTGCCACTCTTTTACCAAAGGCGCGAAGATTGCCGTTTTGTGCCGTGAGCTCGGGAATGTATCTTCTTCTGCCGAAAACGGTCTTGGTGTAGCCGCACTCCTTCGCCTCCTCAACGACTCTTTCAAGATATTCCTCGATGCTAGGGTAGTTCATAAGGTAATTCTTGATGTACTGCCCCGCCTCAGCAACCGTGATGCCGAGATCCTTCGAAAGCGAGAAGCCGCCGATTCCGTAAACTATACCGAAATTCACAGCCTTCGCGCGCTTGCGCATCTGCTCCGTGACCTCATCCTCGGGAATACCGAAAACGGCAGAGGCGGTCTTGCGGTGGATATCCTGACCCGAAATGAAGGCATCCTTCATCGTGTAGTCGTCCGAGATGTGGGCGAGCAAGCGAAGCTCGATCTGGGAGTAGTCGGCATCAACGAGGGTGTAGCCCTCCTTTGCAATAAAGCATCGCCTCAGCTCTCTGCCCATTTTGGTCTTGATGGGAATATTCTGGAGGTTGGGGTCTGCGCTTGAAAGTCTGCCTGTTGCGGTGAGTGCCTGCTTGAAATCTGTGTGTATTCTACCCTCGCCGTCTGCTGCCTGCGGAAGTGCCTCCGCATAGGTGCCCCTGAGCTTTGTGACCTGCCTATACTCAAGAATGTCGTCGATTATTGGAGAATCGGAGCGGATCTGCTCAAGAGTTTCCGCATCGGTGGAATAGCCTGTTTTCGTCTTCTTCTTTGGGCAGTAAAGACCGAGCTCCTCAAACAGCACCGTTCCAAGCTGCTTTGGAGAGTTGATGTTGAATTCGTGCCCAACCTGAGCGTAGATCTTTTCTGTAAGCTCGTCCGCAAGGGTGAGAAGGGCATCCGAATATTCAAGCATCTCGGAAGAATTGATCTTAAAGCCCGCCTTTTCTATCTCTGCAAGGATCGGGAGAAGGGGAAGCTCAATATTATAAAGAACGTCCGAAAGTCCGTCGGACTCAATGCGCTCGCGCATAATTTTTTCGGCTTCAACGAAGAAATTCGTACACACTCCGCCACTTACGCCTACCTTTCCGGTAAAAGCGGCAATAGTGGACTCGGCAGAGCCTTGACCGCTACCGGGGTTTATAACGTAGGAGTAAAGCATAAGATCAACGAATTTTATGCCCGAGACGTCAACGCCCGATCTGTCAAGGGCGTGCCTGAGAGCCTTGCCGTCAAAGCAAAGGATCTCCCTTTTTTCAAAGAGCTTTGCTATTTCAAAAAGCTCGCCGTCGTAGTAATAATTCTTGTTGCCGGATGTAAAGTAAACTTTACCCTCGTGTAATTGAACGGCTAGAGGAAGCTCTCTCGTATTTTCTATGTCACGCTTATCAAAGGGGAGAAAATCAACCTCGTCTCCCTCCTCGGGAAAATCAAAGCCAAGCTGCCCCTCCGACTGCTTACGGGCGACCCGTGCGCGCCCTTTTGCATCTTTTTCTCCGTTTTCGGCACAAGCGGCGTCGCTCTCGGCGGGCTTTGCCTTAACGTCTGCGGAGCTGAGTCCAAACTTTGATATAAGCGAATTCAGCTCAAGCTCAAGGAATTTCGTGTAAAGTCCGCCTCGGTCCATCTCTCCCCTGGAAAGCTGGGAAAGCTCCATATTTATAGGAGCCTGCGTTTCGATCTTTGCAAGTGTCCTTGAAAGATATGCGTTATCCTTATCCTTAAGAAGCTTTTCTCTCACGCCCTTGGTGATGAGAGGGCTTTCGATATTCTCATAGATGCCGTCAAGTGTCTCAAAATTCTGTATAAGCTGGGCTGCGGTCTTCTTTCCTATTCCCGCAACTCCGGGTATGTTATCCGAGCTGTCTCCCATCAATGCCTTCATATCAACGAAGGAGGAGGGGTCTATGCCGTATTCCGCCCTGAAGGCTTCGGCGTCCATTTCCTTTGTGTCTCCCGTGGTGGCGAGAAGAACAGTTACCTTATCGTCTATGAGCTGGAGAAGATCACGGTCGCCCGAGAGAATATACGCCTCCGTATCCGCGCACCCGTGCGCCATTTTTGCCACGGTACCTTGGATATCGTCTGCCTCGTAGCCCGGGAGCTCAAGGATGTGAAGTCCCATTAAATGTAAACATTCCTTTGCATCGGGGAATTGTTCTATAAGATCGTCGGGGGTGACGTGCCGTCCCGCTTTGTATTCTGCATACATTTCGTGGCGGAAGGTCGGATGCTTCACATCGAAAGCAACCGCCGCATAGTCGGGCTTCAGGGCGTTCAGCTGACGCTGTACTATATTTACCATACCGTAGACTGCGTGGGTGCTTTTGCCCGTTTTCGTCGTTAAAGGACGAATACCGTAATAGGCGCGGTTGATAATGCTGTTTCCGTCTATAACTAATATCTTTTTCATTCTTCTTCTCCCTCGGGAGCCTCGTCGGCAGAATCGCCGTCGATCTCAAAGGTGTAGTTTTCGGCATTTGTTTCGGCGGCATCGGGACTCTCCTGTGAGCCATCGTCCTCAGCCTCTCCGTCATCCTGTCCCTCGGCGGCGTTATCTCTTGCCGCCTCTTGCAGCTTTATTGCGGCAACCGTTTTTGCATCTGTGTCCTCAAAGAGAAGCGCACTCCTTATGAGCCTGAGAGCGGAGAACAGGAACAGCGCGAGGGTAAGCACGTTCTCCTTTACGCTGTGAGAGACCTCCTTGTCAAGAGCAAAATAGGTGATTATCGAGGGTATCGACGAATATGCGCAAAGCACGGCGCAGATCAGCCCGAATACTGTGTATAGCCCCCAGAGATCTCTGCCGAGAGAGAGCCTTGCCTCGTAGAGAAGAAATACTGCCGCGGAAAGATATGCCATAATATCAACTATTCTGGAGGGCACGTTTATGGGGAGCGGATTTTCGAAATATATAAACGCCGCGTAAATGCCGAGGAAAAGCACCGCGGTGATCTGAAAGGCGGCTCTTGTGGCGTCGCGCCTGTCTGTGCGCAGGCAGGAAACGAAGAACGCGACGGCGGAAAGTGCGGCAAGAGCTATTGCGATAACTGCCGTAAATCTTGCGGTCGAGGGGATAACGGCGTCCCTGCTGCCGACCGCGCCGCAAAGTTCGATAGCGAGAAATACCGTGGCAACGGCAACGAGAGCCGAGGGAATATAGGTCGTCGGATCCTCGTAGGTAGCCACGAATTTCTTCTTGCGCTCGCCTGTGAAAAGATAGCTGACGGCTCCAAGGACCGCAAGCACGGTCACGCCGTCCGAGATGCCGATCAGCAGCTTATCGCTGAAATATCCCGTGGTAAAATTATATGAGCCGATGAGTGCCACCGACCTGAGCGACACACCTATCAGTATAAGTGCCGCCGTAAAAAGCAGGTATATAAGGGGTGTTAGACGAATTTTTTTCATATCGAATTTCCTTCATTTATCATAATTACGTGCGTGCGAGGGAGAAAATTTCTGCCAAAAAGGAAGAAGGATCCCGCCCGAGTGAGGTTATCTGATAATATTTACTTCTCATATTTTACTACATAATTGTGAACAAATTATAGACAAACAGGAATAAAATAAAATTTTTACCTCAAAATCCCAAAAATTTTCATATAGAAGCCCCAAATTGGCGAAAAAATTCTAAAATTTTCTATTTTTGTGAAAAGTGCACAAATTGGCTTTGCAATTTTCGTCTATATTTCTACAAACTTTTTCCAACTTTTTTTGCCGAAATACTTGAAAATCTATAATAAATAGTGTATAATATAAAAGCTTGATATGCGTTGAAGCGGGAGGTGGCTACCCATCGAGGTAGGGAATTTCCGTGGAGTATGTCCGATATTTTAACCGGGCGAAGCAAGGGTGTTGCCTTCTTTGGCACCACTGCGCACTTTAATCGGTTCGTCAGCCCTGCGGAGGCTTGCCGAACTGATTTTGTTGGGGGTGTTTGATACACCCGAAGCGGTGTGAAACCCTAGCGCCTTCTAAAAACGGTCTCAAGCGAAACCAAGAAGGAGGAAAACAAAATGGCACAGAACAAAATCAGAGTACGTCTTAAGAGCTATGATTCCACCATCATTGACGCCGCAGCGGCAAAGGTAGTAGACGTAGCAAAGAGAAACGGCAGCAAGGTCAGCGGTCCTATTCCGCTTCCTACTGACAAGGAGATCGTAACTATCCTCAGAGCTGTTCACAAGTATAAGGATAGCCGCGAGCAGTTCGAAATGCGTACTCACAAGCGTCTGATCGACGTTATCGACCCTCAGCAGAAGACCATCGAGGCTCTTATGAGCATCGAGCTTCCCGCAGGCGTTGAGATCGAGATCAAGGCTTAATCGGTATCACCGAAAAAAGGGAGCTTCAAATCCCTTGGAGCGAAAAGCTCCGAACCACCACGGCCTCGTGGTCACGTTGGCGGAATCGCTTCGGCGAAAATTCACAGCCGTCAACCAATAACCCAAAGGAGGAAAAATGAAAAAAGGCATTATCGGTAAGAAGCTGGGTATGACTCAGATCTTCGACCAAAAAGGCAATGTGATCCCCGTAACCCTGATTGAAGCAGGTCCTTGCGCGGTAGCACAGAAGAAGACCGTCGAAAACGACGGCTACAACGCAGTTCAGCTTGCATTTGAGGACGTTAAGAAAAAGAACGTTAACAAGGCACAGCTCGGACATTTCGCAAAGGCTGGCATCAGCCCGAAGAGACATCTCAAGGAATTCAGACTTGACGACTGCAGCGCATACGAAGCAGGCTCGGTAGTAACCGTCGATACCTTCGCCGAGGGCGAGAAGGTCGACATCACAGGTATTACCAAGGGTCGCGGATATACCGGCGCAATCAAGAGATGGAATCTTCACAAGCTCAGAATGACTCACGGTGTTGGTCCTGTGCACCGCCAGTCCGGTTCTATGGGTGTTATTGACCCCGCCAGAATCTTCAAGAACAAGAAGATGGCAGGACAGTACGGTAACGAGCAGGTTACTATCCTTAACCTCGTAGCGGTTAAGATCGATGCAGAAAAGAATCTTATCGCGGTAAAGGGTGCGGTTCCCGGAGCAAAGGGCGGCATCGTATTCATCCGTGATTCGGTTAAAGCATAACGGAAGGAGGAACACACAATGCCTAGTATTAAAGTTGTAAATATGGCCGGTAAGGAAGTTGGCGAGCTTGCCCTTTCCGAGAAGGTCTTCGGCGCAGAAGTGAACGAAGCAGTCCTCCACACGGCAGTAAGAGCATTCCTTATGAATCAGAGACAGGGTACTCAGTCCACCCTTACCCGCAGTGAGGTTTCCGGCGGCGGCAGAAAGCCCTGGAAGCAGAAGGGTACAGGCCACGCAAGACAGGGTAGCACCCGTTCTCCTCAGTGGACCCACGGCGGTATCGCGCTCGGTCCCAAGCCCCGTTCCTACAAGGTAAACCTTAACAAGGCTCTCAAGAGAACAGCAATGTTCAGCGCGCTTTCCTCTAAGGTAGCAGCAAATGAGATGGTAGTTGTTGACGCTATCAGCGTAGCAGAGTACAAGACCAAGGCTATGGTCGAGATGCTCGCAGCGCTCGGCGCAGCAAAGAAGGCTCTCATCGTGCTTCCCGAGGTAAACGAGCTCGTTATCAAGAGCTGCGCAAACATCGAGGGTGTTAAGACAACTCAGTGGAACACCATCAACGTTTACGACATTCTCAACTGCGATACTCTCATCGTAGCTAAGGATGCGGTAGCAAAAATCGAGGAGGTATATGCAAGATGAAATCTTATGCAGATATCATTGTAAGACCTCTTATCACCGAGAAGAGCATGGACGGCGTTGCAGAGAAGCGTTACAGCTTCGAGGTTGCAAGCTCCGCTACCAAGGCAGACGTTGCTGCTGCGGTAGAGGCTATGTTCAAAAAGACCAAGGTTGTAAAGGTCAATATAATTAATATGAAGAAAAAGCCCAAGAGATACGGCGTACACTTCGGTTTCACCGGAGAATGGAAGAAAGCGATTGTCACTCTTTCCGAGGACTCCGCTCCCATCGCCTTCTTCGAGAGCATGAACTAAGAGGAGGTAAGTAGTAATGGCAACAATGAAATACAAGCCGACGACACCGTCGCGCAGACATATGACCAGCCCCTCCTTCGAGGAGATCACCAAGTTCTCCCCCGAAAAGAGCCTGATTGCTAAGAAGAAGAAGAACGCCGGCAGAAACAGCTACGGCAAGATCACCGTTCGTCATCACGGCGGCGGCAACAAGCAGAAGTACAGAATCATCGACTTCAAGAGAGGTGTTGATGAGTCCGCAAAGGTAATCGGTATCGAGTACGACCCCAACAGAACCTCCTACATCGCTCTCCTTGAGAACGAGGCAGGTAAGAAGAGCTACATCATCGCTCCCGTTGGTCTCACCGATGGCGACGTAGTAACCGCAGGCGCAGATGCAGACATCAAGCCCGGTAACGTACTTCCCATTTCCGCGATTCCCGTTGGTACAATCATTCACAACATCGAGCTTTATCCCGGTAAGGGCGCTCAGCTCGTTCGTTCCGCAGGCGCATTTGCTCAGCTTATGGCTAAGGAGAACGGCTCCGCTCAGGTAAGACTTCCCTCCGGTGAGGTTCGTATAGTTCGCCTTGAGTGCAAGGCAACAATCGGTCAGGTCGGCAACCTTGAGCACGAGACCGTCAAGCTCGGTAAGGCAGGTAAGACCCGTCACCTCGGCATCCGCCCCACAGTTCGCGGTTCCGTAATGAACCCCTGTGATCACCCTCACGGTGGTGGTGAAGGTAAGTCTCCCGTAGGCCGTCCCGGTCCTGTAACTCCTTGGGGCAAGCCCGCTCTTGGATTTAAGACAAGAGATAAGAAGGCAAGGACCAACAAATTCATTATTAAGCGCAGAAACGCTAAGTAATTGACGGAGGAGAAAACACAATGAGTAGAAGCTTAAAGAAAGCGCCCTACGTTGAAGTTAAGCTCTTCAACCGCGTATGCGCTATGAATGAAAAGAATGAGAAGAAGGTTCTCAAGACCTGGTCCCGTTCCTCTACCATATTCCCTGAGTTCATCGGTCACACTATCGCCGTTCACGACGGTAGAAAGCACGTTCCGGTATACGTTACCGAGGATATGGTCGGACACAAGCTTGGTGAGTTCGCACCTACCCGTACCTTCAAGGGACATGCGGGTTCCAAAACATCGAACAACGGAAAGTAATAAGTAATCGCAGAAAGCGAGAGGAGGCAATTCCATAATGGAAGCAAAAGCACATCTTAAATATGTGAGAATTTCTCCGCGCAAGGTTAAGATCGTACTTGACCTCATCAGAGGCAAGGATACCGATACAGCAATGGCTATTCTTAAGAATACCAACAAGATCGCTTGTGAGCACCTTATCAAGCTCCTTAAGAGCGCGGTAGCAAATGCAGAGCACAACTTTAACATGGACTCCGGCAACCTCTATGTTTCCGAATGCTTCGTGTGCCCCGGCCCCACACTCAAGAGAGTACAGCCCAGAGCACAGGGTAGAGCATTCCACATCCTTAAGAGGACCAGCCATGTAACACTTACAGTAAAGGAAAAGGAGGTAGGCTGACAATGGGACAGAAGGTAAATCCCCACGGTCTGAGAGTCGGCGTTATCAAGAACTGGGATTCCAGATGGTTTGTTAACGCAAAGGAGATGGGCGACACCATCGTATCCGACCACAAGATCAGAGAGTACGTAAAGACTAAGCTTCAGAGCGCAGGCGTTCCCAAGGTTGAGATCGAGCGCGATTCCGCTCGCGTCAGAGTATTCATCCAGTGCGCAAAGCCCGGTGTTGTAATCGGCTTCCACGGCGCAGAGATCGAGAAGCTCAGAGCAGAGCTTGAGGCAATGGTTGGCCGCCCCGTAGTAGTTAACGTTATCGAGATCAAGAATCCCGATATCAACGCTCAGCTCGTTGCAGAGTCCATCGCGGCTCAGCTTGAGAAGAGAGTTTCCTTCCGTAGAGCAATGAAGCTCTCCATCGGTAGAACTATGCGTCTCGGCGTAAAGGGTATCAAGGTTTCCTGCTCCGGCCGTCTTGGCGGTGCAGAGATCGCACGTACCGAGCACTATCACGAGGGTACCATTCCGCTTCAGACCCTCAGAGCCGATATCGACTACGGCTTCTATGAAGCAAACACCACCTACGGTAAGATCGGCGTTAAGGTTTGGATCTACAAGGGCGAGGTCCTTGCAGAGGCTATGAACCAGAGATCCGACCGCCCCGACAGACCCCGTAGAAGAAACGACGGCAACCGCAACGACAGACGTCCTCAGAGAAGAGACGGTCAGCGTCGCGACGGCAACCGCCCTTTCAGAAGAAACAATGAGGAGGGCAATAAGTAATGTTGATGCCAAAGAGAGTTAAGTTCAGACGCCAGCAGCGCGGCAGACTTAAAGGTAAAGCCCTTCGCGGTAACAAGATCACCAACGGTTCCTTCGGTCTCGTTGCTCTTGAGCCTGCTTGGATCACCTCCAACCAGATCGAGGCAGCCCGTATCGCAATGACCAGATACGTAAAGCGTGGTGGTCAGGTTTGGATCAAAATATTCCCCGATAAGCCTATCACGGAGAAGCCCGCTGAAACTCGAATGGGTTCAGGTAAGGGTTCGCCCGAATACTGGGTAGCGGTCGTTAAGCCCGGCAGAGTTATGTTCGAGATGGACGGCGTTACCGAGGAGCAGGCAAAAGAGGCTATGCGTCTCGCTTCCAACAAGCTTCCCATTAAGTGCAAGTTTGCTAGGAAAGCAGATCTTGAAATAAGCGAGGAGGTTTAAGCAATGAAGGCAACAGAACTCAGAAAAATGACCGCTGAGGAGCTTACCGAGAAGCTCGGCGAGCTCAAAGAAGAACTTTTCAATCTTCGCTTCCAGCTTGAAGTCAAGCAGCTTGACAATCCTCACAAAATCACAGAAGTTAAGCATGATATTGCTCGCGTAATGACAGTTCTTCGCGAGAAGAATGCATAACGGGAGGTAATGAAAATGACTGAAACTCGTAAGCTTAGAAAAGTCAGAGTCGGTAAGGTAGTAAGCGACAAGATGGACAAGACCATCGTCGTTGCTATCGTAGACAACGTTCGTCACCCCAAGTACGGTAAGATCATCAAGAGAACCGTTAAGATCCACGCTCACGATGAGGCTAATACCTGCGGAATCGGCGATAAGGTTGCAGTGATGGAAACCAGACCCCTCTCCAAGACTAAGAGATGGCGCCTTGTTGAAATCATCGAAAAGGCAAAGTAATATTTACAAAATCAAACAAATAAGTTAGTCACTAAACCAGTAGGTAGATTAAAGGTTTACCGAAAAAGGAGGAAAAAACAGTGATTCAGCAGCAATCTTTAATGAAGGTCGCAGATAACACCGGTGCAAAAGAGCTTATGTGCATCAGAGTTCTCGGCGGCTCAGGTCGCCGCTATGCAAGCGTCGGTGATATCGTCGTTTGCTCTGTCAAGAAGGCAGCACCCGGCGGCGTTGTAAAGAAGGGCGACGTTGTAAAAGCAGTTGTAGTCAGAACTGTAAAAGAGCTTCGCCGTGCAGACGGTTCCTACATCAAGTTCGATGAGAACGCTGCAGTTATTATTAAGGAAGACAAAACACCCAGAGGTACCCGTATCTTTGGCCCGGTAGCAAGAGAGCTTCGTGAGCACGACTTCACCAAGATCATGTCCCTTGCTCCCGAGGTACTTTAATTCACAGGAGGTAATGAATAATGGATAAGCTTCATGTTAAAAAAGATGATACCGTTGTTGTTCTCTCCGGTGACTCCAAGGGCGTGAAGGGCAAGGTTATTGCAGCTTCTCCCGAGGAAGGTAAGGTAATCGTTGAGGGTGCAAACATCGTTTCCAAGCACACTAAGGCTCGTCGCCAGGGCGACAAGTCCCAGATCGTTAAGACCGAGGGCGCGATCTACGCCTGCAAGGTAGCTCTCTACTGCCCCAAGTGCGATAAGGCAGTTCGCTCCAAGGTCAAGGTAGTTGACGGTAAGAAGATCCGCGTATGCGCTAAGTGCGGCGCGGAAATATAAGATGGAGGTGCAGATAAATGTCTAGATTCGCTGAAAAGTATAAGAATGAAGTTGCACCTGCTCTTATGCAGAAGTTCAACTATTCCTCGGTAATGCAGATCCCGAAGTTCAACAAAATCGTTATCAACGTTGGCTGCGGCGACGCAAAGGAGAACTCCAAGGTTATTGATAACGTTATCGACGAGATAACCCTTATCTCCGGCCAGAAGGCAGTTCCCACCTATGCTCACAAGTCCATCGCTAACTTCAAGCTCCGTGAGGGTATGAAGATCGGCGTTAAGGTAACTCTTCGCGGCGAGAAGATGTATGAGTTTATGGATAAGCTCTTCAGCTTCGCTCTCCCCCGCGTTCGTGACTTCAAGGGTATCAACCCCAACGGCTTCGACGGCAGAGGCAACTATGCTCTCGGTCTTAAGGAGCAGCTCATCTTCCCCGAGATCGAGTATGATAAGGTTGACAAGATCCGCGGTATGGACATCGTGTTCGTAACCACTGCTAACACCGACGAAGAAGCAAAAGAGATGCTCGCTCTTATGGGCGCTCCCTTTGCAAATTAAGGAGAAGAAGCCATGGCAAAGAAGTCAATGATACTCAAGCAGCAGAAGGAGCCTAAGTTCTCCACTCGCGCTTACAACAGATGCAAGATCTGTGGCAGACCTCACGCTTACCTTCGTAAGTACGGAATCTGCCGTATCTGCTTCCGTGAGCTCGCATACAAGGGCGAGATCCCGGGTGTAAGAAAGGCATCTTGGTAATCTGATTGAGATGCCCTCGCATCTCCAAGCAACCGGAAGGAAAGCTCCAAAAGGGTCGGTAATAATTTAACCGATACCTTGGGCTTTAACCGCCGATATGCCGCCGCACGTCGGCAGCAAGAAAAACAAACTTGCATATAGGAGGAAAAAACAATGCAAATTTCAGATGTAATCGCAGATATGCTTACAAGAATCAGAAACGCAAATGATGCTAAGCACGAGTCTGTTGATGTTCCCGCATCCAACCTCAAGAAGTCTATCGCTCAGATCCTTCTCGAGGAAGGTTATATTAAGAATTTCCAGATCGTTGAGGACGGCAAGCAGGGTATCATCCGCGTTACCCTCAAGTACGCTCCCGGCAAGCAGAAGGTTATTCACGGCCTTCGCAGAGTTTCCAAGCCCGGTCTTCGTATCTACTCCAACTGTGAGGATATGCCCAAGGTTATGAACGGTCTCGGTATCGCGATCGTTTCCACCTCTAAGGGTGTTATGACCGATAAGAAGGCAAGACAGGCAAACGTCGGTGGCGAAGTCCTCGCCTTCGTATGGTAAGAAAGGGGAGGTAAGAAGTTATGTCAAGAATTGGTAGAGAACCTATTACAGTTCCCGCAGGCGTAAGCGTAACCATTGCCGAAGGCAATGCAGTTACCGTAAAGGGCCCCCTTGGCGAGCTCAAGGATACCTTTAATGCAGCTCTTACGATCACCCTTGACGGTGACAAGCTCACCGTTGCCCGTCCTAACGACGAGAAAGAAAACCGCGCTCTTCACGGCCTCACAAGAACGCTCCTCAACAATATGGTTGTTGGCGTTACCAAGGGCTATGAGAAGAAGCTTGAGATCGTTGGTGTAGGCTACCGTGCTGAGAAGTCCGGTACTAAGCTTAACCTTGGTCTCGGTTACTCCCACCCTGTTGTGTTCGAGGAAGCAAACGGCGTTAAGTTCGAGTGCCCCGACAGCACGACCATCATCGTAAAGGGTATCGACAAGCAGGCAGTTGGTCAGGTCGCAGCTGTGATCAGATCCAAGAGACCTCCCGAGCCCTACCTTGGTAAGGGTATCAAGTATTCCGGTGAGCACATCCGCCGCAAGGCCGGAAAGACCGGTAAGTAATGAAAGGAGAGCGTTAAAATGGTTAAGAGAATTGACAGTAACGCACAGCGTCTTAAGAGACATAAGAGAGTTCGCGGCAAGATCTCGGGCACTGCTGAAAGACCTCGTCTTGCAGTTTACAGATCCAACGCAAACATCTCCGCTCAGATCATCGATGACGTTGCGGGCGTAACGCTCGTAAGTGCAAACACTTATGAAAAGGACTTTGAGGGCATCGGCTCCAACAAGGAGGCAGCTCGCAAGGTAGGCGCGACTCTCGCAGAGAGAGCTCTCGCAAAGGGCATTTCCACGGTAGTATTCGACCGCGGTGGCTACATTTATCACGGACGTGTATCGGAATTAGCAGAAGGCGCCAGAGAAGGCGGCCTGAAGTTCTAATCGCCGGTTTATACACTGTTTCCACAAGAAACATTCTATAAGGAGATTAACATGGCAAAGATCATTAATGCAGCTGAGCTTGATCTTCAGGAGCAGCTTGTAGTTTTAAACCGTGTTTCCAAGACCGTAAAGGGCGGTAGAATCGCTCGTTTTGCAGCTATCATGGTAGTAGGCGACGGAAATGGACATGTAGGCTTCGGCCTCGGAAAGGCAGCTGAGGTTCCCGATGCAATTCGCAAGGGTATCGAGGATGCTAAAAAGAATTTGATCAAGGTTTCCCTTAACGGATCCACGATCCCTCACGACGTTATCGGCGAGTACGGTGCAGGTAAGGTTCTCCTTAAGCCCGCCGCTCCCGGTACCGGTATTATCGCAGGCGGTACAGTTCGTACCATCCTTGCTCTCGCAGGTATCAAGAACATTCGTGCTAAGTGCCTTCGTTCCTCTAACCCCACTAACGTGGTTAAGGCAACGTTCGAGGGTCTCAAGTCTCTCAGAACCGCTGAAGAGATCGCAGAGCTTCGCGGACTTAGCGTAGAAGACGTTAAGGCATAAGGGGGTAGCGTGTAATGGAAAACGTTAAGGTTACTCTCATAAAGAGCCTCATCGCGTGCAAGAAGAACCAGATCGCAACTGCTGAGTCCCTCGGTCTCAAGAGACCCGGCGACAGCACCGTTCAGGCAAACAATGCATGCCTTCAGGGCAAAATAAAAGTTATCTCTCACCTTGTTAAGGTTGAGACCGTTTAATCGGAATTGAAAGGAGGATACAAAATGAAGCTCCATGAACTTTCACCCGCAGAGGGCTCCGTAAAGGAGAACTTCCGCAAGGGTAGAGGCGCAGGTTCCGGCAACGGAAAAACGGCCGGCAAGGGCCACAAGGGTCAGAACGCTCGCTCCGGCGGCGGTGTAAGACCCGGATTTGAGGGCGGTCAGCTTCCGCTTTACAGAAAGCTTCCCAAGAGAGGCTTTAATAACTATCGTTTTGCGAAGAAGTACGCGGTTATCAACGTGCAGGCGCTTAACAAGTTTGATGACGGCGAGGTAGTTGACGTTGCAGCTCTTCTCACCAAGGGTCTTATCGACACCGCTTTCGACGGTGTTAAGGTGCTTGGCGAGGGCGAAATCACCAAAAAACTCACCGTTAAAGCAGCGGTCTTCTCCGCTTCTGCTAAAGAGAAGATCGAGGCAGTAGGTGGAAAGACTGAGGTGGTATAATGCTTCAGACACTTAAGAACGCTTGGAATACCAAGGAAATCAGAAGTAAGATACTTTTCACTCTCCTGATCCTCTTCCTCTACCGTATAGGTACAGTCATTCCCGTTCCGTTTGTTGAGGCTAACAATTTCCAGGCAACTATGAGTGGCACGATCCTTGAATATATGAACGTGCTCTCGGGTGGCTCTATGGGTACAATGACGCTCTTTGCGCTCGGCGTACAGCCTTATATAAACGCTTCAATTATCATTCAGCTTCTTGCTGTCGTATTCCCGAAGCTCGGCGAGATCGCGAAAAACGACAAAAAGAAGATGAGCTTTATCACAAGAATAGTAACCGTTATCCTTGCTATCGTAACGGCTATCGGTTATTACTTCCTTCTCAAGCAGGCAGGTGCGCTCACCAACGCTGCAACAGAGGGCGATGCAAGCTTCCTTTATTCGGTAGTTATCATCGCTTGCTACGTAGCAGGTGCGTCCATCATTATGTGGCTTGCTGAGAGAATCAACGAAAGAGGTATCGGTAACGGTATTTCCATCATACTCTTTGCAAATATCGTTGCATCGGTTCCTTCCTTCGTTTACAACCTCGTTGTTATGGTCGTTGACACCTATAGCTACGTTGACAGAGCTTGGCTCTACGCACTGATCTCTACTGTATTCGCAGTAGTGCTCATCGCAGGACTCCTCGCTCTTATCGCTGTGGTTATCTGGTTCACAGGCTCCGAGAGAAGAATTCCCGTTCAGTATGCGAAGAAGGTAGTTGGCCGTAAGATGTACGGCGGTCAGAGCTCTAATCTTCCGATCAAGCTCAATATGACAGGCGTTATGCCCATCATCTTCGCTTCCTCCATCGTTTCCTTCGTTCCCACCATTATGCAGGTGCTTGAGAGCGCAGGCGCATACGATGAGACCTCCGGATGGGCTAAATTCGCGGACATCATCGGCGTAAACGGCGTTGTTTATCCCGTGCTGCTCTTCCTTCTCATCATAGGCTTCACATACTTCTACACACAGATCACCTTCGATCCTATGGAAGTATCCAATAACCTTAAGAGACAGGGCGGTGCGATCCCCGGTATCAGACAGGGTAGACCCACAGCAGACTATATCAAGAAGATCCTCGGCAAGATCACTCTTGCAGGCGCGCTCTTCCTTGGTATCATCGCGGTCATTCCTCAGATACTCGGCCCTCACGTGTTCCAGCACTTCTTTGAGTGGATCATCGAGGGTGCGTATGTCGGTACCTGGCTTGAGCAGATCTTTGGTCTTGAGTCTGCATATCTTCAGTCTCAGATCGCGGCAAACGCTTCCGGACTCGTCAGCATCTTCTCCTTCGGTGGTACGACACTTCTTATCGTTGTCGGTGTTGCCGTTGAGACCTTCAGAGAGCTCGAAGCACAGCTTACGATGCGTAACTACAAGGGCTTCCTTAATTAAGCTACGCACATACCCGAGGTAACTCAAATGAAAATAATTTTTCTTGGCGCTCCCGGTGCAGGCAAGGGCACTCAGGCTGAATTCGTTTCCAAGGAGCTCGGTATTCCTACCATCTCCACAGGCGCGATCATCCGCGAGGCTTGCAAGGCAGGCACGGATATGGGACGCAAAGCCAAAGAATTTATTGAGCGCGGTGCTCTTGTTCCTGACGATGTCGTTATCGGCATCGTCAAGGAGCGCCTCGCGAAATCGGACTGCGACAAGGGATACATTCTTGATGGATTCCCTCGTACCGTTCCACAGGCAGAGGCTCTTGATGCAATGGGCGTGAAGCTCGATGCCGTTGTTTCTCTTGAGGTCCCCGATGAGGAGATCGTCCGGAGAATGAGCGGCAGAAGGGTTTGCCCCTCCTGCGGAAAGACCTACCACACAGCACATAACCCCTCTCCCAACGGAGATGCGTGCGAGTGCGGTACGGCACTCTCCATCCGTGCAGACGATGCACCGGATGTGGTGAGATCTCGCCTGCAGGTGTATCACTCTTCCACAGAGCCCCTCAAGGAGTTCTATTCAAAGAAAGGACTCATCAGGGTGGTTGTGGGCGCAGACGCGCTTGAGGATACCAAAAAACGTACCTTCCTGGCTCTCGGTATCTGATTATGATCATAATTAAAAATTCCGAGCAGCTGAAGCTTATGCAAAAGGCGGGAAGAATAACAGGCGAGGCACTTCTTGTTGCCCGCGACGTTATCCGCCCCGGCATATCCACGAAGGAGGTCGACGCAAAGATCCGCGCCTTTATCGAAAGGTGCGATGCTCACCCCTCCTTCCTTGGATATAACGGCTTCCCCGGAAGCGCTTGTATTTCTATTAACGATGAGGTCATACACGGAATTCCTTCCGAGAGAAGAATTCTCAAAGAGGGAGATATCGTAAAGGTTGACGTCGGCGCTCGCTACCGCGGCTATAATGGCGACAGTGCAAGAACATTCCCTGTCGGCAAGGTAAGCGATGAGGCGCTGAGGCTGATTGAGGTCACTAAAGGAAGCTTCTATGAGGCGATGAAGTTTGCCAAGGCAGGCTATCGCATCGGAGACGTTGGCTCAGCGGTTGAAGGTTTCGTCATTTCAAATGGCTGCTCCGTTGTCCGCAACTACGTTGGACACGGCATCGGTGCCGCACTGCACGAGGACCCCGAGGTCCCGAATTTCGGCAGAGCGGGAAGAGGTGCAAGGCTCTACCCCAATATGACGCTTGCGATCGAGCCTATGGTTAACGCAGGCACAGAAGAGGTAAGGGTACTGCAAGACGGTTGGACAGTGGTAACTCTGGACGGTAAGCTATCCGCTCATTACGAGAACACGGTCATCATTACCGACGGAGATCCTATTTTGCTAACCGACGTAGACAATGACTACTAAAGGTTAATAAACAGGAGGAAATCTTCTTGGCAAAGAACGATTTGATCGAATTTGAGGATTGCGTGGTTGTGGAAGCACTTCCCAACACGGTCTTCAAGGTAAAGCTCCCCAACGGTCACATAGTAACTGCGACCATATCGGGCAAGCTTCGTATGAATTATATCAAAATTCTCGTTGGAGATACGGTAACTGTTGAGGTATCACCCTATGATATTTCAAGAGGACGTATCACCTGGAGAAAGAAGTAATATTTGAATTAAAAGAAAGGCATGGTCATAAAAAATGAAAGTTAAGCCTTCCGTCAAAAAGATTTGCGATAAGTGCAAGATCATTAAGAGACACGGTAAAATAATGGTCATCTGCGAAAATCCCAAGCACAAGCAGCGTCAGGGCTGATAGCTGGGTCCGCAAATTTTAAGACACTAAATTAAAATAAGGAGTATATATCGAAATGGCTCGTATAGCTGGTGTTGATATTCCCAATAACAAGCGTGTGGAAATCGCGCTTACCTACATCTACGGTATCGGTCTCAAGAGCGCTCAGGATATCCTTGCTAAGACAGGCGTTAATCCCGACACTCGCGCAAAGGATCTTACCGAGAGTGAGATCGCGGCTCTTCGTGATGAGATAGAAACAAGCTACCACGTAGAGGGTGACCTCCGCCGTGAGACAGCTCTTAACATCAAGAGTCTCGTAGAAATCAATTGCTATCGCGGTGTTAGACACAGAAAGGGTCTCCCTGTAAGAGGTCAGCGCACCAAGACAAACGCAAGAACAAGAAAAGGTCCCGCAAAGACCATCGCTAATAAGAAGAAGTAAAGGAGAGATATGACATGGCAGCAGTAAAAAAGGTTGTTAAAAAGCGTCGTGAACGTAAGAACGTTGAAAAAGGCGTAGCACATATCCGCTCCACCTTCAACAACACGATCGTAACCATCACCGACGTGCAGGGCAATGCAATTGCTTGGGGTACTGCAGGTGAGATGGGCTTCAAGGGCTCCAAGAAGTCTACCCCCTACGCAGCACAGACCGCAGCAGAGCACGCAGGCAAGATCGCAGTTGATCACGGTATGAAGACTGTTGAGGTTCTCGTAAGAGGTCCCGGAGCAGGCAGAGAGTCTGCTATCCGCGCACTTGCAACCGCAGGTCTTGAAATCACAATGATCAAGGACGTAACACCGATTCCTCACAACGGTTGTCGTCCTCCTAAGCGCAGACGCGTTTAATCTAAGGGAGGTAAAAGTAAAATGGCTAGATATACAGGTCCTAACTGTAAAATGTGCCGTCGTGAAGGCTGCAAGCTCTATCTTAAGGGCGAGCGTTGCACCAACGGCAAGTGTGCTTTCGATCACAGAAGCACCGCTCCCGGTCAGCACGGCGCGGCTCGCAAGAAGGTCGGAGAGTACGGCAAGCAGCTTCGTGAGAAGCAGAAGGCAAGACGCTACTATGGCGTACTTGAGGGTCAGTTCAAGCACTATTATGAGATGGCAGAGAAGATGGAAGGTATCACAGGTCAGAACCTCCTCTGTCTCCTTGAGCGCCGTCTTGACAACGTAGTATTCAGAATGGGTATGGCAGCATCCAGAAAGGAAGCTCGTCAGCTCGTCCTTCACGCTCACTTCACTCTTAACGGTAAGAAGGTATCCATCCCCTCTATCCTCGTTAAGGCAGGTGACGTAATTGCCGTTAAGGAAACAAGCAAGGAAAGCGCAAAGATCAAGGCTCTTATCGAGGGTCTTGCAACCGTTGCTACTCCCAAGTGGCTTGATCTCAATGCCGCAGATGCAGCAGCAAAGGTAGTTGCACTTCCCGCAAGAGACGATATCGACTTCGAGATCGAAGAGCAGCTTATCGTCGAGCTCTATTCCAAGTAATCCCTCCGATACTAAGCGAAAGAATTTTGAAAGTGCTCCTTTCATTATTCTTCGCAGCGTATCAGTGCAAGTTTCACCATTCTCGTAAGAGAGCATAAAAAACTAAAACAGGAGGTAAACCCAAAATGATGAACGCAATAGAGAAGTTCAATATAACCGCTACGGAAATGTCTGAAAACGGTAATGAGGCGGTGTTTGTTGCCGAGCCCCTTGTAAGAGGCTACGGTATCACCCTCGGTAACTCTCTTCGCCGTGTTCTTCTTTCCACCATTCCCGGCTATGCTGCAACCAGCATCAAGATCGACGGTGTACTCCACGAGATCTCTGCCTGCAACGGTGTTAAGGAGGACGTTCCCGAGATCGTTCTTAACGTAAAGGGCATTGTTGCTAAGCTCGAATGTGACGAGCCTAAGACCGTCGTTATCGACGTAACAGGTCCTTGCAACGTTACTGCGGCGGACATTAGTCCCGATGCAGACCTTGTGATCTATAATCCCGATCACCACATTTGCACCGTTAGCGAAAACGCTCGCTTCTATATGGAGATCACCTTTGACCAGGGCCGTGGCTACGTTCCCTCTGACGTCAATAAGCAGAACTATCTCCAGACTGTTGGAGCAAACGTTGGCGCACCCATCGGTCTTATCTTCGTTGATTCTATATTCACTCCCGTATATAAGGTAGAATACAGTGTTGAGAATACCCGTGTTGGTAACATTACCGACTACGATAAGCTCACAATGAAGGTTATCACCAACGGCACGGTTGGTGCAAAGGAAGCGGTATCCCTCGCAGCCAAGGTTCTCAACGAGCACCTCAGGCTCTTCATCGATATGTCCGACGTTGCAAGAAACGGCGAGGACATTATGGTTGAGAGAGCAGAAGTAAAGAAAGAAAAAGTACTCGAGATGACCATTGAGGAGCTTGATCTGTCCGTTCGTAGCTTCAACTGCTTGAAGCGCGCGGGCATTGATTGTGTCGAGGATCTTATCAACCGCACCGAGGAGGATATGATCAAGGTTCGTAACCTTGGCCGTAAGTCCCTCGAGGAAGTGATCCAGAAGCTTAATTCGCTCGGACTCGCACTTAAGAAAGAAGAAGAATAATTAGGAGGAAACACAAATGAGAAAGCTTGGCAGAACTACTGCACAGCGCAAGGCTATGCTCAGAGGCATGGTTACTCTTCTCCTTGAAACAGGCAAGATCGAAACCACCTACACCAGAGCTCAGGAGGTTTCTGCGAAGGTCGACGAGATGATCACCCTCGGTAAGAAGGGCGACCTCTCCGCTTATCGCGCAGCTCTTGCTTATATCACCAAGGAAGACGTTGCTAAAAAATTGTTCAGCGTTATCGCTCCCGCTTATGCTAACGTTAACGGCGGTTACACCCAGGTATTCAAGATGGGTCCCCGTCGCGGAGACGGCGCAGAGTGCGCTATCGTAAAGCTCACTCCCGTAGCAGAGGCTCCCGCAGAGGAAGAGAGCAAGTAATCTGATATAATAAAAAACACCGATTTTGCAAGCTTTAGTTTGCATAATCGGTGTTTTTTGGCTATTTGCCAATAGTTGGGGTGAACTTTTTTGTTATTATGGTTCTGACTATTTGTCATTTTACATCGGCAAATGAAGCACAAGTTTACTTGTTTAGCACAAGCTCGTTTTCAAGATAAACGGTGTTGCCGCTGATAAGACTTGTGCGGAAGGTCCTCGGGGAAATGCCCGTGACCTTTTTGAAGGTTCTTGAAAAATATTCGGGGCTTTCGAAGCCAAGGTGCTCGGCGACCTCGCTTATAGTCATCTTCTTCTCAAAGATCATCCGCTTTGCCGCTTCTATCTTCAGCTTCGTGTGATAATTGATGATCGTTTCTCCGTAAGTGCGCTTGAAGATATCGCAAAGCGAGCTTTTGCCGTAATGGAATCTTGCCGAGATCTCGTCAAGGGAGACCTTTCCGCGCAGATGAAGAACAAGATATTCCTCTATCTTTTGCGCAAGATTATCAACGTTGTGTATCCTCTCGGGCTCCGTGCCGGGATGCTGCTCGGAAATCCCCTCGCCTCTGGCAAGAAAGATGAGCAGCTCCTCAAGATAATTTTTTACAAGCTGTGAGCCGCCGATGGGGGCAGTGCCGAGCTTTGCCAGCGGATATTCCGAAAGCGCAAATGTGCCAAGGCATTCGTCGATAAGGCGTTTTATTATTTTGGTTTGATGGCTCGTCACGGCAAATATTCTTCCAACAAGAAGCTTCATCGCAGGAGAGCGGCAGTCAAAGGAAATTATGAAAACAGACGCGCTGTTTGCTCCGTCGCAGGCAACCTGATGAAAGCTGTTTGGCTTGTGGAACATCAGCTCGCCTTGATGAAGGATGAAGGACTCCGAGTCGCTACGGATAGTTACGTGACCGCGATCAATATAGATCATCTCCCAGAAATCGTGCCTCTCTCCCTCGTTTGAGTAGCTTGGGGAAAGCTCATAGCAGAGTATAGTTATTGCGCTCGTTACGTTAAATGTACGTACCAAGGGCGTTTTTTTAAAGGGTTTTGTCGACATTTTGCCTCCTTATCTGCATAGCCGTAATATTGTGCAGATTGTTTGGAAAATAGTTCATTGTATTATATTGCGATTTGTAGTATGATTAAATTGGAATTTTATCTAGGTTTAAAATAATTATAGCATAGTTCATTCGAAAAATCAACACAGAAGGTAAATATAAAATGAGAAAATTGCGTGTTGCCATTATCGGCTACGGCGGAATTGCCAGAGCTCATAACACAGCCTATGCAAATCTTTCAGAGGAGGGGTTTCCTCTTGAGCTCGTTGCAGTCTGCGACCGCGACGCAAGCCGCATTACGGCAAAGCTGAATTTTAATCTCGGCGGAGTTGACACACCGCTCCCCGAGACCGTTCATATCTATTCGGATATAGACGAGCTTATTGCAAAAGAGGACTTCGACGTTGCCGACGTCTGCCTCCCAACCTTCCTTCATAAGGACGTATCGGTGAAGCTGCTTCTGGCAGGCAAGCACACCCTTTGCGAGAAGCCGATGGCGCTTTCCTCCGCCGACTGTGCCGAGATGATATCTGCGGCAAATAAAAGCGGAAAGAGGCTTATGATCGCCCAGGTGCTGAGATTTGATAGGGCATACGTTTATCTTAAGGAAATAGCAGACGGTGGCAGCCTCGGCTCTCTTGATAATATTTATATGGAGAGGCATAGCGTGTATCCGGGGTGGGGTGCATCCTTCGCGGATAATTCCGTAACAGGCGGCTGTGCCCTTGATACCCACATTCACGACGTGGATATGGCAAGATACCTCCTCGGCGAGCCTGACTCCGTATTTGCCACCGAATTTAATAATCCGCCAAGCTATCAGGCGGTAACGACTACGCTCCGCTTCGGCGGCAGCACCGCCGTTATCAATTGCTCTTGGGATGCATCCTACGAGAAGCCGTTCACCTTCGGCTTCAAGGCAAGATTTGAGAAGGGGACTGTCACTTGCGAGGACGGTGTCGTGAGGCTCACGAAGCTTGGCGAGGCTCCGAGCCCTGTAAATCTTCCCGAGACCGACGGCGTAACCGAGGAGATCCGTCATTTTCTCACCCTCGTTCTTAATGGTGGAGAAAATTCCAAAAATCCTCCAAAATCCTCGGCGGCGAGCGTTGCTCTCGTTGAAAAAATACGTGAGAGCTCGACCTCAGCCCGCGTGATCGCGCTGAATTAATTCTCGCAAAAAAGCTTTAAAAGGAGAAGAGTATGCTTAAAATTTATAAGGTAAGATCTGCGTCCCCAATAGACTTTGCGGCAGAGGAGCTTAAAAAATATCTTCGAATGATGATGCCCGAGGGCGGCGACGTTAAAATTTCATACGATAGCACTGCGACCGACGGCTTCCGCCTCGGACTTCTTGCAGACTTCGGGCTTGACACCTCGGACGTCAGTGACCCCGAGAAGGACGACGTTATTTATATCGAAACCGATACACGGGGTGGCATTATTGCAGGTGCAAACCCAAGAGCGACCCTTATCGCCGTTTATGAGTATCTTCGCAAAAACGGTTGCGAGTGGCTTCTTCCGGGAGTTGACGGAGAGTTTATTCCAATGCTGGATATCGTGCCCGTGAAGCTCCGCCACAAGCCCACGGTGCGCCATAGAGGAAACTGCATTGAGGGCGCGGTAAGCCAGAAAATTATGGCAGACTTTATCGACCTTATGCCAAAGCTCGGTCTCAATTGCTTTATGGTGCAATTCCAAAATCCGATAGAATTCTATAATAGATATTATCTCCATTTCAGAAATGAGGATCTCCGCGTTCCCGAGCCCATCACCAAGGAGACCTGCATCCAATTGACCCGTGCTATGGAATGTGAGATGGATAAGCGCGGTATTATGCTTCATTCCTGCGGTCACGGCTGGACTAACGATCCCTTCGGTATAGATTCCTCCCTCGCCTGGAACGGCACGGACGACGACGTTATCCCGAAGGAAAATCTCGAATGTATGGCTTTCGTTGAGGGCAAGCGCGGCTTTTATCACAGAAGACCCGCAAACACGCAGTTCTGTATGTCAAACCGAAGAGCGAGAAAGCTCTTTGTAAATTACGTTGCGGATTATTGCGAAAAGCACTCTAACACCGATTATCTCCACATCTGGCTCGCTGACGACAAAAATAACCATTGCGAGTGCGAGGCTTGCAAAGAACATTCGGCACAGGATTGGTATATGATCCTTCTCAACGAGGTCGACGCGGAGCTCACAAGTCGCGGACTTGATAACAGGATCGTGTATATCGTTTACGAGGATCTGACCTGGGCACCGTTTACAGAAAAGCTCAATAATCCCGATAGATTTATTATGATGATCGCACCCATAAACAGGGATTACACAAAATCTATGGGCGAGCCTGACCCCACCTTGAAGCTCCGTCCCTACGTGAAAAACAATCTCATACTTCCGGGATCTCTTCAGGAGTTTATGCTTTACGTTCGTGAGTGGCAAAAGATATGGAAGGGAGATATATTCGCCTTTGAGTATCATTTCTGGAAGCATCATCAGTTCGACCTTTCGGGCTTGCAAATAGCAAAAAGACTTCACGAGGACACAGCGGCGTATCTCGGCGAGGGTATGGAGGGTATGATGCAATGCGGCAGCCAGCGCGGATTCTTCCCCAACGGCTTCGCCTTCTACACCCACGCAAGAGCTCTCTTTGAGCTTGATGTGCCTCTTTCGGAGCTTGAGGAGCGTTACTATTCGATAGCATACGGCGAGGACTGGAGACTCTTCCGCGACGGACTCAAAAAGCTCTCCGATGCCGTTCCGTACGAATATATGTCTATGGATCACGCAAAGAAGCGCAAGGGCGCATATTATAACCCCGATATGAAGCCTCGAATCGACAGCCTCATACCTCTTGCAGACGAGCTTCTCGCCCTTGTGCGCGAGCACTATAACTCCGATCACAGAGTGAGAACGGTTATAGTAAGGCTTCTTGAAAAATACTGCGAATATATCAAGCTTCTCTCGGTTGCTCTTGGGCTTAAGGCTGTTGGCAAAAATGAGGAGGCAAGAGCCGCTTATGAGGACATAAGAGCTTATCTTAACAAAATTGAGCCGGAGGTTGAGCAATATGACGATCATTCTCAAAAGACAGGCTTTATCCGGCAAATAATGGATATTGATGAGCCCGAGGTGTTCAGATATCAGCGCATCGATTGATCCGCAATAACGCAATTTAGGAGTGAATTTAGTGAAAATAAACAAAGTAAGCCTAGGCTCTCCCATCGATTTTGCCGCCGAGGAGTTGAAAAAATACCTTAGAATGATGATGCCCGAGGGCGGAGATGTTAAGATCGCATACGATCCCACAGCCTCGGAGGGCTTTCGCCTCGGCACGTTTTCCGATCTTGGAATAGATGCACCCGATGGGACATCCCCCGAGCTCGACGATACGGTTTACATAAAAACCGATACACGGGGTGGCGTTATTGCGGGAGCAAACCCCAGAGCGACCCTTATTGCCGTATATGAGTTTTTGCGTAAAAACGGTTGCGTCTGGCTTGTGCTCGGCGTTGATGGCGAGATCATTCCCATAAAGAATATTGAGCCTGTCTCATATACCCACACGCCAACGATGAGAGTCCGCGGAAATTGCATTGAGGGTGGCGTGAGTCAGAGGGCTCTTGAAGCCTTTATCGACTTTATGCCAAAGCTTGGGCTCAACTGCTTTATGATGCAGTTCCGCAACCCAAAGGAATTTTATCAAAGATACTATAAGCATCTCCGCAACGAGCAGAACCGTCCGCCCGAGGAGATAACTGACGAATACTCAATTCAGATCACCCGCCGTCTTGAATGCGAGATGGACAGGCGCGGAATTATGCTTCACTCGGTGGGCCACGGCTGGAATAACGACCCCTTCGGCATTGATTCAACTCTTTGCTGGTCGGAGGTTGACGATTCGGTGATCCCCGAGGAATACAGAGATTGTATCGCGCTCTACAACGGTAAGCGCGGGCTATACAGAGGTCGGCCTGCAAACACGCAGGTCTGTCTTTCGAACCCTAAGGTGCAGGAGTTAACGGCGAAATGCATCGCCGATTACGCCGAGGCTCACTCAAACACCTCATATATTCACGTCTGGCTTGCCGACGCTTCAAACAACCATTGTGAATGTGCCGAGTGCGCGAAAATGTCGCCTTCCGATTGGTATATCAGAATGATGAATAAGACCGACGAGGAGCTGACGCGCCGTGGCTGTGACGTTAAGATAGTTATTATCGTTTACGTGGATACTAGCTGGGCACCCGACGTTGAAAGATTGGCAAATCCCGACCGCTTCGTTCTTATGCTTGCACCTATCACCAGAGATTATACTAAGACACTGTCCGGTGACGTAAGCGATGTCGAGATCCCTCCGTTCGTGAGAAACAAGCTCACAATGCCTGAATCGCTTGACGAATATCTCGCTCACCTACGCAGGTGGAAGGAGAACTTCAAAAACCCCTCCTTTGCATTCGAATATCACTTCTGGAGGCATCAGCACTATGACCTTACGGGAATCAGAATTGCCGAGAGAATATATGAGGACACTAAGGCGTATCTTGCCGAGGGAATCAATGGAATTATGCAATGCGGCTCACAGCGCGGATTTTTCCCTAACGGATTTGCGTTTTACACTCACGCAAGAGCCCAGTACGATATTTCCACAAGCTTTGAGGAGCTGGTGAGCGAATACTATTCTGCGGCGTACGGAGAGAGCTGGGAGAAGGTGAGAGATATTCTCACAGAGATGCACGATGCCGTCCCTTACGTTTATCTTGCTCAGCCTCACGCGGCAAAGCGCAAAAATGCATATTACGACCCCGATATGAAGCCTCGCATAGATTCTCTCGTGCCTCTTGCTGAAAAGCTTCACGCTTACGCTTTGGAGCACTATAATTCCGATCTGAGAGCACGCACTGTGCTGATAAGACTACTTGAGCATTATGCGGACTTTATCAAGCTGTATTCCGCCGCCTTTAGCTTAAAGTCTGTCGGTATGGACGATGAAGCTATGGAGAAATACGAGGAGGCTCGCGATCTTCTCGGCAAGCGCGAGGCGGAATACGAGCTTTATAATGACTTTGTGCAAAAGACAGGATTTTTCTATTACTCCCTGCTTTTGAAAGCTCCCGAGGAAATCGACAACGCGGCAGGGCAGTGATCTCTGTTGCCCCGTCCTAAAAGCCTTTAGAGCACAGAGTGATAATTAGCTTTAAGTACGAAAAGAAAAACGCACAGAGCTTCCGCATCAAACGGGCGGAGTGACGTGCTTGATAACAACAAACAGAAAAAGAAAGTGAGAAAAAATATGTATACCGTTCTTGCAATAACCTGTCACCCCGACGATATGGAGGTCTCCTGCGCGGGCACGCTTCTGAAGTGCAAGGAGAGAGGAGATCGAGTTGTGGTATGCCATCTCTCAAGCGGAAATCTCGGGCACGTTATCATTCCTCCCGAGGAGCTTATCCCGATGAGAGCAGGTGAGGCTCAGCGAAGCGGAGCATTGGCGGGCTTCGAGGTAATGTGGGGCGGCTTCCACGACCTTGATATATACGATAACAATAAAGAAGCCCGCGACAAGGTTGTTGAGGTGATCAAAACGGTTGACCCCGATTTTATAATTACGCACGATCCTAATGACTATATGCCCGATCACACAGCCGTATCAAGGCTCGTCTTTGATGCAAGCTTTGCGGCAACTCTCCCGAATTACCCCTCAAAGGCAAAGGGAGCCGCAAGGCTCGTTCCCATATATTACTTCGATACTCTCGCAGGGGTAAACTTTGTTCCCACGGAGTACGTTGACGTGACCGACCATATAGATAAGAAGATCGAAATGCTGAATTGCCACGAGTCGCAGATCGTCTGGATGAGAGATCACGACCATATAGACTTTCCCGATATGGTGAAGACTTGTAGCCGTTACCGCGGATATCAATGCGGCGCGGAGTATGCGGAGGCATTCAGAATGTGTCAGGTTTATCTTAAGGGGACAACCAAGAGAATGCTTCCTTAAGCATAAAAAATAGGGTAAAATGTAAATAGTTATTTGCAAAAATCAGAAAAGAGGACTTAAAAATGAATTTTAACGATACAGTGAAGGGCTCGGCTCTTGAAGGCTTTTATCCTGCGGGCTGGGATTTTGATAAGATCGATGCGTGCATTGGTACACCCGACTCAATAACCGATCGCCAGAGCTTCTGGAACGATGGCTTCACCCCCATTAAGTGCGAGAGTCTCGGCGAATTTGAGACATATATGGGCCACGAGATCGCAATGCAGATAAAGCTTGCGAAGGAGAGAGGGGAGAAGGTGGCTTTCATCCTTCCCGTTGGACCTATGGGTATGTATAAATGGGTGGTTTACTTCATCAAGGAATGGGGAATCAAGTGCGACCACGTTTGGACCTTTAATATGGACGAATGGGCAGACGGCGAGGGCAACACCCTTGAGCCCACAAACCCCGGAGCATTTCAGTATGCAATGGAGAAGGCACTCTTTGAGCCCCTTGGTGAGCTTACCGTGCCTGCCGCACAGCGCAATTTTGCCACCAAGGCGAATCTTCCCACCTATCCCGAAAAGATAGCCGCCCTTAAGGCGGAGGGCGCAAGGCTCGTCCTTGTTTACGGTATCGGCAGAATGTGCCACATCGCATTCTGGGAGCCCACGTTTGCGGCTGATTATGAAACGGAGGCAGAATGGGAGGCGGCACCCTATCGCATCGGTGCAAAGATACACCCCCTCACCGTTGAGCAGAATGCTCTCACAAGCTTTAAGTCTCGCACGACTCTCGTGCCTTGCCGCGCGAACACCATCGGCCCAGGTATATTCCTTAAGGCTGACTATGCTATCGGCGGTGCAGACGGCACTCTCGGCAGAGGTATGCAGTGGCAGGGAATGTCTCTTTGGATGACTCTCCGTCACGGCACGACGCCTTGGATCACCTCCTCTTATATTCCCACGCTTCCGGGAAGGCTCTTCTTCCTCTCCGAGCTTGCAGGTCCCCTCGTTGCCGATTGCAATTAAATATAATATGTCATACTATACAAAAAAGCACGAAAGAATTCATTAAAAAAATCTTTGTAAGCTATTGAATTATATTTCAATAATTGCTATAATAAGATGTATTAATTTTTTAGAAAAGGAGAATAGCTATGAAGAAAATTATATCCTGCGCCTTGATGATGATCACGGTGCTCTCCCTTCTTCTTGTTCTCGTGAGCTGCGGAGCGAAGCCTAACGATGACCCCGACAAGGTGGTTGCGGCTCTTGAGGCGGCGGGCTACGAGGACGTTTATAAAACCTCGAAGGGCTTTTCCTATCTCGGTGTTTCGGGAATTGATTGGAAGGTCAGCGGTATTATTATGGAGCCCAAATGCGAGTGGATAGAGGTCTATTATTTCGAAAGCACCACCGCCGCCAATAACGCCTGGGAGAAAATGCAGGAGGAAGCCCAAAGCTGGTTTAATAATCCAAGTGATTACGGCTCGAAATTCGTTTGCGAAAAATCCGGCAATATGATCTGGTTTGGCACGGAAAACGCAGTTAAAGCCGCGAAGTAATAATAGCGACAAAGCATCTGTTATATAAAGTATATAAAGATATAAGATCAATGAAGGAGCTTTTTGCTTCGGCACCTCGGCACGGATATATCCGCACCGAAGCGTCGGGGAAAAGGCTCTTTTTATATCAAGATGTTTACAGATAGTTCATATTTTACAAACTTTTTGCAAATGAAAGGATGATAAAATATATATAATATGATCAGGTATTATGACTTTAGTGAGGTGGCATTATGGTAAAGATCTTGCTTGCGGAGGACGACCGCGACCTGAACAGACTTGTGAGCACCGTGCTTCGCGCAAATGGCTATGAGGTGGAGGGTGTGTATGACGGCGAGGCGGCTCTCTCCAGAATAGCGGAGGAAAAATTTAATATGCTTATCACGGATATTATGATGCCGAAAATGGACGGCTTTGAGCTTGCCGAATCGGTGAGAGCAACAGATAAAGCCATTCCGATAATCTTCATAACCGCGAAGGAGGACAAGGCATCAAAAATGCTGGGCTACAATATCGGAATAGACGATTACGTAACAAAGCCCTTCGACCCCGACGTGCTTTGTATGAAGGTTGCGGCGATGCTTCGCAGGGCGAAGATCGAGGATGAAAGAGAGATCACCGTTGGCAATTTCAAGATAAATTCCGAGGAAAGAAGTGCTAGCGTTGACGGCGAGGAGATATCCCTGACGGTACGTGAATTCGATATACTCTTCAAGCTTCTCTCCTACCCGAAAAAGACCTTCACCCGCTCGGCTCTGATGGAGGAATTCTGGGATTACGATTCCTCCGCAACGTCAAGAACTGTGGACGTTTATATGGTAAAGCTCCGCGAAAAATGTGCAAATTGCACAGGCTTTTCAATTCAAACCGTTCACGGACTCGGTTATAAATTGGTGCTAAAATGAAAAGAAAAGGTTACAAAAACGCTCGTTTTTCTTGGCTTGGCTTAATTATTTTCTTCATTACGGTTGCGATACCGATGCAGATTGCAATACTTGTTTACGACTACGTGAGAGTACGTACCGAAAGCAAGCTTGCCATAGCCTTCACAATACTTGGAGTCGTGCTTATAATGTCCGGTGTTTGCACTGTTATTGACGTTATAAGGCGCAGGATTATGGTTGAGAAGCCTGTTGAAAAAATACTCAATGCTACCGAGCGCATAGCAAGCGGAGATTTTGGCGCAAGGGTGGAAATATCCCATTCTTACGATAAGTACGATGGCTACGACCGCATCGCCGAAAACCTTAATACTATGGCAAGGGAGCTCGGAAAAAGCGAGCTTTTAAAATCCGATTTTATATCGAACGTCTCTCACGAAATGAAAACCCCTCTCGCTATAATCCAAAACTACACAAAAATGCTTGAGGATGATTCTCTTGACGAGGGTACCCGAAAAAAATATCTTAACACCGTAAGCATTGCGTCAAAAAGGCTTTCAAATCTTGTCTCCGATGTCTTAAAGCTCAATAAGCTCGAAAATGAGGAAATAAGACCCGAGGCAGAGAGAGTCGATCTTTTTGCCCAGCTCTCGGAGGCAATAATCGCATACGAGGCTGTGATAGAGGAAAAGGGGCTTTCGGTGGAATGTGATCTTTCCGAGGTCTCGATAATGTCGGTCGGCGCGTATCTTGATATCGTTTGGAATAATCTGCTCTCAAACGCCATCAAATTCACCCCCGAAGGAGGCACGATTTTCGTTAGTCTTAAGGCTACCGTTGACGGTGCCGCGGTCAGTATTCGTGACACGGGTGTGGGTATGTCTGCCGAGGTCGGCTCAAAAATATTTGAAAAATTCTACCAGGGAGACACCTCCCATAAGAGCGAAGGAAACGGCCTCGGGCTGCCTATGGTCAAGCAGGTCATCGACCGTCTCGGCGGCACGATCTCGGTTGAGAGCAAGCTTTCGGAGGGAAGCTGCTTCACTATAATATTAAGGAGCGAGGATCGATGAAGCTTCGAAATTCCCGCTTGGTCGCATCCCTTGGGCGGCTCGGGTCGCGGCTCGGTCGCACAGCTCACAGGCTTTGGAATAAGCTCCTTTCTCCGAAGGTGCGCACGTTGTTTTTCGTGTACCCGATCGCCCTATTCTTTATTGCTGCGTCTCTCGTATTTCTTTTGCTCGACTTTACCTCAAGCGACTATCTCTCAATAATCGCATACGTATGCTTTGGCTTTGCCGCACTGCTGCTTGCATATTCGGTCTACACTGCGGTTATCTTCGGGCCGAGCCTCGTGCGTATAGTTAAAGCGCGTATCCTCAAAAATCCCATAGCCGCAAGGCTTGCTCTCAATTGGGGCTTCAGAACCCTGGTCACGGCAACTATCTCCTTCGGCGTAAGTATTCTGAACGCGGCGTTTAACGCGTATCTCGGTATCACCGAAAGGTCGATATGGTTCGGCGTGCTTGCTTGCTACTATATCTTCTTTGCGCTTATGCGCGGAGGCGTGCTCCTCTTTCATAGAAAAAATTCAAGTGGAGACAGTGATGCGACCCTTGCCGCGAAAAATTACCGCAACTGCGGAATAAAGCTCCTCCTTCTAAACCTGACTCTTTCATCGGCGATCGCCCAGATGATATTTGACGACAGAGCCTTTTCGTATAAGGATTGGTTCATATTCGCCTTTGCGGCGTATGCATTTTATAAAATAGCTCAGGCGATCCGCAATTTTCTCAAGGCTCGCAAGCAGGACGTGCTCACCATAAGAGCCATAAGAGATATCGGGCTTATAGATGCGGCGGTCTCCATCCTTGCGCTTCAAACCGCGCTCCTTCACACCTTCTCGTCGGGGGAGGTGAACGTCTCTGCCTTTAATACGTTAACCGGCTCGGTGGTAAGCATCTTCACGGTAACAATGAGCATTTTGATGATCCGCCGCGGTGCACGAGAGGTGAGGGCATCCAAGACGGCGTTATCCGAATAACTAAAAAACAGAACCTCGCCTTGCACGGAAAAGTAAAATTCAAGCGTAGGATCAATTATTAAAAGAAAGGTCCCTAAAAGGGAATTAAGTATGGAAAATAAAAACGAAAGCAACAGCTTCAGCTTCAGCTACACCGCACCCACAGAGGAGGAACGCCGCCAGATTGAAAGCATCAGGCGACAATACGTTATCAGTCCCTCCGATGCCCAAAGCAAAACCGATAGATTAAAAAAGCTTCACGAGCGCGTCCACAGCACGCCACGCATAATTTCGCTCACCCTCGGCATTGTGGGACTCTTGATCTTTGGCTTGGGTCTTGCAATGGTGCTTGAATGGCAACTCATTTTCGCAGGCGTGCTTATTGCCGCTGTGGGCGCTTGCCCTATTGCGGCGGCATACCCCGTATACTCTCTCCTCCTTGCCAAAAACAAGAAAAAGCACGGCGAGGAAATAGTCCGTCTTTCAAACGAGCTTCTCGGAGAAGCTATGCCCGAGGAGGACTGAAGGCGCGGCGATATCTCCAGAATGGATCGAAGCCGACGGAAATAAAATTTTTTATCGTTGCGCGAAAATATAACCGCCAAGCGAAACAACCTTATATTATATCAAGCCCTGTCTGTATTATACCGCGGACAGGGCTTCCAATATCTGCATAAAATGTAAAAAACAAAGAAAAACCGCGCAAAATCTGCATTTTTATGGTATAATATTCCGAAATATCCAAATTTTATCCATTGAAAAATCCTGCGTTTTCCTGTATAATTTCTTCGTATCGTCAACTCGGGCGACCCCACTCACGCCCGCTGATGAAGTCAAAAGGAAAGGAAAGTGAATCAATGAATGAAGGTAAAATCAGAATAGGTGCGGCGACTCTTGCCATTGCAATAGCCGCGACCCTTGGAGCAACTTCCGCAAGTGCCGCAGTGAGCAGAGAGAGCGAGCGCGCCGTCGCTGCAAGACTTATAGAAAGCGGTGATGAGGGCGGTGCCAACGCACAAGAGCTTCTCTTTGATGCACCGAGGTCGGAATATAATGAAAACAGCCGCGAGGTTTGGGAAAAATTCCTCGCCCTCGGCTCGGTGCAAAACAAAAGCGTCTATTCCTATCAGCGAAAGACGGTTAAGGTCGGAGGCACAGTATTAAGTCGAAAAAGCCTTACGATCGGCGGAGTTGATTACATACCGTCAAGGCTTGCATCGGGTGCGCTCGGGCTCACTTATAACTACAATTCAGCCTCAAAGTCGGTAACTATCACAGGAAAAGGTCTGAATATGAGCTTTTCAAACGGCTGCTACGTTAGCTATGCAAACGGCAGAGCGTTGTTTTCAACTATGCCATCTGTAATAATGAGCGACGGTGTGATGTATATCCCCGCTGAAATATTCGCAAAGGCTGTTGGAATGAAGCTTGCGACAGACGGCAGCTCGGTCAGCATCAGCGGAAAGCTTACCCCGATAATCTCGGGCGATAAATTTTACAGAGCGGACGAGGTCCTGTGGCTGGCAAGAATAATTCACGCAGAGGCGAGCGGCGAGCCGCTTCTCGGCAAGATAGCCGTTGGTAACGTGGTGCTGAACAGAGTGCGCTCGGCGTATTATCCAAACACCATCTACGGCGTGATCTTCGATAGAAAATACGGCGTGCAATTCAGCCCTGTGCTGGACGGCTCGATCTATAACACCCCAAGCTATAATTCGATCCTTGCCGCGAAAATTTGTCTCGACGGAGCTGACGTATCTGACGGCGCGTTCTTCTTCCTGCGACCCGAGATCTCCTCGTCCTCCTGGATACCCAATAACCGCCGCTATGCCTTTTCCATAGGAAAGCACGATTTTTACTATTGAGCTGCCGCACATCATTAGGTTAAAAAAATATTATCGGACACGCCTCCGTCGGGGGACGTGTCCGAATTTTCGGGTTTTTGAGAGTGGAAAAAACATTTTTTCCTAAAAAGGGTAAAAATGCTTGAAAAATTTTTCATTTTGTAGTATACTGTAAGGGTAGAAATAAAGCTTCAAAAATCGGCCTCCCTCGGGCGGCACGGTAAAGAAAGGATTTACTTATGGTATACAGAATGAAGGTTGCGGGCGTTGAGCGCGATCTGCCCCTCTGCCCAATCAACGACGACCTCTATATCGGCGCGTTTATTCTTTTTGGAGACGTTGAGCTCACCGAGAAAAGCGCGGAGGCACTTTATGCAAAGGCTCCCGAGCACGACGTTATGATCACCGCCGAATCAAAGGGAATTCCCCTTATCCACGCAATGTGCCGCATCTCGGGCAAAAATCGCTACGTTCTCGCAAGAAAATCTGTGAAGCTCTATATGAGCAACGTGGTCTCCTGTGTCACAAAATCCATCACCACAGGCGACGTTCAGACCCTCTATATAGACGGTGCTGATGCAGAATATATGAAGGGTAAAAGAGTCCTTATCGTTGACGACGTTATAAGCACGGGCGGCTCTCTTAAGTCTCTTGAAAATCTTGTCCGCCAGGCAGGCGGGCAGGTCGTTGGCAAGATGGCTATCCTCGCCGAGGGCGACGCTATCGGCAGAACCGATATTACATATCTATCTCCCCTTCCTCTCTTTGATAAGAACGGAAATCCCCTCTGATAGATCAATTTTTACATAATAATTATAAAACCGCAGAAAATGCACATAATTATTTGCATTTTCTGCGGTTTTGCTCTTGCTTTAACTTTTATATTTTGCCTTGAGATTTAGAAAAAACAGTATAAAAATAATGTTTTTTACCTTTGCTTTTTGTGGCACCGATCCTCACTTAACGTAGATGATAACGTCGTCAATATAAACGTCGAGAGTCGTTGCCTTCTGCCAATAGAAACCCATTCTTGATATTGTTCTTGAGGGCTTCGTTGCATCTGACGCAAGGGATGACGCGAAGTTTGTCGACCTCGCAGCCTCCGCACCGTCAACCGTGATGACCGCAAGGAAGGAGCCGTCCTCGCCAAAGCTCATCTTAAGCTCTACCGTGTGCCATTCGTTGTAGGAATATTTTTTCGTTAAGGTAGCATTTCCGGGGATCTCGCTGAAGTAGAAGCCGTCCTGCGCCGTCCTGATCGTCATATTATAGGGCGTCGTGCTTGTTGAATCGCTGAATAGCGTTTGAACCAAAAGGCCGTTATAAGATGTATTCAGCTTCATCGAATAGGAGATCGTAACCTCCTTTGCATCCGTTACCTTGCCGCCCGCATCGAAGAAGAATCTGTCCGTCGCATCGGTTGAGGTCTTTGTGATATGGAGTGCCGCCGTGTCTCTGCCCTCGGGAATCACTCTCTCAACCGTTGAGCAGGTGGAGGTCTCCGAAAATTCCGCATCATATCCGTCATTAAAATCAATAGAAGCATAAAGCCTTGCGTCCGCAGGCCTGCCCGGGTCGACCTCGGGCTTCTCGGGCTCTGGAACGGTGGGCGTGGGCTTCGGCTCCTCGGGCTTCACCTCGGGCATATCCGAAAGCGCGATGGGTTCAACCTTCGCCTCGCCGCCGTCGGGCACTATGTCAAGAAGCGCGTAGTATTCGCCGCCGTAGAATTCGTATGCCTCGTATTCAACCTTTGCATAGCTCACTCTGTCACCCTGCGTGACCTTCACCGCCTGCCAATCCTCGTGCGCCTTGATCCTGACTGTAAGAGGGAAGTTGTAAATTTCATCATCCATCCCGTCGGTGAGAAGCACCGAAAGCCCCGACTTATCACCGCTCACGGAAACGCTCGCGCTCTGTGCCTCGCGAAGATACATCGTCGCATCCTCGTAGTGCGCATTCCACACCGCCCCGCTCGCAATGCTCTCGGCAAGCTGCTTGCAGGTGTCCTCAAGATAGTACGCCGCCATAGTGTTCGAGGGGTAATCATAGGTCTTGAGCTGATCCTCGGGAACGTCTGCAACCCTGTGAACGTAAAGCACCATAAACGTGCCCCGCTCGCCTGCCTGCGTTGCCTTCTTTGAGAAATAGTTTCCTCCGATGTGATAGCTGCCCGTCATAGTCCAGTCAATGCCCGTGTCTGTCACAGGATAATCAGCCTGAACTCTTCGCCCCGCAATATAAGTCTCTCCGATAAGCTCTCTTGCCGCATCGGAATATATGTATTCAAGAATACCCGCCTCGCTGCCGTCGGTATACTTGTTCTTCTCGGTCGTGAAGCCGGGATACGCAAACGTCAGCACTCTTTGGTCGGGGAAGAGCTGACGGAAGATCTTTTGAGAACCAACGATCTCATCGTACATCTTCTGCTCGTTATCTGAAATAGTGTACGTGCCGTCGCCGTTGTCGGTTGCCGTGCCCCACCAGGTGTGCGTTGCCGAATGAGAGGTGATCTTCCAGCGACCCGTGTCAAGAATTCCGCGCCACTTCGCCACCACGTCTGCCTTCGGCGTGCCGTTTGAATAGTTCCATAAACGGTTGGATAGGAGCGCCGCATCGGCAACAAGGTCGTATTCCTTCAAAAGCCTATCCATAATAATGGCGGTGTCGTAGTCGCCGTCGTCGTGCTGAAGCACAACTATTCCGTTCGCACCGCCCTTAACGGCAAGCACGGTGGCTGTGGGTGAATATGTGTCCAACTCCTCGTCTCCTCCTTCTTCATCTCCCCCCTCATCAGGCGGCGTGACCGCAGGGGGTGTCTCGTTATCGTTCTTATCCTTTCCGCCCGAGCTCTCGCCTCCTCCACAGGAAACGAGCATAGAAAGAAGCATAATGAGTGCTAGAAATAGGGAAAGCAACCGTCTTTTCATAATTCCACCTCAAAAATATAAAAACTTATTTTCAATTTGAATATATTATAACACCCGCGAATCTAAAATTCAATAGTAATAATAGCCAATGTTTTATTGACCCGCTTGTGCAAATTGCCGCCATAACGACAATCGGAAGTCGAAATTCGAGAATTTCGACTGCAAATCTTTGATTTGCTAACAAATTTCGGAAGGGAATTTGTCGATTTCTGTTGCAATGATATAGAAGCAAAAAGCAGTTTTTTGCTTTTTGCAACGGCTGAAAAATCAGCCGCGAAAAGGCTTTTTGCCTTTTCGACATTCTATAATCATTATACCTAAATTTGTCAGCAAATTCAAATGTAAAGTTTAATTTTCAAAATATCGGTAATACTAACCTCACGGAAACTGCCCGAAACCGCAAAGAAACTGCGATAAAAGGCAAAAAACTCAACACGGGGTACGGTATGCGCACAAATAAAGTCGAAATCTGCGGAATTAACACCTCCGAGCTAAGATCCTTGAAGGAGGAGGAAAAACGCGCCCTTCTCAAGAAGGCAAGGGAGGGAGACTCGGAGGCGAGAGAAGCTCTCGTTATGGGAAATCTTCGCCTTGTTCTCAGCGTGATATCAAAGTTTAACCGCAAGGGCGAGACCGCCGACGACCTTTTTCAGGTCGGTTGCATCGGGCTGATAAAAGCAATTGATAACTTCAACCTTGATATGGACGTCCGCTTCTCCACCTACGCAGTACCAATGATCATCGGCGAGCTGCGCCGATTCCAGCGCGACAACACCGCTCTCCGCGTCAGCCGAGGTATGCGCGACCTCGCCTACCGCGCCCTCACTGCGAAGGAAGCCCTCGTCCGAGAAAAGCAGTCCGAGCCAAGCCTTGCCGAAATATCCGAAGCGATCGGCGAAAACGAAAAGGCTGTCGCCGAGGCAATGGAGGCGATAGTCGACCCCATCTCCATCTTCGACAGCGTGTGGGGCGACGGCGACGACGCAATGTTCGTTATAGATAAGCTTGCGGATGAATCCGAAAGCGACGACGCCTGGGTTGAAAGCATCTCCCTTCGCGAAGCCCTCAAAAAGCTCTCCGATAAGGAAAAAAACATCATCGACCGCCGCTTCTATAAAGGCAAAACTCAAATGGAAATTGCCGCCGAGATCGGCATCAGCCAGGCGCAGGTGTCCCGAATTGAGAAGGGAGCTATCGAAAAGCTTCGAAAATTTATGGAATGATCCGAAAAATCAAACGATAAAAAGCTAACTAAAAGAACGATTTAAACGGTAGATAAAGCAAGATAAAAGAAAAGAGCAGATCTGAGTGATGCCGCCCAAAAGCCAAATGCCTTTGCGGTGCACCCTAGATCTGCTCTTTTTATATTCCTTTGGCATCAAAGCCATCTGATCATAGATCAGGTCCAAGCCTTGTCGTCAAAGTCCTCGCCGTCTCCCATAGCCTCAGAGGTAGTGATAACGTCTGCCTCGGAAAGCTTTATAATAGTGAGCTCAGCGGGCTCGTAATCAAGTAAAATCTTCTTTTTCATCATAATACCTCCAATCTTGCCGCGTTGATTTCGTTAAAAATAATTGTTAATTATTAATTTCTATTAAAATTATAGCACAACTTTTCTCTTTTTTCAAGACCTAACGCTAAAAAATATAAAAACTTTTTATTAACAAATTCCCATTCTCAAACAAAAGTAATTTACTCCGAAAAAGTAAATAAACGGTTAATTTTCATTTGTTGTAATACTTTTTAACAAATGTTCGAATCGTGCAAAATTTTGTTCAAAATGTATAATATCCACTTGTAATATTTGGTTATTCTGCGAATTGAAATATTTACCAATTGAGTTTATAATAGGTTATAGCAAAAATATTTATATATCTTTGAAAGGAATCCACTATGAAAAAGTTCAGCAAAATTCTAATCGTGGCGCTCACTCTTGCAGTGCTTCTTTGCTCAGCTTTCGCGATCTCCGCATCGGCAGAAGAAACCGACGGCGCGGTCGCGGCAAGTGAAGACGGCGGCAAATGGGTGATCTCCAAAAACGTATCTTATAGCGAGAATATCCATCTTCTCCTCGCTATTGATGCAAGCAAGGTCGAGGACTCCGAGCTCCTCTCCGTAAAGATTTCCGTTCCCGGTGTTGACGCCGCTTGCGAGGAATTTTTAAGATGCGAGTTTAAGGAAGACCTCTACGGTGAGTATGACGAGGGCGCAGTTCCCGCATACATTATCCACACCCTCGGCGTTGCAGCCAAGGATATGGCAGACGAGCTCACAATAGAGATCGTCTACAACGGTGCAACCGTTGAAACCACCACCTATTCGGTAGCCGAGTATTTCTTCGAGCGCCTCTATAAGGACGAGTTCATTCTCGCCACCGATGGCGAAGCTCTCAATAAAAAGGAGCTCTACCTCGCATCCCTTAAGTACGGCAACGCAGCGCAGAAGCTTCTCTCCGCAGCCGATGCCCTCTATATCGAGGACGCGATCTACGTTCGTTCGGACGTTGAGTCTGTTCCTGTTATTTTTGATTCTCGCGAGTTTCTCACTCTTGACAACGGTTATTACAACGTGAAATCCTACGTTGACGGCGAAGTTGTCAATTCCGTTGTTGCGGGCGGTAATTATTTGATAAAGAACCCGGCTGTAATAACCAAGATGAATATCAAGGAAGCTGAATACGTCATTCCTGAAAACACGCTTACGTTTGATAGCGCTGAGGCAACCGATTTTGGTTCTCCCGCAAAAGCTAATACAGCTGAGAGCTTAGGTCTTTTCGGCGGTAACGTAGCTAATGTTCAGCAGTATACCCAGAGCCTTACAAATGCTCCCGTTACCTCCGCTTTGGTTAAAGACGGAACTAACGGTTATCTCTCAACAACTAAGGGTAAGATAGACAACGGAGACGGCACTTTCTCTCCACCCACTACTCAGAACTGGACCATCTTCTCCAGAGATACATCCACGGTAGCTGGTGATACTCTTACTATCGATATGAGACTTCGTTACTCCTATTCGAACGCAGGAAGCGGTACCAATGCACTTGAGTTCAGACTTTATACCAGCTCTTCGACAGCTCTCACAAACCAGTCAGTCGAATTTGGCGCTTCAGCGCGTATGTACCTTCCGATCAATTCGGGTAAATACGAAATTTGTACAAGTAAAGCTGCAAACGACTTTAATTCAAGCACGTCCACTATTCTTAATTGTACTACCGCAGGTGATTGGATGACAGTTAGAATAACGTATGCGCTTGATGGAACGCTCACCTTATATGTTCTCAATGAAACCGGATCGATCGTTTCAAACAACGGCGAAGAATATCAAAATAATTGCTTTGTTCCTTATTACACAGAAAAGTACGCAGCGGTAACGTCACTTGATGACATAAAGACCTTTAGATTAATGCCATCTTCGGCGGCTGCATGCACTTATGACGTTGATTACGTTTATTTTGGCTCCGAGCTTTCTTTCCCTGAGCTTGAAGTTCCTGAGCTTTCCGGAGTCTCCGGTGTAATCATTGGTACGGATGAATCGGCATACGGCCAAGCTTCGTATGCGAATCTTGAAAATGACGTCAACGGAAATGGTGCCTACGATGACGGAGATACCCTCGCTTCTCCTTCATCCATAAAGGCATACGATGAAAACGGAAACCCTGTTCCTCAATGGAAGGGCAGCGTGGTTATCTACAAGGATATTCTCACAAACGATGTGTACGGTTATATGGATGACACGCACGCGGGTAGTGACTATAACAGCGGTAAAGCAAGCGAGAGCGATGCTAAAAATCTTGATATCGGACAGGGCCAGCTGAATTTCTATACATCCGAAGTATTTGACACAAAGATTGTTGTAGAGGCTGATCTAAAATTGGATAAGTCAAGCCTTGGAACGTATAGCAGCGGTAACCTCTTCCGTCTTCAAATCAACAAAAAGAATGTTATGGGACTTCGTTTCTATAACAATGGTGGAAAAATTGCTTGGACTGCTGAAGGCGGAGCAACAACAACGGCTGAGTTCGGCGAATGGTTCCACGTAAGATATGAGTACGTATATACACCCGCAGCTGGCGATGTGGCAGCATCTGCAACCGCAACGGTTATTGTAACCGATATTAGAGGAGAAGTAACGAGCCTTACGTATACTTGCGGTTCAAGCACTACGATTGATCCTTCCGCATACGCCGTTCGTGCAAGTGTTGTTCCTTCTAAAGGCTATCAATCGCTGTTCTATACAAGAAACGTCATAATCACCAACGAGTGATTTCTTGATTCGTATTATTTATCACTCAAACTTTTTGGCTTTACCGTCTCTTTATGGAGCGGTAGAGATGATATCTGAAAGGAATTTACATCATTATGAACATAAAACTTGTTTATGAAGAAGCAAGGCTTGAGCTTGTTATGATCGATGAGCTTGACGTTATCACCACCTCCGAGGCGTTGGGTGACGGCGAGGACTTCGACGACAAGGCTTGGACCTGATAGCTTCTAAATCGTTGATTGAAAGGATAAAACAATGAAAAAGTTAACAGCCATTTTTGCAGTAGTGCTCACCCTTGCACTGCTTCTTGGTGCTGTTGTTGGTGTAAGTGCTTCCGCCGCAGAGGACACCCCTGCCGCACAGGCAGATGAAAAATGGGTCATCTCCGCAAACGTTGCTTATGCCGATGATATACACCCCTATTTTGCAATCGATGCAACTCTCGTTGCAGACGCATCACTCCTCTCCGTCACCGTTGGCGGCAGAGATGCAGTAGTCTCTCAGGAGCCCATATCCATCAAGGATGGAGTCTCTGCCTACGTTGTTGAGGCGGCAGGCGTTTCTCCAAAGAATATGAGCAAGGAGCTTTCCATTGTCGTTAAATATAACGGCGAGGTGGTTGAAGAGACCTCCTATTCGGTTGCCGAATATTTCTACGAAAGACTTTATAAGAACGACGTGATCAATGCCACCGAGGCAGCCGATCTTCTCAGAAAAGAGCTTTATCTCTCCACCCTTGAATACGGCGCGGCAGCTCAAAATGTCTTTCCTGTTGATGGAATTACTCCTATTGAGGAACTTCGCTATATATATGGAGAGGGAATCGAGTGCGGCATGCACAAAACAGGCGAGATACTGACTATTTCTGCTCCCAAATCTGCATATAAGTATTACGAATACGATTTGAACGGCGAGCTTATCAATGTTGGATATACCGTAGACGCGGCAAGCATTTACGCAAGAGCGAATACGGTTGTTGAAGCTGTGGATTCCGTAAGCAGTGACTTTTCCGGCTTCACCGAGGCTCCCGCAACGGGATCTATCATTGGTGATCTTACTTTCGTTGACAGCAACCAATCGGGCGCGCTTGCTGATTATAGCATAGGCACAGATGAGGTTTACGGAAATTATTATCACGTAAACGACCCTTATAAGAAGGGCACTGGATACGGCAGAGTTGAAGAGGATGGCTCCGTTACCGCAGTAACCGGTCAGCCAATATTCCGTTTTGTCCGTAGTCTTGACGGAGTTGAAGGAAACACCGTTGTGGTTGACGTTCTGATGAGAATTACTGATGCCTCCAATTCTACCATTGATACTGTGTATTATGGAAACAATATAGACTTCTCTCTCGGTTACGGCGGAGCATCCAGTAATACCAGATCCCACAGAGTTTATCTTAACACGTCTTCAACAAGCAATTTCTCGGCAAATTCAGGAAACAGCAAAAACGAATCTACCGGTGTAGGCAAAAACGAATGGTTCAATATACGTATCGTGCACACTGCCTTTGGAAGCTCTTATAGCTCAGACAGCTTCTACACGTGGGTTTATGTCAACAATAAACTGGTTTCACAAACGGAATTGCAGAATAATAATAGCACCTCCTATTATTCACCCGCCGAGAAGATTACTTCGCTTTCTATTCTTCCCTCATCTGACTTCATCGGAGGTCTTGACGTTGCAAAGGTAACCTTCACTCAGGCAAATCTTGATCTTAAATCTTCTGCTGCTGATACAGGCTTCGCAGGCAACGATTATAATAATGTAGCTTCTGTTAATACTACTGTAAACGGCTTAAAGACCACCTTTACGGGGGCTTCCTTTGCTGACTGCGGTATTGAAAACTTTGCGAATGTGTCCGTTGATAGTTCGTGGATCAACTGGATAGACCACGCAACAACTGGCGGGCAGAGCTATATTGACTTTTATCAGACGGTCGCGGCAGCGGATAATGCTGACAAGGTGAAGGTAGAAATGGATCTTATGATCAATTCTGCTAGCGGTGCAATTCCAATTTCCTTCAGAAGCACGTCCAACGATAAGAGCAGAATTGAGTATGTATATCTGGATGTTTTTTCGAACAAGATTGCAGCAAGTATGGACCGCGAAAACTATGAAACCTCTGAGGTTAAGGTTGGCGAGTGGTTCAAGCTTGTTATCGAGATCGAAAAAACCGAAACCGATAATCAGTATAAAACTACTGTATATATCAACGGCGCTCCTATTTGCAATGGAACATACACCGATGAGGTATACACGATCGCTCAAATCGACCAGGCGAGACTTGTACCTGATACGATTTGGCTCGGTCAAATCAGGATCGATAACGTAAACATCTCATATAACGTTCCTTCGGCGGAATAATCGAAGGAATATAAACAAAGCACAGAATTCTATAAGAGCGGCGCAGAAATGCGCCGCTTTTTGAATATTGAGACAGGTCGCAACCTCGGCAGGCGGCAATGCACGCGACAACACAAAGTCTACCTTTTATTATATATAATATATATATTGTTGCAAAACAAGCTCTGAAAAAACACCGCCAAATTTTGGCTTTATTTTTAAGCAGAAGCACCTGTTTGGCAATTTGCACAAAAAGTCTCCCGATTTTTGGTGACCTTATTATCAAAGCTGGAAAAGTTGAAAAAAGTCGAAAATTTTTTCAAAAAGGGTATTGACAAGTGGAGAAGTTTATAGTATAATAGGAAAGCCGACTTGCGAGGGAGCCGCAAAAAGCGAGCTTGCGAGGGCGGTCTTGATCATTGAAAATTGAACAACACGAAATGAAAAAGCACAAGATT
>JAFQRL010000021.1 GCA_017410065.1 Clostridia bacterium | reverse complement strand
TCTGCCCCTCTATCTCCGATCTATACTCCGTCTCATTCCTTTCGGTGATGGGAAGCGCATCCATATCGGCTCTGATACCGATAGTAAAGTGGGATCTTTCGGGATTTATCGTTGCCACGATACTGCTCTTACCAAATTCCTCGGTATACTCAACGCCAAGAGCATCAAGCTCACGCCTGAGTAGCGCAAGAGTGCAGGGAAGATCAAAGCCGATCTCGGGGCGACGGTGTAGCTCGCGCCTTATTTTAACTGCGTATTCGTTCATTTTTCACCTCAATGATAAAAATATGAAAAAATTTCCTATTTACTATTGATTATATCACAGGTTTATGATATAATCAAATATAAATAATGTAATAACATTATAAAGAAAATATTATAGGAGGGAAAATGGAGCTATCAGAAAAATACGCCGCCAAGGTGGCGGAGCTTAAAAGCTTTTCTGCGGCGGCAAAGGTGCTGTTCGTGTCTCAGCCCGCTCTGAGCGCGACGGTTGCAAGGCTTGAAGGCGAGCTTGGATTTAAAATATTCGATAGAAGCACCAGCCCTCTGAGCCTCACCGCCGAGGGCAGAATATACATTGAATATCTCGGCGAGCTGACCGAGCGCGAGGCTGAAATGAAGCGGCGAGTCCGCAACCTCACAGACTCCACATCCCTTGCCGTCGGCGGCTCCTGCTACACCGCGTATAACCTTCTGGCAAAGCTTTGCGGCGAGCTGAAAAGGCTTCTCCCGAGCTTGAATTTAAGTGTGGATATGGGCGGCGAGGCAAGCTTTGGAAACCTTCTTGAGAAGGTGCGCCGAGGTACGCTTGATATGATGATAGGCTATTATCCTGACGACAAGGATTTTATTGCAACGCCTCTTATAGAGGAGCAGCTTGCGGTGGCTATGAGGGAGGAGCTCATACCCCCTGCCGCCAAGCCCTACGCCATCACCCGAGAGGAGCTTATCTCGGGAGATTTTCCAAGCTCCAAGCGGTTTTCGGGAACCGAGATATTCGGAGGCGTGGAGTTTATTCGCCTCGGCAGACACACTCTCACCGAGCGGATAATGAAGGAGGTGCTCTCGGGCGTTAAATATTCAAGCCTGAACGTTGAGAACACACACCACACCGCAATGCATTATAATCTTATGCTAGAGGGGCTCGGAGCCGTCCTCATTGCAGACACTCACGTGAGCACGCCCGCTATAAGCGATCCCGCCGTGCGCTATTTCGTGCCCGAGGATAAAGCCGCAAAAAGAACGCTTTACCTCATAAGCCCAAGGTCGGTCGAGCCGAATTCGGCCGCAGAGCTTTTTAAGAGCACGGCTGTTGCCGTTTGCCGAGAGCTTCGTGGAGAGCACGGGATAAAGTAAGTTAAACAGGTATGCACCGTCGCGCACCTTCGCAAAGGTGCCGAAGAAAAAGTAAAAAAGGAAGGAACCTATATGAAATACAGAAGCTTTAAGGATAAAAAAATATCTTTGCTTGGCTTTGGAGCAATGCGCTTTCCCACGGTGGAAAAGGATGGGACAAGGAGCGTGGATATCCCCGAGACCGAACGACTTATAGACCTCGCCGTAGCCTCGGGCGTAAACTATTTTGACACCGCCTACCCCTATCACAGAGGGGAGTCCGAGAGGATACTTGGAAAAATTCTCTCAAAATACCCGAGAGACAGCTACTATCTCGCCGATAAATTCCCGGGGCATCAGATAATGAGCGAATACGACGTACGTGGCATATTTGAGGAGCAGCTTGAAAAATGCAGCACCCAATACTTCGATTTCTATTTGCTTCACAATTTATGCGAGACCACCCTCCCAACCTATACCGACCCCCAATGGAATATCGTTGATATCCTCCTTGAGGAAAGGAGGAAGGGAAGGATCAGGCATCTCGGCTTCTCCTCTCACGCAACCGTCGAGGGGCTTGCGGAAATTCTTGAAAAATTCGGAGATAAGCTTGAATTCTGCCAGATACAGCTGAATTATCTTGACTTCACCCTCCAAAGAGCAAACGAAAAGCTTGAGCTTCTCAAAAAATATAATATGCCCGTTATAGTTATGGAGCCCGTGAGAGGCGGTAAGCTTGCAAGCCTTAACCCCGCGGCAGAGGAAAAGCTTAAGGCGCATCGCCCGAATGAAAGCGTTGCCTCCTGGTGCTTCCGTTGGCTTGAGGGCTTCCCCGAGATAATAACCGTGCTCAGCGGTATGTCGAGCCGAGAGCAGGTTGAGGATAATCTTAAGACCCTCTCGGGCGGCGACCCTCTCACAAGTGCGGAGTGCGACCTTCTCGCAGAGCTTGCCGAGGGGATGAAAAAATCGGTGCCCTGTACCGCTTGCCGCTATTGCACGGACGGTTGCCCGAAGGGGCTTGACATTCCCGAGCTTATCTCGGTCTATAACGATCTGAGCTTCTCAAGGAGCGCAAACACCGCTATGCGAGTTGAATTCCTGCCCGAGGACAAAAAGCCCACCGCCTGCATCGGCTGCGGCGCCTGCACCGAGATCTGTCCTCAAAAAATAGATATTCCGAAAACACTTTCCTCTCTCTCCGAGATGCTCTCGGGAATGAGAAGCTGGCGCGACATCTGCCGCGAGCGCGAGGAGGACGCAAAAAAGCAAAGAAACGAAAGGCAATAAACCAAAATGATACGACTCTCCTATAAACACACCGTGGCATCCTGTCTTATCGGCTCGGCTTGCCAGGCTCTTATATGTAATTTCCCACCCCTCCTCTTTCTCACCTTCTCAAAGCAATACGGCATCCCCCTCGGTCAGATGACCCTTATCGTTACCGTAAACTTCTTCATTCAGCTCCTCACAGACCTTGTCGCCTCCTTCGTTGCGGATAAGGTGGGCTACCGCTTCTGCCTCGTGCTCTCTCATATTATGTGCTTCCTCGGTCTCACCTCGCTGACGATCCTACCCGAGCTTATAGACGGTATCGGCGGCTTCGTGATATCTGCGGCAATCTGGGGAGTTGGCGGCGGTCTTTTGGAGGTAGTCGCAAGCCCCGCGATCGAGGCTTGCCCGATGAAAAATAAATCGGCAATGATGAGCTTCCTACATTCCTGCTATTGCTGGGGCGTGGTGATCGTCGTGGTTATCAGCTCGGTGTTCTTCTCCACGGCAGGCACCGAAAATTGGAAGATAATGACCCTCGCCTGGTCAGCCCTCCCCTTCCTTAACGCCATCTATCTCCTTTTCGTTCCTATGTATACTCTGCCAAAGGTAGAGGAGGGGAAGAGAGGAGCAGGCAAGTCCACCTTTGCCGTCGGCATCTTCTGGGTGTTCCTTCTTATGATGATATGCGCGGGTGCATCCGAGCAGGCGGTGCATCAATGGTCCTCCACTCTCGCGGAGGCAACTCTTAAGGTGGATAAAACTCTCGGCGACCTTATCGGAGTTTGCGGCTTTGCTATTATGATGGGTATTGCCCGTGTTCTCTACGGCAAATTCAGCGGTAAGATATCCCCGAAGCTCGCCCTTATGAGCGGCGCCGCACTCACGGTCGTAAGCTTCACGATGATCGCTCTTGCCCCCGTTCCCGTTGTTGGACTTCTCGGCTGCGTGCTCTGCGGCTTCTCGGTCGGTATCTTCTGGCCCGCGACCCTCTCGGTTGCCAGCGCGAATATGCCATACACCACCACCGCCACCTTCGCCTTCCTGGCTCTTGCGGGAGACGTTGGCTGCACCTCGGGACCCACCGTTGTGGGCTTTGTTACCGATGCCTTCGGCGGCAACTTCACCTACGGAATAATGGCGGCACTCATATTCCCCGTAGGGCTCTTTATCGCAACCGCCCTTGTTAAACTTAAAAAGAATAAACGGTTATAAACACAAAATAGTATAATGAAAGGAAGCGCCCCTTGCGGCTCTCAAAAATGAATTATGCTGGATAAGTCAATACCGTCTCAAAATATATTTATGGAAAAATATGATGCCGAGAACTTCCCAAGATACCCTCTTGCAAAAGGATATAGCTTTTCCTTTTACCGCCCGGGAGACGAGCGGGAATGGGCACGCATTGAATACGAGCTCGGACAGTTCGAAACGGTGGAGCGCGGCATTGAAATATTCGAACAGCAATTTCTCACCGACCAAAGGCTGAAACCCGAGGAGCGAATGATATTCGTTAAGGACCCGAGCGGCAGAAGCGTTGCCACGGCGGCACTCTGGGATGGAGAAATATTCGGCAAATTGATGCCTCGTATCCATTGGGTCGCAACCTTGGATAGCTGTGCGGGCAAGGGAATTGCAAAGGCGATGCTAACAAGGCTTTTCGAGCTTTTCTCGGAGCTTTATCAGGGAGGCTATATTTACCTTTGGACAGGCACGAGAAGCTATCCCGCTATCAATATTTACCGCAAATTCGGATTTAAGGAGTACATAGGGGACACAAATCCGATAACTAACACGGTGGACGAGGATTTCGCTGAAAAAAATCGAGCCGCCGTCACCCTTGCAAGCGAGCTTATAGAAAAATACAAATCACAAAGGGGCAAATGAAAAATCTGAAGGACGGCTCGGGCAGAGTAGCTTATCTCTATAACGACTGGGAAATACCCGAATGGGGATATCTATTTTAAAATATCTTTTTCTACCGCCGTTTCCTCAAATCTGCCTATCTCCTATCAAACAGTAAAACACGCTTATGGGACATCTGCTCCATAAGCGTGTTTTATCGTATTTAGTTAAATTTTAATGAATTAAAAGCTACTTGCTTGTCTCGGAGCTTTCCGACACGGTAGCTCCGTTTTCGCCCTGCGCGGCGGATGCCGTCTCGCTAGCCTGTGCTCGCTCAACCATCTTCTTAATATGCTCGTGGCGAGCCGAGGTCTTGCCCTCGGGCTTGATGTCGCCTGCCTTGAGAAGCGCCATCTTTGTGAGTGTGGGACCGACTATCTCGTAGACGAGAACCGCAAAGAGGGTGATGTTTGCTATGATAATACCCGCTGTTCCGAGCTCGGGAGCATCCTTTGCCATATCAGCCATACCAAGGGCAACTCCTGCCTGGGGAAGCAGAGTTATACCAAGGTATTTTACTATTTTGTCTTCACATCCCGAAAGCTTTGAGCTTACGTAAGCACCCGAGTATTTTCCGAGAGATCTGAACAAAATGTAAACAATACCAATCAAAACGATGAAGAAATCGCTGAAAACGATAAGCTCAAGCTCTGCGCCCGAAAGCACGAAGAAGAGCACGAACAGAGGCGCAGTCCATCTGTCCACCCTCTCCATAAGCTCCTCGGAGAAATCGCAGATATTGCAGAATACTGTGCCCAGCATCATACAAACGAGCAGGGGAGAGAAATGAATATGCACTCCGAAAACGGGAGGAAGCTCCAGATTTGAGAGAGCAATGGTGAGAAGCACGAATGCGATAGAGATGGACATTCTCTTTGATCTGGAATGGAAGAATCGCTCGCAGAACGTGAAGATGACGCCCATTGCCGCTCCGAGAGCAAGCGAGAGAATAACCTCAAGAAGAGGCTCAACGAGAACGGATACCAAATCCAAAGGACCCGAATTAAGTGCCTTGGCAATTCCGAAGGATACAGCGAAGATCACAAGTCCCACCGCGTCGTCAAGCGCAACGACGGGAAGAAGCATATCCGTAACGGGACCCTTTGCCTTATACTGCTTAACTACCATAAGCGTTGCCGCGGGAGCGGTAGCCGACGCGATAGCACCGAGTATGATAGCCGCCGAGAGAGGGAAGCCGTTATTGGGGACGATGAAGTGCAGACCGATGAGAGCCGCATCCACAACGAGGGTGGTTATCACAGCCTGGAATACGCCGACGATGGTTGCCTGCTTGCCGATCTTCTTAAGCTGGGACAGCCTGAATTCGTTTCCGATGGAGAATGCGATGAAGCCAAGTGCAACGTCGCAGATAACAGAATAATTCTCAATGTCGTCCATAGAGATAAATCCGATGCCGGGAACGCCGAGCCTACCGAGCACGTAGGGTCCAACGAGAATACCCGCAACGAGATACGCCGTAACGGCGGGAAGCTTAAGAAGCTTCGCAAGTCGGGAAAGAAGAAGTCCCGCAAGAAGTGATATTGATAAAGAAAGCAACACTTGCATAGCAAAGTTCTCTTTTCATAATATGTATTTATTGGCAAAAGCCTTCAGCCAACAGTTTAATATTCTAGCACTAAAGGCATCCAAAGTCAATAGAAAAGCTTAAATTAATTTATTAAATAATAAATTTTTCCGATTCTTTGCCAAAATAGCACGATCCTTGCAAAAAACTTTAAATTCTAACCTTTTTTCTTTCTTCTTATTGACAAACAAAGGGGGATGGTGTATTATAAAAGCACCGAGGCAGGTGCCCGACACCGAAGCCACTCTGCCCCGCCGCGGAAAATCTAAAATATACACCGCCCGAAAGGAGACATATATGCTATTTGACAGACCCATAGCGGATTCTCACGTGCACATAGACCGTCCGTTCGACGAAAAAAAGCTCGCGGAAATGCTTGAAGAGATGAGAGAGATCGGTGTTTGCGACCTCGCCGCTCAGTCTCTTGCCGCTCATTTCAAATACGACATAGCCCAGAATCTTGCTGTCTTTGCCCTGAAAAGAGACTGTAAGGATATCACCGTAAGAGCCTTTGCGTCACTCCACGAGAGGGATATCTATTCGGATATTCCCTATGAAAAGCAAGCAGAGGCACTTCTTGATATGGGAGCCGACGGCTTTAAATTTATCCAGATGAAGCCCGACGTCAGAAAGCACATCGGAAAGGGAATTTGCCACGAAAGCTATGATAAAGTGCTCTCTCTTTTTGAGGAGCGCGGCACTCCGATGACCCTTCACACCGCCGATCCCGATAGCTTCTGGGATATAAACAGAGTAAACCCAAATGCGGTGAAGCGCGGCTGGTACTACGGAGACGGCAGCTACCTCTCGTATAACGAGCACTACGAGGAGGTATTCAGAATGCTCGATAAGCATAAAAGGCTGAATATCATACTAGCTCATTTCTTCTTCTTAGACGAAAATCACGAGGAAGCCGTGAGAGTTATGGAAAAATATCCAAACGTGCGCTTTGACCTGACACCTCACCCAAGAATGTACCAAAGCTTCTCAAAGGATCCCGAGCTCTGGCGTGAATTCTTCATAAAATACAGCGATAGAATAATATTCGGCACCGATTCCAATAACGAGCGCGAAAGCAATAAGCGCATCTATCAAACCGTATATTATGCCCTCACCCATAGCGAAAAGGAATTTTTGATGCCCGCTTACTATATGCAGGATATGATGAAAACTCTTGATCTACCCGAGCAGGTCGTGGATAGGATAACCTATAAAAACTATCTGAGCCTTGTTGGCGAAAGCCCCGCTCCGCTGAATGAGTCGCTTATCGGCATAGCCGCAAAAAGACTTCTCTCGGATATTTCGGGCAAGGGCAACGAGATTATTGAAAAGTGGATAAAAGAGAAATTTAACCTGTGAGTCTTCGGATTTCGAAAGGGAGAATACCGATATGAATAAAATAATCGAAAAAATAGAAACGCCTGTAAATTACGAATGTGACGTTCTTGTTGCGGGCGGCGGTATCGCGGGAATTGCGGCGGCTATGGCGGCGGCAAGAGAGGGTGCGCGGGTCATACTCCTTGAACGCTCCTTCGTCCTTGGCGGACTTGCCACCTCGGGACTTGTTACGATATACCTCCCTCTCTGCGACGGTATGGGTCGCCAGGTCTCCTTCGGTATTGCAGAGGAGCTTCTTAAGCTCTCTATTGAGCACGGCTGGGAGACCGATATCCCGAAGCACGCCATCCCCGATATCTGGCTTTCCGAGCACACAGTCGCCGAAAGAGCCGAGTCGGGCAAGAGATACGACGTTCAGTTTAATCCACACCTCTTTGCCTTCAGCGCAGAGCGCGTCCTTCGCGAGCTTGGGGTGAAGATACTTTTCGGCAGATACGCCGTGGCGGTGTCGGAGAGGGAGTCCAGAATTGAGTCCGTGGTTATCGAATCAAAATCGGGCAGGGAAGGCATAGCCGTCAAAGGTTGCGTGGTTGATGCCACGGGAGACGCGGATATCTGCGCATTCTCCTCTGCCAAAACGGCGATCTACTCAAACGGCAACACCCTCGCCGCCTGGTATTACTTCACGAATAACGAGGCGGGGCACCATCTTAAAATGTACGGCTTCACAGACGTGAGCCTGAAGGATGCGCCCGAAAAGGCGCTCACAAAAAGCAAATATACAGGCATTGACGCAACCGAGATCAGCGATATGATGGGCGAATCCCACGCCGCCATCGAAAAGGATATCCTCGCCCGCAGAGAAAACGGCGAGACGGTAACCCCCTCCTGCATCGCAACCATCCCCCAGCTTCGTATGACCCGCCGCCTCGACGGACAGTACACCCTCGATTATAGCGAGATGCACAAACGCTTTGAGGATTCGGTTGGAATGGTCTCAGATTGGCGTAAGAGGGGACCCGTGTTTGAAATTCCCTTCGGTACGCTCCGCTCGGATGAGGTCAAAAACCTTCTTGTGGCAGGCAGATGCATCTCCGTCACAGATGATATGTGGGACGTCACCAGAGTTATTCCCGACTGCGCCGTTACGGGTGAGGCGGCAGGCACTGCCGCCGCTATGACAAGCGATCTTTCCACCCTCTCCGTCAGCGAGCTTCAGAAGAAGCTTAAGTCAAACGGTGTGAAGATACACCTTGACGAGCTGGCTTGATGCTCGGGGAGCATTAATTCAGTTATGATTGACCTACGGTCAAGTTATGAGTTATAAGATGCTCCGCATCGTTATGAGCGGCAAGCCGCGTTTGAGGTTAGTTTATGGCAATCATATCCAAACGTTCGCATAGCGAACTCATAACTTTTGCGGACAGCAAAATCTAAACGTTTGGCAAATCCAAATTCATAACTGAATCAAAAGCAGACACGCGGAGAATAGTCCTGCGTGTCTGCTTTCTGTATGCGAGCGCGTTGCTCTGCCCGGTGCGAAAGTTGGCGCAAGCACTCTAGATCAGCTTGTCTGCACCGATGCTTTCGATCTTCGAGGTCGCTTGCCTGAGCAGCCTGATAGCAACGTCAAAGTCAAGCTCTATCTGCGCGCCGAGAGAAATTATTACCTCCGCAACCGCGGGGCTGAGGGTGAGGTCGTATTTATAGGCGAGCCTTTGCGCGTGATGCTCAAAACGCTCCTGAACCGTCCTGCGAAGCGATCTTTTCCACTCCGTGCCCGTGGAATAGCTGAAGCCGCCCATAATAGAGGATATCCAGAATCTCGTGTGCCCCTCCGCAAACGACCTGATACCCGTGCAAATATGGCAAATACAGTCTGTGAGTGTTTTGGAGTTATCGCATCTCTCGTCAACCTCACCTATCATTTTGCACCAGTGCTCGTTGATAACGGCAACCAGCAGCTCGTCCTTGGACTTGAAATAATTATAAAGTGTGCCAACTGCGATGCCGCAATCCTTGGCGATCGAGCGGATCGAAAAATTATCGTATTCTCCAAGCTCAATAAGCTCCTCCGCTCTCTTAAGCAGATTTTCGCGTACTCCCAATAAAACCTTCGGCATTACGCTCTCCTCTCTTATTCAATAATAAAATTCTATCATTTATGTAAAATTAAGTCAACCTCTTGCAAGGCTTCTTAACAAAAAAGTAACTTGAAGGTAACTTAAACTTAATTAATACGGTACAAAACCGTAAGTCCTTGGACGAAAACGGTAAAACGGTATTAAAGAAAACCAAATAACGGTTGACATATCCCAAAGGGTGTGCTAAAATACTATGGATAAAAGAAACAGTTTGAGGAAGTCGAATGCAGAAAACAAAAACAAAGGATATTATTAAGCTATCCGACCATTTCACCTATAAGCGTCTTATGCGCTTCACCCTCGCCCCCATAGCGATGATGATCTTCACCTCCATCTACGGAGTGGTGGACGGCATCTTCGTCTCAACCTTCGTGGGCACCACAGAGTTTGCCGCACTTAATCTGGTAATGCCGCTGCTTATTATTCTCGGTGCAGTCGGCTTTATGCTCGGCACAGGCGGTACGGCAATAGTATCCAAGACCTTCGGTCTTGGCGATAAGGCTCGCGCAAACGAATATTTTTCCCTCATAATCTACGTAAACCTTATAGCGGGAGTCATCCTCGCCGCTATCGGTATCATATTCGCAAGACCTGTCTCCCTTCTTCTCGGAGCAGGCGAGGATATGGTGGAGCATTGCACCCTCTACGCCACGGTGGTCCTTTGCGCCCTTCCGTTCTTTATGATACAAAACACCTTCCAAAGCTTCTTCGTCACGGCTGAAAAGCCCAAGATGGGACTTTGGGTAACGGTCGCCGCAGGTGTCACCAATATGGTCTTTGACGCCCTGTTCGTTGCAGCCTTCAGCTGGGGACTGTTCGGTGCCGCTTTAGCCACGGCCTTGAGCCAGGCGGTGGGCGGTATAATTCCTCTTATCTATTTCGGAAGGAAGAACACCAGCACCCTTCGCCTCGGAAAAACCAAATTCTACGGCAAAATGCTTCTCGGTGCCTGCGCTAACGGCTCCTCCGAGCTTCTCAGCAATATCTCAATGTCCGTCGTCACAATGCTCTATAATTTCAAGCTTATGGACCTTGAGGGCAAAAACGGCGTTGCCGCCTACGGCGCAATAATGTACGTAAACTTCATTTTCGTTGCGATCTTCATCGGCTACGCCATCGGCTCGGCTCCCGTTGTCGGCTATCACTACGGCGCGGATAATCGCCCCGAGCTCCGCTCGGTGTTCAGGAAAAGCACCGTTATCACCACAACTCTCGGAGTCGCAATGTGCGCCGCCGCAATAGCTCTCTCCACACCCCTCTCGGCTCTTTTTTCAAACGGAAGCGAGGAGCTCTTCGCCCTCACTCGCCGAGGCTTTATTTTCTTCGCGATACATTATATCATAGCGGGCTTTAATATCTTCGGCTCATCCTTCTTCACCGCCTTGAATAACGGAGTGGTCTCCGCCGTCATATCCTTCCTCAGAACCATCGTTTTCCAATGCGGGTCGGTGCTTCTCTTGCCACTCATTTTCAATAGCATAGACGGCGTGTGGGTGTCTATAATCGTCGCCGAATCGCTCACCTTCATCGTCACGACGATCCTCCTCGTCGCCCTCAGCGGTCGCTACGGCTACGCAGGCAAGCAAAAGCTCTCCGCACCCAAAGCAGAGCTCTTATAATCAACCTATAAAAAGCACTCGCCCGTGGCGCTCATCTTATAACCAACTAATCAAAATACTCCACAGAATATCGCAAAAAGTAAAAAAATTTTACCCAAAAATTTACCTAAACAAACAGAAGAAATCACAAAAGCAGGCTACCTCTTTCGAGATAGCCTGCTTTCTATTAAAGAATGTAATTACTTTTTATTTACGCTTGTTCCGTTGTAGCAGTAGAGATAGCCATCGCCACCCGAGTGAGTGGGATAGTCAATAGCATAATCGACCGCTGTATCAACAAACCAGATCGAGCCGTTTGCCCAAACCACGCCGTCAGCCACCATAGTGGTTATTTGATCTGTGGTGTCGCTTGCGGCATCGTAAACGTAAAGGCCCTTGCTCTCCGAGCTCGTGGAAGCAAAGTAGACCTTGCCGCCGTATGCGTAAAGATCGTTTATCGTAACGCCTGATTTGATAGTCTTAATATCGCTTCCGTCAAGCCCGCAGGATTTAAGTGCATCCGAGTATCCGTCGTAATAGTAGATCCTATCGTTCAAAACAACGAGATGCTTTGCCTTTATATCAAGGCTTGCGCCCTTTTCATTTCCGCCTATTGTGTAGGTATGAATGGTCTGAGAACCGATCTTGGGGTTGGAGATGAAGTAGAAGGTGTCTCCCACCTTATACATACCAGTAACGCTGACGTTCTTCTCCTTAAATAGCTCCTCGGGCTCAGCCGTAAGGTTGGTAGCATTCATCTTCATAATTGCATTATTTGCAACCGCGCTAACGTTTATATAGTAGATATAGTCGCCATCAAAGATCAGATTTTCACATCTGTCGGAATTGATCTTTTCAATAACGTTAGTCGTCATATCCATTCTGAAGAGTGCGTAGTTCGTGAGAATACAGGTGGAGTAATACATATAGTCGCCGTTAAACCAAACGCCGGCAACGTCATCTGCTAGAACCTTGACGCGAGTGCCCGTTGTGGGATTATACTTATAGAGGCAAGCACCGTTTGTAAGTCCGTCTCGGTTGTTTGTGTAGTATATCTCGCCGTTGTACTCAGCGATCACAGCATCGCCCTTCAGGGAGACCTCCTCCACAGGGGGAGTGAAGCCTGCCATAAGGTCGACCTCGTTATTGCCCGAAAGATCGCAACGGTAGAAGTGCTTTGTGCTGAGCTTGTAATAGTAGAGATATGTACCGTCGGTCGTGAGTGAGGAATATCCATCGCCCGCTCCGCAAGACAATACCTTCATGCTTGGGAGTGCGGCAGTTCCGTTGATTGAAACCTTGTAAATGCCGTCGCCGAAAACGGTGCTTGTGAGAAGATCGTTGTTGATATAGTAAATATAATTGCCTGCTTTTGTGAGGTATTTTCCTGAATCGACAGTCAGCTTCTTAAGCTCCGAGGACTCTGTATCATATTTATATATTGCGCTTCCCGTAAGAGTCCAGGAGTCAAAGTAGAGCACTCCGCCGTCAGAAATTATATAAGAAACCTTCTCGTCGTGGACGAGCACAGGCTCGCCGCCAGAGGCGGGAACGCTGTAAAGCTTCTTGCCGTCAGAAAGGTTAGAGAAGTAGACCTTGTCACCAACTACGTTTATATAAGCCGCCTTGACCGAAGCGATCTTTGTGGGCTCAGCTTCATTTCCGCTAAGGTCGTATCTGTAAATGCCGTTTTCCTCGGTCTTAAAGAGGGTATTATTAACAGCCCAGTAAACGTACGTTCCGTCTATTGCAAGATATTCGCCCGAAACCGAGTACACGGCAGATACGCCGACCGAGGTGATCTTCTTTATAGACTTAGAGAAGAGGGAGGTGCTGTAATAATAGAGGTTCGTGCCGTCCGAATAGAAGAATTCGGGCTTATCGTTGTTGACCTTAACGACCTTTCCTCCAACATACTTATAAAGCTTGTTGTCATCAAGATTGTTTTGGAAATAAACAACTCCGTTGTGGTTTACCGAATGAAGAAGCTCCTCAACGGAAATGATCAAAAGAGTAGCTGTGTACTCCGTGGTTTCGATATTATCTCCGTAAACGGTAGCAACTACGGTATAAGTGCCAACCTCGCTGACCCCGCTCACCTCTTTGCCATTGTAGGTGTATTTTACATATGCACCTGAGGGAATATTACCAACCAATTCTAATGAATGAAGCTGTGTGTCATATTCCACTATCTTGTCTGCAAGCGTAATTTCAGCAACAATAGGTGCCTTTTTTATCGTCAAAGTAGCATTAAGTGTGAGAGATTCATAACCCTCGCAGCTTATCGTTGCGGTGGCATCGTACGTGCCTACCTTTGTACCCTTATTCTTGGTATAGGAGACCGTAGCGCCCGACGGAAGCGTACCGGATATTTTTATTTCGTGCTCGTTTCCGTCATAGACCACCGTCAAATCCTCAAAGGTGATTCCCGCGAAGGAGGCGCTTTTTATGATCAGCTTTGCGGTTAGTGTTAAGGTGTTGTAGTTTTTGCCGCTGATAGTAACAGTTGCGTTATATGTGCCGACCGCTGTTCCTTCGTTATTTTTATATTCTACGTTTGTGCCGTCCGGAGCAGTGCCTGAAATGAGAAGCTTCTGATTTTTTCCGTTGTAAACCACGGTCTTGTTGGAGAAGTCGATTCCCGTAATATCAGCCTTGCTGATAGTTAAGGTCGCTTTAAGTACAAGGGTCTCATAGCCTTCGCCGCTGAGAGTTGCTATGGCATTATAGGTTCCCGCATCTGTGCCCTTTTCGGATGTGTAATCAACAGACACGCCCGTGGGGAGAGTGCCGCTTACAGCAATTGTTTTTTGTTTGCCATCGTATGTATAAGTGATATTAGAAAAAGTCACACCCGTGATCTTTTTTAGTTCTGTCGGTCCGTCGTCGTGAGGCTCGCCGCAAAGGTCGCACTTGCCGTCGTCGTCGCCGTCCTTGTGAGTGCAAGCGGGCTTGTCGGGTCCGTCGTCGTGAGGCTCGCCGCAGAGGTCGCACTTGCCGTCGTCGTCGCCGTCCTTATGTGTGCAAGTGTCGCCTGCATCGGGCGTTTCGTTGCCGTTACCGCTGTTGCTGTTATCTTCGCCGCACGCAACAAGTGCGATGGCAAGCAACAACGCCATAAGTAAAAATAATAGTTTTTTCATATAAAAACCACCTTTTCTGAAAATCCATTGCAATCAAAAACTAATACGAAAGAGAGTATCCTGTTTGTACCGATTTATAACTTGTTGTATTTCCGCTATAATTGCTATAATAGAAGTTTGAAGCCCAAGTCGAAGGTATCGAGGTTGCCTCGCAGTAAATATACATTGTGTACGAGTGCATATTGATAAATGCTTTATCTTTTATGGTTGTAATAGTTTTAGGAATATAAATATATTTTGTACTTGCAGTAGCTGTCTGATAAAAACCAGAGTTAATAGTTGTTATAAGCTTTCCTTCAATAGTTCTCGGAATTTTCAAAGACCCCGAATTACCAATATAATTCAAAAGGATGACCTCATCATCGCTTTCCGTGTATAGAAAGTTATCATATTGCTTAATAGTAGCAGGGAGATTTACACCGTAGGTTACGGTTATATAATTAGAACTGTACGAAGAATAGTACCATCCTTCCGCATAACCCGATGGGGGTGCTGTCTTGCCGCACCAAATAACAGAATAATTGTTCGAGGAGAAATAAAAGGCTCTTTCCTCGATTTTTGATACGGTACTTGGTATGTAAATGGTAGCATAAGAGGAACTCTCATAGAACCCATTTTCTATCGTTGTAACAGGAAGTCCTCCAATTGATGCGGGAATAATGATCATGTTTGAATTTCCAAGGTATCTTACTAATGTTGAAGCGGAAGATTTAGTGTAATAAAGAATGTCATTGGAAATTGCCATTTCTGATGAATTCTTTCCATAGTGAATGGTCGCAGAAGATGAGCTTCCTGCCCAATAGCTATCCCATTCAGCAGGCTTTTCACTTGCGTCGCAAAAATATTCATCGCAGCAATTGTTGAAACCATATGCATTTATTGTTACAACTGAGCTTGGAATAACCGCCAAATCAAGATCTACGTATTTGAAAGCATATCCTTGTATCTTTGTTATGCCATTCTTTATAATTACTGTTTTTAACTCTGGTAAGCCAAAAACGGCGTGTGGGCGTATTGTGTAGACTTTGCCGGTTGAATAGGTTGAAGGAATTGTAAGTGATTTTGCTGTAATATCCATACATGCGAGGTATGAATAGCCACTTGTTTCTTTGTAGAAATAGCTTTTCGTGGTAGATGAATAGTATGCTTTACTTTTGTTAATACCAAGTCCGTGCCTTACGTATGAATGGATTGACGAAACGGAGCTGGAAGAATCAACCCAACCTGATTTAAACGTAGGATATGAAGTTGATTCAAATGCAAAATAATTGCTGAACGCGTCATTTTCGTCCCAAATCCACATGCTATTTACCGAAGATGGAACAAATATCATAGTACCGAAACTTACGAAAGTACCATAATCTATTATTGTTACTGACGAAGGAATTGCAACTTCCTCCAGAATTACTAAATCGCCCCAAGTTGAAGGCGCGTTTGTTACTATACCAAGTGCTTCAAGAATTTCAACCTGATTGTCGGTTAAAGAGCAAAAACCATACCCTATTTTGGTAACATTTAAGCCGTCGATTTTTGAAGGAATTGATATTTTGGTTTCTTCACCTATATATCGGTGTACTGTCACAGAAGCTGTGTTCTTTTTATAGATATAGCTTGCGTTTTTTTGAGCGCCCGTTATTACAGTTTCATTGAGCTCATAATTTCCGGCAATATTCGATCCCCAGTTGCTTGGGATAGATTCATGCTCAATGAAAACGTATGAGCTTCTAAAAGCAGAATCGCCGACATATTCAACGTCCTTCGTGAGATAAACATATCCGCCTGCGTATAGCTCCATTGACTCATCTCCAAAGTGCGTTATATTCTCGTAGTTTATCTCTTTCAAGAGTCCAAAGGCGCTGTCGCCAAGCTTCGTTACAGTATCGGGAAGTGCTATTTCCGTTATACTTGTTTCGCTAAACGCGTAATTTGGAATTTCTGTTATTTTTGCATCGTTAAAGTTTACCTTTGAAAGATATTCCGCTTTGTAAAATGCATAAGGCTCAAGCGTGGTTAGAGTTGACGGAAGATCAAGCTCGGTGATCTTTGTTCCCTGAAAAGCATAGGAGGGAATATTTTTGAGTGGTGAGCCGTTGAAGTCGATTGACGTTAGTGATGAACATCCCTCAAAAACATAGTCGTAAAGCCAAGTTGTATTTTTGGAGAGGGAAATGGCGGTGATTTTTGTATTGTCACGAAATGCATTTTCTGTTATTCCAATGACAGGAACGGAGCCGACGTAATTAGGGATATTAACAACTGAGTCGGTTCCGTTATATGAATCAACAACCATACCTGCAACGCCCCCGGCTGTAGTGACAATAAAGGTTAAACCATCGGTGATAATTCTGTTGTCTGCCGAGAAATCGGCTACTACGCCGGTATCTTCATCACCAATCCACCAATTGCCGTTATCACCGATGTAGGGTGTTTGCCCGTCCTTGCCATTTGTTACCTTGAAGGTTTTCTTTGTGCCATCTGAGAAAGTAATGGTATATGTATCTGTTAAACCGCTCGTAGCCGTTTTTGAAATAGATGTAATGTAAACCGTTTTGCCCGCAGCACCATCTTTTCCATTAGTAACGGTAAATGTCGTTTTTGTTCCGTCGGAAAAGGTTATTGTATACGTATCGACGCTTCCGCTTTCGGCAGTTTTCTGCACTGAACTCACCCTTACACCCGTGCCGTCTTTTCCGTTGATTACATCAAAACTTGCCGTGGAGCCGTCCGAAAAAACAATTGTATACGTATCGATGTTGTTGAGGGATGAGGTTTTGTTGACAGCAGAAACAGTGATGCTTTCGCCCGAAGGACCTTTGGCTGATACCCCAGTATCTTCACCTTCTACCCACCAATTGCCGTTTTCTCCTATATACGGATTGCTATCACCGCACGCAACAAGCGCGATGGCAAGCAACAACGCCATAAGTAAAAATAATAGTTTTTTCATATCAAAGTATCCTTTCCGGAATATAATAACAAAGAAAGAGTATTACTTGGTCTGCGCCTCTATTTCGTATGCATCTTCTATATAATCTCCAACTACACCGTCGCGGATGTCTCGGTGGAACTTCACCATTATGTATGGGAAAACGAAGGGTGAAATGATCAGACCGAGTATAATTCCGAGTATTGAGCAAATAGTACCGAAGATGAAGCCCAAAACCGCAAAGAGTATTTTCATTTTGATGAGCCAGGCAAAGCCGTCAAAATCAAACGTAAATATTAAACCGGGCCATTTGATGGATGCCGAGCACATATAAGATACGACGCTTGTAACGGGTGTATCAAAGAACAGCATAGAAATGAACATAAACACCACACAGGTCCCGAGCAGGGTGATCCCGAGACGCGAAAAGTCGTAGTCAGAGAACGTAACAATAAGACCGATCGCGAGGAAGAGAGCCGCTCCTATACCTGCCCAGATAAAGCTTTTAGTACGCTGCCACCTGATAGCATCCTGCCTTTTTGCAAACCTTGCTGCCTTATCGGCAGCTTCTGCCTTTTTCGCTCTTATCTCGGCTTCCTTTTTGCGGACCTCTTCTTCTTTGCGCTTGACCGCCTCAACCCTCTCGATCGCAAGGCATTTCTTGCACTTCATAAAGGGCTCTTTTGCTCCAAGATTATCTTCATTGATCGCAACTCCGCATCTTTTGCAAAAGCCAAGAGTTTGAGGCTCTGCTTTCTTCTGCTCGTCGAGAGTCTCCTTCACTGCCGCGGCTACCTGTTCGGCATCAACCGCAACCCTTGCGCCTGAATTATCTATATCAACGTTGAGTATCTCATCAATAGATACCTTGTAGATATTAGCTAAGGCGCGTAATGTGGTAAGGTCCGGCTCCGCTAGATCATTTTCCCATTTCGATACTGCTTGCGCGCTTAGGTTGAGCCTTTCCCCAAGCTGCTGCTGTGTCATACTTGCTTGCTTTCTGAGAAAAGCAAGCTTTTTTCCGAGTGTCATATACTTCTCCTTGTGTGTTTTTTATTCTATCATAACACGAATGGTTGAAAAAATCCATATCAAATCGGTTGAATTATACAACTTTCGGTTGAAAATTCCCAAAAACAGAGAAAATCTAATGTATACATTATATAATATAAGTGTCTATTTGTCAAGAAAAAATTATAGTATAATTAAAATAATAAAAAATAAAGAAAGAGGCACCTTTCGTGAAACTGCGGATAAAGGAAATCCTGGAAGAGAAGGGGAAAACCAAATATTGGTTGTATATTCAGCTCGGGCTTAGTTATCAGAATTTCAATAGGATAGTGAACAACCAAACCTCGGGAATAAAGTTTGATAACCTGAAGGCGATATGCGATATTCTTGATTGCACGCCCAACGACCTCTTTGAAGAATATCATAAAAAAGATTGAAATACAGTGAATTTCAACGAAAAGTTGAAAAGCCGCGGCTTGTGCTATCTGTAAGATAACACGTAAGCTCACGGCTTTTTTCGTTAGTTTTGTTTTAAATTTTTCCAAGCCTTGATAGCTCGCGGTCAACAGCCTGCTTTGTGGAGTCGCGGACCTCGGCGAGGGGGAGCCGTAGCTCGGGGGAGATCCTGCCGAGCTTTGCCATAGCGTATTTTATCGGGGCAGGGTTGGTTTCGAGGAATAGCGCGCGGATGAGGGGCAAAAGGCGAAGCTGGACATCAAGTGCCTCCTCCGCTTCTCCCGAGAGCATAAGAGCGCAAAGCCGCCCTACCTCATCGGGGACGATGTTCGACACAACAGATATAACACCCACTCCGCCGAGGGAAATGACGGGAAATATCTGGCTGTCATTTCCTGCATAGATGGGGAGCGTGTTGCGAAATTCGCTAAGAGAAACCAGTCTGTCCGTGCTGTCCGACGCCTCCTTCAAGCCAACTATTCTCGGGTGCTCGGCGAGGCGTTCAAGCAAATGTAAACCTAAGTTTACACCGGTTCTTGATGGAACGTTATAGAGAATTATGGGAATATCCGTGCTGTCGGCAATGCTCATATAATGCTTGAAGTTGCCCTCCTCGGTGCCCTTGTTGTAATAGGGTGTCACCACAAGCGCGCCGTCTGCACCTATGCTTTGTGCGAATTTTGTGTGAGAGAGGCAGGCGCGAGTGTCGTTTGTGCCTGTGCCGAGAATGACCTTTGTGCGACCGTCAACGACCCTCACCGCGTGCTCGTAGAGAGCATACCTTTCAGCCTGCGCAAGCGTTGCCGCCTCGCCTGTCGTACCGCCGACGATGACCGCATCCGCACCGCCTCGTATCTGCTCCTCTATCAGCCTGTCGAAGGCGGCATAATCGACCTCACCGTTAAGAAACGGCGTAACGAGTGCCGTGCCAACTCCTTTGAATATCGGCTTTTTCAAATTTTTCATATATATTAAACTCTTTTCTCTTTATGTCTTGAAAACCGCTTCGGTTTGTTGTATAATATTAAAGAATAAAATTCCCTATATTACATTTTATGAGGCACGGTGAAATGCCGTGAGAGGTTTATGGAAAAGACAGAAGGAATCATAAAGAACGAAAGAGCTTCAACCGATCTCACCACCCACGATTTTTATTACGATCTCCCAGAGGAGCTCATAGCGCAAACGCCCTCCGCCGAGCGCGACGGATGCAGATTGATGGTCCTTGATCGCAAGTCGGGCAGGGTTGAGCACAAAATATTCAAGGATATAATAGACTATCTTCGCCCAGAGGATATGCTCGTGGTTAATTCGTCGAAGGTAATACCCGCAAGGCTTCTCGGTAAGACCGAAAAAACAGGCGGAGATATGGAGCTTCTTCTTCTTCGTATGCAGGAAAACGGCGAGTGGGAGACCCTCGTGCGCCCGGGAAAAAGGGCAAAGGTGGGCGCAACCTTCATCTTTGGCGGCATACTTCGCGCAACCGTCACCTCAATAATTGAGGGCGGCAACCGCACAGTTCGCTTTGAATACGATAAAACCAAATACGATAGCATCTATCGCGTGCTTGACGAGATCGGCAATATGCCCCTTCCGCCCTATATCACCGAAAAGCTGAAGAATAAAAACGATTATCAGACCGTTTACGCCAAGGAGGAGGGCTCTGCTGCCGCTCCGACAGCAGGCCTTCATTTCACGGACGAGCTTCTTGAAAGAATAAAAGCAAAGGGCGTGGGCTACGGCGAGGTAACACTCCACGTTGGACTTGGCACCTTCCGCCCCGTTAAGGCGGAGAAGATAACCGACCACGAAATGCACGCCGAGCAATTTTACATAGACTCTGCCACCGCAGACGAGATCAACCGCCGCCGCGCAAACGGTGGCAGAATAATTGCCGTTGGCACCACCGCCTGTCGCGTTCTTGAAAGCGTCTCTCTCGATGACGGCACCCTCCGCCCCTATCGCGGCGAAACAGGCATCTTCATCTACCCTGGCTATAAATTCAAAGCCGTAGACGCCCTCATAACCAACTTCCACCTCCCCGAATCCACCCTCATAATGCTCGTCAGTGCCCTCGCAGGCAAAGAGCAGACTATGAATGCTTACCACCAAGCGGTGGGGGAGAGGTATAGGTTTTTCTCCTTCGGCGATGCGATGTTCATCCAATAAACAGCCTCCAACTTCGTTGCCGCTCGACTTCCTCAAATCGCCGTATGTAAATACGGCTTCATCTCGGTCGCTCCCTTGCGCCTTGGGGCACCTGCGATAAAGCAGGTGCCCCAACTAAGTTTGCCCTTTGGGCAAGTGAAGTTATCTCTGATAGTGAAGTTCACTTCGTGAGTGAAGTTTCGCCTGACGGCGAAGTGATGGGCAAACTTAACTTCACTTGAGCATAGCACAAACTTCACTGAAACGGGGTTCCCCGAAGCGAAGCATGAGCTTTTGGGGGTTCGCGGTGCAACTTCACTTTTGCGACAGCAAAAACTTCACTAACAGAAAAGAGAGGCACATTATTAGCCTCTCTTTTTCTGTCGGTTTAATGAAATCGTTGCACGGCAACGATGAAATCTTCACTTCATTCAGATGAAATCCAAGGCGTCGCCTTGGATGAAATCAAATCCGTCTTAATACAACCCTGCGAAGCAGGATTTCATCGCGAAAGCGATTTCATCCACCGTAGGTGGATTTCACCCGTCGAAGACGGATTTGACTGCGTGTTCTCCGTTAAGGATAACACGCTAATCAGATACCAAGGATCTGCTTTTTCATTGTTTCGTATTCTTCCTCGTTGATAACGCCTTCGTCGAGGAGCTGCTTATAGGTTCTGAGTTGCTCGGCGATCGCCGCTGCGTTGTTCGCTACCGCGGGTGCGGGCTTTGCAACGGGTGTGGGCTGTTCAACGGGCGCGGGCTTTGCCGCGGGCGCTGCGGGAGCTGTGGGTGCGACAACCTCGGGAGCAGAAACGGCTACCGCCACAGGCTCTGCTACCGCCGCAGGCTCTGCCGCGAATACTTCGGGAGCTTTTGCCGAAGCTGCATTTACCTCGGTTTCTTCATCGGCAAACACCCATTTGGTGATGAGAAGAAGTCCAACGCCCGAAAGAGGAACGATTATCAGAAAATCGAAGAAAGAGGCGAAGGCAAATCCTGCTGTAAAGCGCCCTGTGGCGAGTGTCACCAGCGAGCCAAGCTCGGAGAAGGAAAGGACCGTGATAGCGCACACAAGTGCCAAAATGCTGAATATCTTTTTAACTGTGGGGTGCTTCGGAAGGATCATATAAAGACCGATAACCGTCCAAAGTGTGAACTCAAAGAGCACGGAGAAGATGGTGAAAAGAAGCGATACGCCTGTGCCGATGGCAGAAGAAGCGCTGAAGCCGAACAGACTGAGGGCGGGAGCAACTGCCGAGAAAATGTCGGTGAAGCAAAGAAGGGAAAGCGCGAGCGCGAGTATTCCCGATGCAAGACCTCTCTTGCGCATAAGTAGGAAAATTGAGAATACAATATCCATAATGGCACCGAGCATAGGTACTATGAATAGGATAAGCACTCCCTCGATTTCAAGATACTCAAAGTATTTGATAAGCGGCACCATATCGATAAGAGATAAAAGAAGCGATAATGAAGCCGCGATCAGAAGAAACAGCGCGCCGAGACAAAACGGCGACTTTTTAGCCTGGGTATTCATAAAAACCTCCAAAAAATCTTTGTTGGCAAAGCCATCGGCTACATTATAGCACAAAGCGGTGGCTTTGTAAAGACAAAAAATAAAAAGAATAAAGCGCATCGAAAATAAATAATATATCATCGAAAATAAATAATATATCATACGTATTGACAAAACAGTTTCGATGTGTTAAAATAATAGAGCATTCAGGGAGTAGCAAGCGCGCGTGGGGCGTAGCAAGTCAACATCCTGATCTCTTATCTGAGATCTGGCTTGCTTTAAATTGCGAGACTGTTTTCGGCTATGCTGAGCAAGCTCCCGTTATATTCTTGCTTTTGGTATGGCTCCCTGTCATACCGATTTTTATTTTATGATCACAATTTTTCGGTAAGCTTTGTTCCCGATATACTCACGGCAATCCTAAGTAAAGAAGGAGCCCATCTATGTTTAATTTTCTATTTTTCTTTAACAGCATACTGATCGGCACGGGCCTTGCAATGGATGCCTTCTCGGTCTCCCTTGCAAACGGACTAAACGAGCCGAAAATGAAAATAGGCAAGAGCCTTCTTGTGGCGGGAGTTTTCGGTGCATTTCAGGGCGCGATGCCTCTCATCGGCTGGTTCTGCGTGCATAATATCGCAAGCTACTTCACGGCAGTTCAGCCTGCAATTCCTTGGATAGCCCTTGCACTTCTCAGCTTCATCGGCGGCAAAATGCTCTCCGAGGGTGTTGCCGAATGTAAATGCAAAGCAGAGGGCGGGGAAAGCTGCCCTGTGCCCAAAAGGCTCGGTGTCGCGGCTTTGCTTGTTCAGGGCGTTGCCACCTCCATAGACGCACTCTCCGTCGGCTTCACAATAGCTGAATATAGCACTCCCGAGGCTGTCGTCTGCGCGCTTATAGTCGCACTCATAACCTTTGCTATATGCTTTGCGGGAATATTCATCGGCAAGAGGATAGGTACTCGCTTTGCAGGCAGATCCTCCATCTTTGGCGGTGCAATTCTTATTGCTATCGGACTTGAGATATTTATCACGTCCCTCTTCTGATTTTATTAAAAAACAATAAAAATGTAAATAACTAATTACAAAAGGAGTTAAAAATGTTTGATTTTATCCCAACAGAGTATTTTCTCTTAGCCTTCGGCTTGATACTTCTTATCAAGGGCGGAGACTGGTTCGTTGACGCGGCGAGCGGCATTGCAAAGCGCCTTCATCTTCCCGAGCTTCTTATCGGCGCAACCGTCGTTTCCATCGGTACGACTCTCCCCGAGGTTATGACCTCCGCTATGGGAGCTATGAGCGGAGCGGGAGGTATTGCATACGGAAACGCTATCGGATCGATCATCTGTAACACCTCGCTTATCGCGGCTATCACCATTGCTATAAAACCCGCAAAGGCAGATAGAAAGACCCTTATTTTCCCGGTCGCCTTCTTCTTCGGCGCGGCAGTGTTCTATGCCCTCAACGCATATATCGCAAAGGGCTTTGCGCTTTGGGCAGGTATCCTTCTTCTTCTCGGCTTCTTAGCATATATGATAATCAACGTGATCAATATGAAGAAGAATCCGGAGGCAGAGGAGCCGAAGGAAGAAAAGCTTGATTCCCCCGAGCTTGCCGAGGACAAGCCCTCCGCAGCAGGCCTTATCAAGGATATTTTAATGCTTGTGGCCGGTGCGGCTGTTATTGCCGTTGGCGCGTATCTTCTTGTTGAGAATGCGACCGCCATCGCAACTCAGCTTGGTGTTCCTCAGTCGGTCATCGGTCTCACCGTGGTTGCCATCGGCACCTCGCTCCCCGAGCTCGTCACCGCCATCACCTCTCTCATCAAGGGTCACGGCTCGCTCTCCCTCGGAAACATCATCGGCGCGAACATCTTCAATCTCGTTCTCGTTTCGGGCACGGCTATCACCATCAACCCCTTCTCGATCCCTATGTCTGCATCCCTTTTCGGTCAGAATGCGTCATTCATTCTCGACCTCCCCGTAATGTTCGTCGTTATGGGAATTATGACGATCCCCGCCATAATCACAGGCAAGCTCAGAAGGTGGCAGGGCTTCTCCCTCCTTGCGATCTACCTTGCGTTTATGGTAATGCAGTTCGTCTTCGTTAAGACCGTTTGATAGAATATCCTGTTCAATAAGCATAAGTTCTTATTAAAAATTAAAGGCACCGCAGAGCCTAAGCCCTGCGGTGCCTTTTGCTTGCGCGGCGCATCCTCGCCGCTTTTTTATTATGCAATAATACGCCGTGCCGTTGCCTTAACTTCGCACCGCATTTCCTCGGCCGACATCAGCCCGCTCTCTCTTTTTTCACATTTTTTTGAGAGTTGCCTTTATTCTCCTTGAAAGCTCGGACTCATCTTTTTCGGGGTCCGCCTCGACCCTCTCTCTTATAGAGAGCATCTGCTCGTCCGCCTTCGCAACCGTTTCGGCACATTCCTTCAGCTCCTCGGAGAGCCACGCCTCCTCCTTGCCTCCGTTTTTGTACCTTATCTCGTGCTCAAGGCTTGCCCAGAAATCCATAGCGACCGTGCGTATCTGCACCTCTACCTTCACCTCGCGCCGACTGTCCGAGAAGAAAACGGGGACACTTACGATAAGATGCAAGCTGCGATAGCCATTTTTCTTCGGCTCCTTTATGTAATCCTTTGCCGTGATCAGGGTGATGTCGTCCTGACGGAGAAAGGCGTTTGCAATACTGTATACGTCGTCAATATACGAGCAGATTATTCTTACTCCCGCAAGATCCGTGACCTGCTCCTCAACCGCCTCCAGCGTGATCGGCGCACCTCGCTTTTTCAGCTTTTCAATTATGCTGTGGGTGCTTTTGAGCCGTGTGTGTATTGCCGAGATAGGGTTTCTTGAATGCTTGAGATCAAACTCCGCGTTGAGCACCTCAAACTTCGTTCTGACCTCTCGCATAGCGCAATCGTAAGCCATTTGAAGCTCCTTGTATTGCACCATATTCCAAGCCAATCTTTTTCCTATCTCCTGTATATTATCCCCGACTTCAAGAAGCTCGCGGATGGGGAAGCGATCCTTCTCATTATTCATTTTAATTCTCCTTGAGGCTTATTTTCGATACTGCCGCCCAAGGTATATTATATCCTATAAATATTAAAGCACGCCCCAAAATATATGTTGGAAATGTAAATAATCAACTACCGATATTTGAATATAAACAATATTTCGACGCATAGCTGCTCCGCCGCAGGTATGCCTAGTCGTGCCTCTCGTTTTCGTTTGAGAAGGTCTCGCAAAATCTCGCCGCGAAGGAGGGCTCTCTGCCTGCTTTATAGAGGTGAGAGACGTCGCCAAACGCCGCCATTCTGAAGCTTGCGACCCCCTCGCGCCTCTCCTCGGTGTATAAGGTCGTAACCGACGTGGGCGCGGCGCACGTACCGTGCCAAAGCGGCATAGGAGAAATGCCGAGCAAATGGGATAAAAGTACACATTCAAGCCCGAAATGGCAAACCAGGGCAACCGTATCTGTGTTTGGGTGAGTTGCTCTGTAAATATTCCCCTCGCGCTTATAGCCGTGGGAGGCGAGAAGCTCATCAAGGCTTTTCGTAACGTAGTCGTACGCCGCCTTAACCTCGGCATTTTTAAATGCCTCGGGCTCCCACCAGCCGTCTCTGCCGTAAAATCTCGGCTCTGCCGTCCAATCGGCGGGGAGCCAATCCCAAGCAACGCTTGCCTCGTCCTTATCGGGTCTCTTCACCCTCGGCGGAAATTCCCGAAGCCAATCAAGCACCGCACCGTCACGCCCCATTCTCTTAAGGGTTGGCTCTGCCGTGCGGCGAGCTCTGCCCAGGGGGGAGATGTAAAACTCTGAAATATCCATATCGCAAAGGCGGTCGGCAAGAAGCTCGGCTTCGATCTTACCTACCTCTGTCAATGAATCTATTGAATAGTCGGGGTCGCCGTGCCTTATGATAAGAAGCCTCATATCATTCTCCCATTATAGCCTCGTACGCCATATTTCGGAGCCTCGGATGTACGGTGTGATAAACGTAGCTGCAAGACATAACGTGCTGGACATAGAAAATAGCAAGCTCGTTTTCGGGGTCTATCAAAACGTATGCACCTGCGGCACCGTCCCAACCGAATTCGCCCACAGGGCTAGCCGAGCACGACACCACGGGAGCTATATGAACTCTGCCGCAAAGCCCCCATCCGTATCCGAATTTGGAGGTAGCGGAGAAATCGTCCAGCGCGGCGTCGCAAAGATAGTTCTTCTGCATCATCCTCACCGATTCCTCGGTGAGAAGCTGATATCCGTTTCTTGCAGTACCTCCGAGCGAAAGCGCGGTAATGATCTTAATGTATTCGCTTGCCGTGCCGAAAAGCCCCGCGCCGCCGCTTTCGAATTCCTCGGAGAGCACAAAGGAGTTTTCGGTTTTCTTAAGCTCCGCCTTTGCCGTGCCGCCGTGATGCTTATACATAGCAGAGAAGCGGGAATTCTGCTCCGCGCTCGGCTTAAAGCCCATATCAACTATACCCAGCGGCTCAAATATATTCCTTTTGAGATATTCCGAATACCTAACGCCCGATGCGATCTCAACTATCGCCGCAAGCACGTCGTGGCAAAGGCTGTATTTAAAGTGAGTGCCGGGCTCAAACACAAGTCCGTCTCGCGCCATAGCGCGAACGATGCCGACGGTGCTCCTGTCCCTCGCTTCAATTATATTCTTCGTTGCCTTTTCGTAGGTCATACCGCCCGTCATCGTGAAAAGATGCCACACGCGAAGGGTCTCCTTTGCTTTGTGGGACGAGCCGTCCGCCTCGTGTATCAGGAGGGACTCATATTCGGGAATGTATTTTGAAACAGGATCGTCAAGAGATATAATACCTCGCTCAACAAGTCTCATCGCCGCGATACAGGTGATCACCTTGGTTGCCGAGTATAGCCAATAAATATCATTTTCCGAGGTGGGAGTAGTACCGTCTGCATTGGAGAATCCGGCGCATTTATGATACACGGTATCCCCCTTATGGGTGATTATAAGCTCGCAAGCGGGTATTCCCGTATGCTTTAAGGTTTCCAAATAAGAGTCCAACTTTGAAAAATTCATAATAAAAATCCTATGTAAAATATGTGTTGCGACAGGCAAAGCACCTGTCGCAACCTGTGAATTAATGCCAATAAAACCGAATTATTCTTCCTCGTGAGCAGAGGCTGTACCAACGATACCGCCTGCGCGACGCTTCTTATTGTAGAGAGAAACGAGCGCGCCGATACCCATAATGATAGCAAACACGATAAGGTACCAGACGTTTGCCATCTTGTGCTTGAGAATACTTGCAGCCACGATTATGCCAACTCCAACGATGGAAACAGAGGGAAGCACAAATCTCTTGAAGGGGTGAAGATCCTTTTCCTTGACCATCATAACGATGAGGATCGGAACGTAGAGAGGATAGATGGTGATGATGGGAAGCTCGGAGGAATCGAAGCCGTACTTGCTGATAACACCGAAATCGAACAAGCCGAGACCCATAAGAATGAAGTAAACAAACCAAACCGCGCAGGTGAGAAGAGCAAATGCCGCAGAGTTGTGAGGCATATTCGTCTTAACGTCGATCTGCTTGAAGGTGGCGGGAGAGATGCCCTCGTCTCTTGCGGAAAGAGAATAAATACCGCGGCAGCAGCCGAGCATAAGTCCGTTAAGAGTACCAAGGCAGGAAATAACGATGAACGCCTGAATGATCTTGGAGCCAACCGTTCCGAAGTAGGCAAACGCCGCACCCGTTCCGTTAACGGTAACGTCGGAAATATCGGCAAGACCAAGAATACCAACGTTGTAAAGCGTGTATGCCGCAACGATGATAAGCGTGCCAAGGCAGAGAGCGATAGGAAGATTCTTCTTGGAATTCTTGATCTCGGAGTTGATAGTCGTTGCAACTACCCAGCCCTCATAAGCAAAGATCGTGCCGCAAATAGCAGGGAAGAGACCCGTGGAAACACCTTCTGCGGGAGCGGGCATAGTGTCTGCAACCGCATCTGCGTTGAAGTTTGCGCCAAGCTTCGTGTTGAAAAGACCGATGATCATACCCACGATACCGATGAAGACTATGGGGATAAGCTTAACAGCCGTTGAGGAAACCTGGAATTTACCTGCGATCTTCGGAGCTATCGTGTTAAGGAAGTAGATAAGCACGAGGTAGAAGAGGGCGAGGGTGATGCACTCGGGGCTGTTGAGAGAGCTCTTGAGATCAACGAAAAGGGGAGCCTCGACGTAGCCAAAGAGCACGAGAGTGTATCTCGCGGATACCCAAGCAAGCACGGAGGTCATTGCAGGGTAATAGATGAGAGACATAAACCAACCAACGTAGTAAGCGTAGGTCTTACCGCAGGTAGCCTCGGCGTAGTCAACTACACCGTTCACCTTCTCATACTTTGTTGCCATAACGCCGAAGGTGGTGGCGATAGCAACCATTATAAGTCCCGAAATTATCCACGCGAGCACGCTATATAGCGCGTTGCCGTTTGCCGCCGCAAGCACGTCCTTCGTCTTGAAGAAAATGCCCGAGCCGATAACGATACCCACGACCATACAGATCGCCGTGAATAATCCGTACTTTTTAGTTAATTTGTTATCCATTTTTTCTCCTTAAAATTTTGTTTGTGCCTCGGTGTAAATGCAATTCCGAGACCTTATGCTATAATTCTATCACAAACGATTTTGAATTGCAATACTTATTTACAAATTGTCCATAATAAAAGAGACATTTTGCATAAAAGAACAAACCCCACTTTGGCTATTTTTACTAATTACTCTTGTTTTTATGTAACAAAAAGCGGAAAAGTGGGTTTTGTTTCCTTCATTTTTATTAATAAATTGTTAATTTTTTAACCGATTTTAAGTTTTTTTAATTAAAATATAGATTTTTTAGATTTTATGTGGTATAATATTACGACTTGCTCCGTGAGAAATATGCGGACAAGCAAAGGATAGTCAAAAAAATACAAAACATAAATTTGGAGGAAACAAAAAATGGCAAAGAAGTATTGCTATCTCTTCTCCGAGGGTAACGCAAATATGCGTGAGATCCTTGGCGGTAAGGGAGCTAACCTTGCAGAGATGACCAACATCGGTCTTCCTGTTCCCCAGGGCTTCACTATCTCAACCGAGGCTTGCACTCAGTATTATGAGGACGGCCGTCAGATCAACGACGAAATTATGGCTGAGATTATGGAGTACATCGTAAAGATGGAGGGTGTTACCGGCAAGAAGTTCGGTGATCTTGAAAACCCCCTTCTCGTTTCCGTTCGTTCGGGCGCACGTGCATCTATGCCCGGTATGATGGACACCATTCTTAACCTCGGTCTCAACGAAGAGGTCGTTGAGGTTATGGCAAAGAAGTCGGGCAATGCTCGTTGGGCTTACGACTGCTACCGCAGATTCATTCAGATGTATTCCGACGTCGTTATGGAAGTCGGCAAGAAGTATTTCGAGGAGCTCATCGATAAGATGAAGGAGGAGAAGGGTGTATCTCTCGACGTAGAGCTTACAGCCGACGACCTCAAGGAGCTCGCAAATCAGTTCAAGGCTGAGTACAAGGCTAAGATCGGCGCAGATTTCCCCTCCGATCCTAAGGAGCAGCTCATCGGCGCGGTTAAGGCAGTATTCCGTTCTTGGGATAACCCCCGTGCAAACGTATACAGACGTGATAACGATATTCCCTATTCTTGGGGTACCGCAGTAAACGTACAGGCAATGGCATTCGGTAATATGGGCGATAACTGCGGCACAGGCGTTGCATTCACTCGTGACCCCGCAACAGGCGAGAAGAAGCTTATGGGTGAGTTCCTCACCAACGCACAGGGCGAGGACGTTGTTGCAGGCGTTCGTACTCCTATGCCCATCGCAGAGATGGCAAACAAGTTCCCCGCAGCCTTCGAGGAGTTCAAGAAGGTTTGTGAGATCCTTGAGAACCACTACCACGATATGCAGGATATGGAGTTCACCATCGAGAATGAGAAGCTCTATATGCTCCAGACAAGAAACGGTAAGAGAACCGCTCCCGCAGCTCTCCAGATCGCTGTTGACCTCGTTGCAGAGGGCCACAAGACCAGAGAAGAAGCAGTTCTTATGATCGACCCCAGAAACCTTGACACCCTTCTTCACCCTCAGTTCGATGCTAAGGCTCTTAAGAAGGCAACTCCTATGGGCAAGGGTCTCGGCGCATCTCCCGGTGCGGCTTGCGGTCAGATCGTATTCTCCGCAGAGGATGCAGAGGCTTGGAAGGCAGCAGGTAAGAAGGTAGTTCTTGTTAGACTTGAGACCTCTCCCGAGGACATCACGGGTATGAAGGCAGCTCAGGGTATCCTCACCGTTCGCGGCGGTATGACCTCTCACGCAGCAGTTGTTGCTCGCGGTATGGGTAAGTGCTGCGTTTCCGGTTGCGGCGATATCAATATGGACGAGGAGAACAAGAAGTTCACTCTTGCAGGAAAGACCTTCGTTGAGGGCGACTACATCTCCATCGACGGCTCCACAGGTAATATCTACGACGGCATTATTCCTACCGTTGACGCAGAGATCTCCGGCAACTTCGGCACCATTATGGGCTGGGCAGACGAGTTCCGTACCCTTAAGGTAAGAACCAACGCTGATACTCCCGCTGATGCAAAGAAGGCAAGAGAGCTTGGCGCAGAGGGTATCGGTCTTTGCCGTACCGAGCATATGTTCTTCGAGGCAGACAGAATCGCGGCATTCCGTGAGATGATCTGCTCCGACACCGCTGAGGAAAGAGAAGCAGCTCTTGCAAAGATCCTTCCTTATCAGCAGTCAGACTTCGAGGCTCTCTATGAGGCGCTTGAAGGCAACCCCGTTTGCATCAGATTCCTTGATCCCCCTCTCCACGAGTTCGTTCCCACCGAGGAAGCAGACATCGCAGCACTTGCAGCAGCACAGGGCAAGTCCGTTGAGCAGATCAAGAGCCTCATCTCCTCTCTCCACGAGTTCAACCCCATGATGGGTCACAGAGGATGCCGTCTCGCAGTAACCTATCCCGAGATCGCAAAGATGCAGACCACCGCGGTTATCCGCGCAGCTATCAACGTTAAGAAGGCTCATCCCGATTGGACAGTTCGTCCCGAGATTATGATACCCCTCGTTGGCGAGGTTAAGGAGCTTAAGTACGTTAAGAAGGTAGTTGTTGAGACCGCAGATGCAGAGATCGCAGCAGCAGGCGTTGAGCTTGACTACGAGGTAGGTACAATGATCGAGATCCCCAGAGCTTGCGTAACCGCAGACGAGATCGCAGCAAACGCTGACTTCTTCTGCTTCGGTACCAACGACCTCACTCAGATGACCTACGGCTTCTCCAGAGACGATGCAGGTAAGTTCCTCTCCGCATACTACGATGCGAAGATCTTCGAGAACGATCCCTTCGCAAAGCTTGACCAGGTTGGTGTCGGCGGCCTTATGAAGACCGCTCTTGCCCTCGGCAGACCCGCAAACAAGAACCTCCACGTAGGTATCTGCGGCGAGCACGGCGGCGACCCCACATCCGTTGAGTTCTGCCACCAGATCGGCCTCGACTACGTATCCTGCTCTCCCTTCAGAGTTCCGATCGCACGTCTCGCAGCCGCTCAGGCAGCTCTTAAGAAGTAATTTCGGCTATCTACACTAAAGTGTTTCAGCACAACCTTGTGTAGTGCATTTGAAACAAAAACAAATATTCTAAGTGAATAACAATAGACCCTTGTTCGAGGTAACTCGGATGAGGGTCTTTTTGTATACTTTTTGAATATTTCGAAAAAACACTTGACAAGTGTAATTACATATGTTATAATTGTGTCACAACACAAATACACAAAGGAATATAGTGTCATGAACTACGAAAAAATAATTTTAGAATTATTGGAAAGAATAAAAAGATTAGAGGAAAAAGTCGACATTTTAGAAGAAAAATGCAACATTAAGTACATGGAGTCTGATAATATGAAAAAAAACTACTCAAATCTAACTCAAAAGGCAAGGGAGTATATTGCCGAGAAGAAAATGATTGCAAAAGCGGAAGGATTGAAAGACATAACTTTATTGTGCAACGATATCCAAAAAGCACTTGGTGTAACTCAAAGACCGGCATCTATATGTAGGGCAATGTATGATTCAATGAATACAAATGATGAGATTGTATTTGCACCTTCCAAAGGATTATCAACAACCTTGAAAATCAAGTATCATCTTGATTAATGTCAATAATTTATAACGTAAAACGCTATTTTCGTTGAACTAAGCACTACCACTTTTGATACTGTTAATATTACTGTTGTTGGGGGTGGCAAACCTATGGGTGGTGAGAATAATTGGTTTTGTATTTTTTGAGGCTGATTGGGGTTGTATGGAGACATAATTGTAAAACGACAAACTAGTTTATCCTAACTAAGACAAACTAGTTTAATTTATATAGTCAGTTTCTGCTTTTCGACTATTACAAATCAGTAAATCGAATACCATCGCACAAAATTATTTATGGAGAAAAAATCGTTTCCGGTAAGTGGGAATTTATATTCGCAGAAGCGCGAAACGGAGGCAAATACCCAGTCATAAAACACGCACAATTCAACGGATGGAGGAATTAATATGAATTATGTAATAAATAATCAATCTATAAAGCCTTATAAACTGATTTTAGAGGAATACTTTGCTTTAAAAATAGATATGGGATACGTATGGGGAGAGGCGCATCAGTCTTTTGAGATTTCAAAAGATGATAATTGTCTTTTTGAATTTTCGGTTGATGGAAACAACGAATTATGCGAAGCTATGTTAATTACAACCACTAATTACTCTATAAAAAATGAAGACTTGCGTCAAATTGTTTCTTCTCAAGAAGGTGTCATTGCTGTAGAAAATCCAAAAAACCTTGTTGCCGAAAAATTCGAAGTTGAGGTGTTCAATAATGGATTACAAATAACGTTTTCGGAAAACTTACCTACGAAAGCTTACAAACAAGGCGATCTCATTATCTACTTAGGCGGCAGTGATGAAATTACATCACTGCAAGTTTGGAATCTAAGCAACGAAGAGCAAAATCATCTTCTCACCGAATTGCAGTACAATATGGAGGGGAAATCTTAATATATGCCTTTCTGTGACAATTGCAAGAAGATGTTTTCTGATTTAATTGTTGATTAAGGAGAATTTTTATTAGGATAACAAATATTGATTTAACCTCGCCTTGTGTTTATGTTATAAATTGTAACATATATTTATGTTATTTGTCAAGTTAGAATATTAGTGTTGAATTATAACATAATAAAGGCGTGAGGTGCAGGGAATATGAAAGAACCAAAGCAAAAGCTGATAATAACAAAAAAATTAAAAGGTGAGGACGGGCACAAGACGTTTTCAATCAGGATAAAAGATGAAACGGTAGCACGGCTTGATGATATTTCCAAGAGGACAAACCGTTCAAGAAACGATCTTATAAATATGCTTCTTGATTACGCGATGGATTACTGTGAAATACACGATAACAAAACTTGAAATATAGGGGCTTCGCAAAGTGTGAAAATCGGCTCATAAGAAGTAATTTACGCAAAAAAATATCAAAAGCGGCTCTCAATGCCTTGCGCATTGGGAGCCGCTTTTCGTTGCCGACGGCGAGGCGTCGGCGGGGGATATCGGTTGGGGGATATGAAATCTTCCTATTTAATATTAATGGGAGACATTTTTACTTTAGGTGATCGCTTCGATATTTTCGGTTTAATAGTTAGGTTTAATAAATCGGTTTAGACCTTTGATAAAAGCCTTTTGATCTAAATTTTCAGCAGGCGTTTGATATTTTCGCCGAGGATCATCTCCCGCTCCTTATCCGTGAGGGGGATCTTATTAAATCTTTCAAGCTCGCCCGTGGAATCCCACATAGGGAAGTCTGTGGCGAAGAAGAATCTTTCGGCGCCGAGCATATCGATTATTTCCTTGGCGCGATCGGGGCTGATAAAGGGAAGGGAGGAGCAGGTGTCGAAATACACGTTGTCAAGTCCCTGATAGAGCTTTGCGTCGTCCCAGCTTCTGTATCCGCCGAAGTGCGCCGCAATAAATATCTGCTTTGGGTGCTTTTTTGCCATTTTGACAAGTCGCTCGGGCTTTGAGTAGTCGTATCTGTCGTCTCCTATATGCATAAGGATGGGGAGTCTGCCCTCTGCCGCGCGGTAAAACTTCTCCGCGATCTCCTCGTCAATATAGAATTTCTGAAAATCGGGATGAAGCTTTATGCCGTGGAAGCCGTTTTCCAACGCCCAATCCACCTCGCGGTGCATCTCCTCTTCGGTGAGGTCCTGATGCAGAGCGATAAAGCCGATAAATTCGGGGTGCTCAAGGCACTCGCGCTTGATAAATTCATTTATAGAGCGCACCTGATGCGCCGTGGTCGCAACCGAATGGACCAAATATCTGCTTATTCCTGCCTTGCCGCCGTCCTCCAGCAGTCTCTCTGCCGTGCCTGCGGGCATATTCATAGGGATATCGTAGAAAACGCCGATGGTTTCGGTTGCCTTTGCCGCGATCTTTTCGGGGTATATGTGGGCGTGTGCGTTGATGATTTCCATTTTACCTTGTCCTGTCAGATTTTTTACTCTAACATTCTATCACAATCACGCGGCAAAGTCAATAAATAATTCACGAAAGAGCTCTACTTCAAATAACAATTTTTTAAATCCAACAATATCGAATATTAGTATATTGCGGAGAGTTATTTATAAACGATCTCCATATCGGTGATCTTTATAATACCGGAGGTCGAGCCGTTAGTGCTGCCAACGTCAAGGGTAACCGAGCTTGAATTCACGGCTAGAAGCTCGCCATCGAGAATACTTGCGCCGCTTGCAAAGAGCGCACCGCCGCTTGAGTAAGTGTACCTGATCTTCACTGCCAGAATAGTTTTGCCCTCGGCGGCACTGATGGTGAGCGTTGCCGATTCGCTCTGATAGAGTCTCCAGGTTGAGTCGCCGGAATAGTATTTACCCGTGTTGGTGCCGTCGCTCGCCGTAACGGTTATGATCTCATCTGCGTTTATGACGGAGCTCTTTCTATTGCTGATCCAGCCGTTAGCCGTTGCGTATTCGGCGATATTCACCAAAACGGTTATATGATCTTCGCCGGGCTCAAGACCGCCGCAAACCGTGCAGAAGCCGTTCTGATAATTGTGATCGTCGCCGTGAGCCGCAGTGATTTGTGCTGTACTGCCCTCGCCGATCTGCCTGCTCGTGCCGTAAGTGGTCATCAAGCCGGTGATAACCACCTCATCACCGAGCGCAACACAAGTTGCAAGTTTGTATGCGTATAGGGTATTGCCCTCGGCGTCCTTGATCGTCGCATTGCAATTGCCGTAGGTGCTGTTCCACTCGCTGACGTAGGACACCCTGCCTCTCACAACGACCGCGGTGCCGTCGACCGCGGCAAGTGCCTCGGGAATAGATATTTCGGTAGCACCCTCGCCGCCTTCACCGCCTTCTGTTCCGTCACCGCCATCTGTGCCGTCGCCCTCTGTGCCGTCGCCGCCTTCAAGGGGAGGCACGTCGGTGGGAGTAAGTGTCAATCGAAGCTCCCAGCTTGTGTCAAAATAATCAAAGTATATTGTGGCAGTGATGTTGCGGGACACGGTCTCTCCGATCGTTGAGAAATCGCAGGTCAGATCATATACGTTAGTATCGATTTTCGTCAGGGTGAGGTAGCTCGGCAGGCCGTAAGTGTGCAGAATTACGCTCTCCTCACCGCCGACGGTGTTAAAGGTGATCCTCACGGTAACGCTCTCGCCGTACTTTCCGCTAACGGTAAGACCGTCCTTAAAGATTGGATTTGCAAGCAGCATATCCTCCAGCCTTTCGTTCTCGCTCTTCATAGGAGTATCAAATGAGGGGCAGAAATATACTTTGGCTTCTCCGTGGAGAGTGGAGCAAGCATAATGAAGATTATAGCCGCTTGTGAGCACGTCGCCTGTTGCATAAAGCACACCAAGCTTCTCTCCAAGCTTCACCTCGTCTCCCACGTCAAAGGGCATATCCTTAACGAAACGGTAGTAGTGGTAGACACCGTCGCTGTCGAGAACCTCAATAAAGCCGTCGATCGTAATGGCAGGCGCATTAAGCGGTTCGTCACGATAATAATGCTGCATCCTCGTAACAACTCCGTCCGAGATCGAATATACGCCCAGATCCTCCGTGGTGGCGGTAAGCTCGGTTGCCTGATGTGTTGTGTAGTTGCCTGAGATCGGGTGAGTTATCACCGAATCGGAATAATGGAATGAGATCTCGCCGATGATCGGAAGCATTCCCTCGGCACACCAGAACACGGTTTCGCCGGTGCCTGTTCTTGACGATCCGTTATCCGTATAGTTATAGCTTACTCTGAGCGTGAGCCTTCCGCCGGGGATATTATCAATGGCGGTTATCGGGTCGTTCGACACAAACACAACTTTGCCAAAGGCATCAAGCAGCTCAATAGCCGTGAAGGTCATAGAATCGTTTGAGGCGGAAAGATCGAAATTCACACGTTTTCCGCTCACCCTCACGTTGGTAGCCCTGATGCTTTGGGTGGTCATAAACGCCTCCGAGCAGAGCACGTGAGGCACCTTGCCCTGTCCGTCGTAGGCATCAAACACGGCAATCGCCGCGATAGTATATTCGGCTCCGTCCTCAAGCCCCTCAAACGTCACCTCCTTATCGCCAAGGGATATCTCCCGACTGCCCGAGACCCTCTCGCCGTCGTAGACCACGGCGTATATCTTGCCGCCAACGGACGATATAAGCCCCTCGGGGTCGCTGACCGAAAGCGTGCATTTTGCAACGCCGTCCTTCACCGAAAGAGCCGAAAGGCTTGCCGTGGGCTGATCCTCGTTATAAACGCCGATCTTAACGGTTCGATCGCCCTCCATACGAACGTCCTTGATCTTCTCGCCGTCAACGTATTTGATTGCATCGATCGTGTAGGAAATAAGCCCCGACACCTCGCCAACGTTCACCTTGAGCACAAGGTTTTCCATATCCGAGCCGTCCTCAAACATATAAGAGGAATACTTCTTTCCGTTCAAAGTGAAGGAAAGGATCTCGTAATTCTTCGGGTTATCTATCTTAACGGTTATGTAAATATCCTCTCCGGGCTTCACGTAATAAAGAAGCTGACCCTTGGAGACTCCGAAGTGATCCTTAACGCCCTCGCCGATAGGCTTGCCCTTTGCCTTTGCGCCCGAGCCAGCCATAAGAGCCTCGCCTGAAACGTACGCGCTTTCCTCGGCAAACGGAGAGGTGTTGCTCACGGTCATACCCGTGTAGGTGGGCACGCCTCTGCCGATAAGATTTAAAATAATGATAAGTGCCGTAGGGATAAGCACCGCAAAGCAGGCGGCGATAGCCCCAAGTCTCTTGAAAAACAGGGACCTTGCCCTCCTGAATTTTGCGGAGGCGGTGATCCTCTCACCTGTCACCTCGTCAATATGCTCCTCGGAGATCGAGGATATTATGTCAAGCCTTGCTTCCTCGTCGCGTCTCATACGGTGATACCCTCCTTTTCAAGCCTTTCGCGAAGCTCCCTTCGCAGCTCCTCCAGCACGCGGTATACAGTTCTTTGGTTCATACCCAGCATTCCCGCGATACTCTTAACGCTGTCCGCGTAGTAGTATCTGCACACAAAGATAAATCTTTTCCTCTTATCTATGTCGGATAAAAATTTGTTGAGTATTTCCGCGATCTCCTTGATTTTGAGATCCTCCTCCGTGCTTGCCTCCGAAACGATACAGTCCGAAAGCTCCTCAAGAGAAGTAACCAGTTCCGAGCTCACACGGCTCTTTGCGTGCTCCTTGCGGAATTTTGAGATGGAGATATTGCGCATAATTTTTGATAAGAACGCCTGAAAAATGTTTGGCCGCTCGGGTGGTATCCTGTTCCAGGTGGCGTAATAGGTGTCGTTCAACGCCTCGTCGGTGCTCCATTTTTCGTGCAGAATATTGTATCCGATCACGGATAGATACCTGCCGTATTTTCCGTCGGTGGCATCAATGGCTTCTTCGTTTCTTGCAAAATAAAGCTCAATGATCTCTCCGTCGGAAGGATTTCTTTTTGCAGAATTCATTTTTACACTCCCTCTTCGGCTCGGCAAATATAAAAAATATCCGCCATCGCCAATAATACTGTATCACTAAAGTCGCATAATTGTCAAGATATTGACATATTTTTATAAAAAATATAGATTTTTCAAAATTTATTTCCGGCGGATTAAAACCTCGTTGACAAAGAGGTCGAAGTGTGGTATACTGAACAAAAGCAGAAACCGTGGAGGCAGTATGAAAAAGGTTATAAAGATATTCCTCGCTTCGTCCATCACGGAGTTCGCCGCCGAGCGCAACGAGCTCGAGGTGTTCATCCGCAATATGAGCGACGTATACGAGGAGCAGTACGATATAAAGATCAAGCCCGTCCGTTGCGAGCAGATCGATCCCTACGTAACCGACTCACGAACACAGGATATAATAAACGAAAGCCTTGCCGAATGTGAGATGTGCTTTATTCTGGTCTACACAAGATTCGGCGAATTTTCCTATGAGGAATTCCGACACGCGCTGAAAAAATTCCGCGAGTCTGCCGAGCATCTGCCAAAGATATACGTCTATTTCAAGCAGCTTGGAGAGGGAGAGCGGGCGGATGCCTCCGTCACCGAATTTATGTCCGAGCTCAACGACTCCTTAAAGCATTATTACGGCACCTTCAAGAATATAGACACGGTGAAATTGAGAATAGCTCTCAATTTCGTTGCGCAGAAGCTTGATATCTCCTCCGTTGAATTAGAGGAGGGGCGTGTTGCGATAAACGGCGTAAAAATGGAAGGGCTGGAGCTTGAAAACGTCTCCGAATTCCTCAATAGCCGCGCCCTCACCGAGCAGAAGGAAAAGCTGTCACAGCTTGACAGCGAATACTATCCTCTCCACGTTCGCTTCAAGCGCGGCGAGCTTTTAAAGGATTCCGCGGAGCTTGAAAAATATACCCTTCTTGCCTCAAAGCGCGCAAAGCTTAAGGCGGAGATAGAGCAGACAGAAAACGAGATTTTCGAGTTTTCCGTCCGCCGCAGCAGGGACGAGGTCGGAGGCTTTGTCAGCGACCGCCACAGAATGGCGTATACCCTCTTTGAGGAGGGCGACCTTGAAGGTGCCTGCGAGGTGCTTGACGAGGATGAGATCGAAACCGACTACCGTGCAAGAAAGGCTAGGATCATAGCTAGGAAGATGGAGGAGCTCCGTCGCTCGGCAGAGGTCTATATCAAGGAAATAAAAACCAAGATAGATATCCTGATTATGCTGGCAACAGGCAGAAAGTGGATGGAAAACAGGCTCAGTGCCATTCGCCTTTACGAGAAGCTTCTCCCCGAGGCGGAGGAAAATCTCACCTGCCTTTATATATTCAGAGAGTACGCTGAATTTATGCTGGATATGTCGAAAAGCCTTTACGACGGCGAGGAGGGTGCGCGTCTTGAAGCCGCGCTTGATTCCGCTCTCACCTTGAGGGATTTATATGAAGAAAACCCCGAGCACGCAACTCTTGAAAACGTCGGACTCATTAATCTGACCCTGGGCAGAATATATCTTTACAAGGCTAGCAAGACCACCCCGAATTGGAGAGAGGTCGGGGCATCGCCCTATATCGGCGAGGCACTTGCGGCACTTCGCGTGGCAGAGGAGTCTCTCTCCGCTCTCGCTATTCGCTCCCCCGAAAAATATAACTCCGATATATGCCTCACCTTTAAGACGATCGGCAAAATATATGAGCTTAAGGGAGACTTCATAAAAGCGGAGCAATACTATGTAAAGCCAACTAAACTTTACATAAACGGCTCGAAACGCCAAAATGAGAAGATGAAGCGGGTCGTGGCAGAGAACTACCTTGCGATGAACACTCTTGAAACTGTCATCAAAGCAAAGGAGCTTTTTGAGGAGCTCTATGCATCCGACCCGAAATACAGAAAAGACCTGGCACGGTGCTTCAGGCAGCTCTCCGCTTGCCATAAAGCAAGGGACGACAGGAAAAGCATAGACTATCCCGCGCCCATCTGCGAGCCCCTTGAGAGAGCAACAGAAAATATCCTCTCCGCCATAGCACTTGAGGAGGCCGCACCTCCGGAGGAGAAGCTCGAGAGCTATGAGAGGCTTGCCGAGGATTGGGGAACGTTAGCGAGCTATTATTACAGAAAGTTCGGTGATTTCAAGGATAACCCCGATCAGACCGCCGCTCTCAATAAAAGGGCTGAATATCTTGCTTCTCTTTTTGCTTTGAGTGATGGAGACGGACGGATAAACATTGTCAATGATCTCATTGATATCTACAAGCAATTCACCGAAGGAACGATCTTCTCAGTTGACGAACCGTTCTACTCGGACGGACCGGTCAACAACGCAGATGAGCGCAAGCGTTATAACGAGCATTATAAAAAATGGATGAGAGAGCTTCGCACCCTTGAAGGAAACCCCGACCTTATAAGCGGCATTGAGGATCACGAGCCTAACCCGACCCACGACGAGGTAAAGCTTGAAAAAGAGCGCCTTAAGGCGGAGGAGCGCGCAAAAAAAGAGCTGGAGAGCAAAAAGGCTTATAGGACAAGCTGGGGATTTGATAGCGGCGAGCTTAGCTATTCAAGCATTGAGGAGGGGATTTTAGCCTATGCGCGGGAGTCGATCGCATCCTCCTATCAGTTTGAACGCCTGAAAAAGCTTATCTCAGACAACCTGGACTCTGTGGCTCCGTCGGTTCTTTCAAGCGCGGCACTGAAGCTGATCAGGACGGACGTTTCCATAGCCTGCTGTGTTGATTATGCCGTGTGGCTTTGCGAGCAGGCAACACTCCGCGATAGCGGCTTGATAGATGATCTCGGCAGTGTGTACTATCTCGCTAACCAACATTATGCCGAATACGACAGGGAAAAATGGCGTTCCTTTAATAACGAAGAGGAATTATTACGCTTTGCGGAGTCGCTACCGTCTAGCGAAAAGCTTGACGATAAGCTTCTTCTGCTATATGATAAAAGGATAAACGCCCTCATCACGTGGTATCCTGATGGGTACGTTGAAAAAGTGAGAGTGCTCTGCGAAAAGAAAATAGCAATTCTAAAAAAATATCCCGAGGATATAAGTCGCGTAAGAAATGTTGCTTCCGCATATCAGCTGCTCTCGCAAATAATGGGCTTAAACGGTGATCACGCCGAGCAGCTGCGCTATCTTGATCTCGCCGAGGCATCCCTCATTGCCTATATGGAAACCGAAGGTGAAAGCTCCGCCTGCTACGGCATTGCAAACGTCTTTATGGAAAGATGCCGTATGCACAAAAAACGAGGAGAGCTAGACTCTGCCGCCGAGGCTGCATTAGGTGCACTTAAATACCGTAAGCGCGGCTACGACGTTGGCTATAAATCCATAAGAAACGCCGAGATCCTGCGGGATGGCTACGAGGAAGTAAAGGACCTTATGCCAAGGTTCCCGAAGGATATCCTCGCTGTGATGCTATCCGATTATATCGATTTTGCCGTGATATGCTATGAGGAAAAATTCAGCAAATTATATCTCAATGAAAGCAAATTATATCTCAATGAATACGTAGAAAAATTTGACCTCGCCATATCTATTCTCAGCGATGCGGATAATGCATCGGCTGCCGCAAAAATCGCCGAAAGAAAGCTTGTTAAAATGAAGGAGCTTTTGCAGAGGTTTGGACTTGAAAATATTAATAATGTAAAGAATACTTTGCAAAAGCTTATAGAACTCAACGAGATTTTGGGAGATAACCAAAAGGCGGATGAGTGGAGATCGGAGCTAAGTTCCATAACCGCATAACGGCAATGCGAAACAACGACAGCAATTTTTTAATAAAAAGATCCTTATAAGGAGTGAAAAATGAGAAAATACGAAAACCCGAAGCTGCTCCACGAGGGAACCCTCCCTCCGAGAGCTCACTATATTCCCTACGATAGCCTTGAGGGTGCCCTTCGCGGCGAGCCCGAGGGATCGGGGCTTTACACCTCGCTTTGCGGCGAATGGGATTTTAAATACTTTGCAAGGGATATAGACTGCCCCGAGAATATCGAGCTCTGGGATAAGATCCGCGTCCCCTCCTGCTGGCAGGCAGAGGGCTATGAGCCTCCTGTTTACACCAACGTTATGTATCCCCATCCCGTTGACCCTCCGTACGTTCCCGACGATAACCCGCTCGGCGTTTACAGAAGACTTATCAATGCCACCCCCGAGATGGCTAAAAGAAAAAATTATATAGTTTTTGAGGGCGCAGCCCCCTGCGTTGAGCTTTTCCTCAACGGCGAATACGTCGGCTTCTCTACCGTCTCTCATAGCCCCTCCGAATTCCCACTGGCACTCCGCGAGGGCGAAAACGAGCTTGTGTGCAAGGTCTATAAATGGTGCGCGGGAAGCTATCTTGAGGACCAGGATTTCTTCCGCAATAACGGTATCTTCCGCGAGGTATATCTGCTTTCAAGAAGCGAGGGACACGTCCACGACGTTGAGGTGTGGTACGACGATAAGTCGGTCTCCGCCTCCCACCCCTTTACCCTTTACGATAAGGACGGCTCGGTTGCAAAGCCGCCCTATATCCTGTGGAACGCGGAGGAGCCCTATCTCTACACCGCTGTTATAGAAGAGGCGGGAGAGTTTATCCCCATTAAGGTTGGCTTCAGAACTCAAGGCATCAGCGACCGCGGCGAGCTTCTCATAAACGGAAGATCGGTCAAGCTCAAGGGCGTCAACCATCACGACACCCACCCGAAAATGGGCTACACCCAATCCCGCGAGGAGATCCGCCGCGACCTCACCCTGATGAAGGAGCTGAACATCAACTGCATCCGCACCTCCCACTATCCGCCCCCACCCTATCTTGTGGAGCTTTGCGACGAGATGGGCTTCTATCTCGTTGACGAGGCAGACCACGAGACCCACGGCTTCCAGGGCTACGACGCAAACCGCCCGGGCTACGACAAAAATCCTATGTGGCCCTGCCACGACCCAATATGGCGCGAGGCAATGGTGGACCGCGCAGAGCGACTCTTTATGAGAGATAAAAACCACACCTCGGTCATTATGTGGAGCCTTGGAAACGAATCCAACTACGGCGAGAACACCGCCGCAATGTCGGCTCGCATAAGAGAGCTTGACACGAAAATGGGCTACCGTCGTCTCATTCACTACGAGGGCGCATATTGCCTTGATAAGGATGCTCCCGACCCCGACACGGTGGACCTTGTGAGCCGTATGTATTTCACCCCCGAGCAAATGATCGAATACGTAAAGCGCACAGGCGACCGCCGCCCCTTCTTCCTCTGCGAATACAGCCACGCAATGGGCAACGGCCCGGGCGACCTTCGCGACTATTGGGAGTATCTCGACAGAGAACCGCAGTTCATCGGCGGATGTATCTGGGAATGGGCAGACCACGTGTTTGAATTGGAGGAGGGAAAGCGACTCTACGGCGGCGACTTCGGCGAGCGCACCCACGATTCCAACTTCTGCGCAGACGGCCTCGTTCTGCCCGACCGCTCCTTCAAGGCGGGCTCGCTTGAAGCAAAGCACGTTTATAGACCCGTTAAGGTCGACTATAAGGACGGCAAGCTGAAGGTGGAAAATAAGTATTCCTTCATAAGCCTTAAGGACCATAGCTTCACCTATACCCACGAAATAGACGGCAAGGTGATAGACAGCGGAAGCTTCTCGTCCAGCGCACCTGCGGGTAAGTTCGAGGAGATCGCACTTGATCTTGTGCCGAGCCCCTGCCGCTTTGCGGAGACTCTCACGGTACGCACGAAGAATAAAGAGGGCAGAGAGGTCGCCTGCGAGCAGATAATTCTCGCCGAGGCAAAGCCCCTCACCGCAATATACGACACCCTTGATAAGAGTGCCGAGGGCGTAAAAATTGAAAGATCGGGCACCTCTGCAATAATAAAGGGCAAGGGCTTCACCCATAAATTCGATCTTCATTACGGCACACTCACAGAGCTTGATGGGCTATTAAAGTCAAAAATGGAGCTCACCACCCTTCGCGCCCCCATTGATAACGACAGAAAGATAATCGTTGATTGGAAATGGGAACGCTACGACCGCCCCTGCACAAAGGTATATTCAGCCGAGATAAAGGAAAACGTCATCACGGTCAAGGCGTCTCTTGCGCCTCTTTCCCGTATGCCTTATTTCAGATACGAGGCAAAATACACCTTCCTTGGTGACGGCTCGGTGCTCCTTGAGCTGGACGGAGACTTCGCCGAGGCTCACACCTTCCTGCCTCGTCTGGGCTTTGAATTTACGACCGACCTCGCACCGTTCACATATTTTGCATACGGACCCGCAGAGTCCTACGTTGATATGCACGGCGGCGCGACCCTCGGCCTTTACGACTCCACCCCCGAGCGAGAATACGTAAACTACGTTAAGCCCCAGGAGCACGGCAACCATTACGGCGCAAAATATCTTTCCCTCGGCGGCTATGAGTTTATCTCCGACTCCTTTGAGTTCGCCGTATCAGAGTATTCAAGAGAGGAGCTCACCTCAAAGCCTCACTCCCACGAGCTTGTGAAAAACGGCCTTGCAAACGTCCGCATCGACTATAAAATGAGCGGCATCGGCTCGGGCAGCTGCGGCCCCCAGCTCCTTGAAAAATACAGGCTGAACGACAGGAATATCTCCTTTAGTCTGCTTATTACAAAAAGATAAGTTTAACTCTCAACATATTTTTTGAAAGATAAACTGCATAAAAAATAGACATCGTTTTTATATCCATCACACACAAAAACTGCCATAATTGCAAATAATTGTTTGCAATTATGGCAGTTTTAAACTATATTTAGCTTTTTTATTTTTTATATTTCGCGCGGTTTTCTGCGAGAAGCCTGTCTCTATCCAGGCTCTTGATGCGGCGGAAAGCCTCCTCTGTCATCCATTGGGTTTTCGCCGTGTTCTCGGAGCGGTAGTTGTTTGCCTCCCCTCCACCATAGCTCCAGGAAAGTATAGTTCTTGCGCCTGCATCGTAGGCAGCCTCAGCCGCAATTATTATCTCCTCTTCGCGGCCGCGCTTTGCTCCGTATCCTTGTATCCAGATGTGGCTGTCTTTGCCGTATTTATTTGCAACGTCGATGCAATTTCGGCTTGAGTTATAAACGTACTCGTAAGGGTTTCCGCCTGGAGCATAGGCGGGAGTGCCAAACCAATAGGGATCTGTGCCAAAATCGTCGACATCCTTTATTGCACAAATTCTCGAAGCGTCAACAACGTCGATCTTGTCGCTCATATCAACCTTGTTATATATTCTCTCCATCTGATTGGGAAGAAGTGTGATAACGTTTCTCATTCCCAAGGATTTTGCATATGCGGTAATAAATTCGTGAAATTCTGTGATCGTGTCGCTTCTGAAGCGCGCAACGTCAACGTCCGCAATAAGTGGCATCTTCTTTCCGTAGCGTTCCTCAAAAAGCTTCGCGCATCTTGGGCAGCAACAGGCGCTTATAAATTCGCCCTCGATCTCCGTCCTCTTCAAAGGAAGATTGGGCTCGTCCCAGAAGATAGTTTTTCCGCCAAGCTCTCGCACCTTGTCTATCCAATCCTTAACGAACCCGCGGTATTCGGGCGAATTAAAGCAGGGCTTGAATGGGTGAAATGTTCCATCTGCAAACTGCACCTTTGCCTCGGGGTGGTACATAAGGAAGTGCGCTTTATCGCCGGGCTCACCCCAAAGTCCGAAATTATCGACCCAAACCTCAAGCCCCTCGGCCTCGCTCGCCTTGAAGATATCTGCCATTGCCCTAGAGTGCCTCTCCATATCCATATGTGAAAGCATATGAACAACGATATCCATATCCGCTCTCGCCATCTCGTGCATATCGGAAATAACGTGAGAGGTCATTCTGTTTCCGTGATAGGCGGCGCCCGTTTTTAATCTTTTCATTTTTATTCTCCTTGTAGGGTTATGTGTTTCATAAAATGAATTCATTGGGGAGCGCATCGGGGTTATCTGACGCCCTTATTTATTATCCCACATTTTCATTATCGTGTCAATGGTTTTGTACACCAGAAGATTACCACCCTCATAATCGGTGTTTCCGCTGGAAACGTAAGCGGAGTAGTGACCGCCCTCCTGGGCTCTCTTTGTCGGAAGATAGCCGAGAGTGCCGTCTGCCAGCTGGATGAGGAAGGTCTGCGCCGCGGGGCTCATAGCTCTGATACGGTTTCCAAAGGCAATAAACAGCTCAAACGGATTGGAGGCGAAGGCGATGTCGTCAAATCTTGCGATGTGAACTCTGCCTCTTACGCTGTTTGTTTCCTTTTGCACGAAGTATCTTTTGATCGAGCCGGCGTAAATGTAAATATCGCTCATCTGTCCGGGTGTTATAGCCTTAGTTCCAAAGGTCTCAACCTTTGCTCTGAGCTTAGCGAGAGCCTCCTCGTACTCAGCCTCGCTTACCCTGCGGAGCGGAAAATCGATATTCACGGTCTCGTTGATGATGAGAGCGTCGTTTTTCATTATCGCTTCGGCCTCGGGTATTCTTTCTACTATTTCACGGCCAAGGCGTTTACCGATCTCGTAAGCACCTTCAAATTGATTTTCCATCTGGTAGGAGTCGCTACGCCTGTAATAAGGGTCTGTTCCACGTTGACGGCGCACGAGCTCGACAGGACATTGATCGCCCGCCGCGGAGCATAGGCCGACGAGAACAAAGTCATCGCCAAGCTCACGATGTACCCAATCGCGCACCTTGCCCCAATAGTCGGAGGACATAACCTTCATATCCTCAACAACCTGAGCAGGGCAGGCAACGTTTGCCAGTGCGCCGATCGGACGCTTATTTTTGTCAAATACGTAGAGAAGCTCGACACCTGAATCGTTGGTAGCCTCGATATCAAAGAAATCCGGTCTTTGAGATCTTCCAAACAGCAGAGCCGAACCGTCGTCGTAGATCGCGCGTCTGCAATGACCTACTACGGCTCTGCCAAAGGCCGCGCCAAAGTAGCATTCATCTCTCTTTTTCCAAGCGTCAACGATAGCCTTTGCCGCGCAGGTGGAAACGTAGTCGCGGCACTTGTTGCCGTCCCACATTTCGGGTGGGATCTCCTCGTTCGCAACAACGTGAACACCGTCGGGAAGATATTTTTGTTCAATGAAGCCGAGGGGCCTCTTGGGATACGTGTCAGGGCCGGTATGAATATGAGTTGCCGAAATTATGATCTTATCGGTATCGATATCAGAGCAGAGCTCGGAAACCTTACGGCGAACGTCGTTACAGAATTCGTTGATTACGCCGCCCAAGTCGCAGGCGCATATTATAAGCTGCTCGCCATTAGCTTCCGCGGCAAAAACCTTGGCCATAAGAGGGGATTCTACGCCCTCTGAGACTCTGAGTCTGAACTGACCGGAAAGCGAAACCGGAGCGGGTGGCGTAAAGTCGATTTTGCTTAATCCAATTTTGAGTGACATATCCAATTAACCCTTTCTGTTTGTTTATTTTCTAAATTGAATTTATACTTAACGGGGCAATTAACCTTTAACTATGTGATAGTAGATGCTGGGGAATTTATCTCCGATTTTGAATTTTAGTGTGCCGTTTTCATAGGTTGAGGGAATAGTTCCGGTGTAGTATCCCTCTGCGGTGATTCCGTAGACGACCATATTCTCTGTTGCGTTCTTCAGCTGCACCTCGGCCTCGATTACCTCGGCAAGAATAGGCGTTTTGCCTATCTCGGTGAGAAGTCCGTTTTCTCTTACCTCGTCTGTGTTGGAGACTCTTCCCACGGCGGAGAGGATAATGTTATCGGTGCTTGCGAGAGGCTCGTCGGTAAGAGAGGACGCGGCAATTACCGCAAAGTCGGTCTTGCACTTAATCTTAAGGTTCTCGGTTTTAAGAGTCCTGTTTACGCCGATATAGCCGTATACAACCTGTGAACGGGCGGAGTCGATAATGCCGTATTGCTCCTCGGTGTTCTTGTAGAGCTCGCCGGTGTCAGAAACCACAATTTTGCCGTCTCCGGGCACAAGCTTATCGTTGATGGAGACGTGAGCGGTAGCAAGCCTCGAGGGACAGTCATCAAACTCAACTCCCGCCCTAGTATATTCCGCTACGTTGGACATAGATGCAAGGTATTCCTTGGTGTTGTAGTCCTCCATCTTTGCAGTGGGATTATCGAGATTGATGCCCAGCATACCCTCGGAGGTCTTAACGTCGCCGCGGCGAACCATAAGTGCGGCGTGAGGAAAAAGACCGAATTTTGCAGGATCGTTCCAAGTGGTAAACTGCCCCTGGCGGTGATATCCCATACCCATAACTCTGGAGGATACTTCCATCCCAAGCGGCTGGAACTCATTGTGGCGGTTGCCGTAAGCATAGGTGTGGATGGTCGCACCGCTCCAGCCCTGAAGACAGCTGACCGCCGCGAGTAGTATGGGTGATTCGGCTCTGAGGGTCATAGGCCAAGGCTCGTCCCACTCGGAAATGAAATAGGGCTTGTCTGCAATTCTGCCGTAAATCTGAGGAGCCAACAGTGAGGTATGGGTAGTCAGCGAATCGTCGCTGAAGTTCCTGATTTTATCGTTCATACGGGAGTGCTCAATCCAATAGAGGTAGGCGTGCCCGTCGTTGAAATCGGTGTATCTTTGCGCCCTGACCGTCGCGGCGCACTCGGTCCAGTTGGTGCCGCAAATGGGGATTTTTACTCCGATTTTTCTCCAGCACTCGGTCATGGTCTTGTAATGGTTTTCCATAACCTCGGATTTAAACTCTATCATAGAGGGGGTGTTGATATCGGGGTCGAAGTCCTTTGCGTCCTCCTCGTAGCCGTTCTTTATCGCCCACTCGCGGTACATATCGCAGAACTCGGTGTAGAACGGCTCGATCTTATCACCCGACATAGACCTTGCAAAGAGGTCGTCCTCGTTGGTAATTTCGGTGAGAGCCACCGCGGGGTCGTCCTTGTAAGCCAGACCCGTGTACGGATTTACGTGTGTCCAGAGGAACTCGGCAAACTCCTTTTGAAGCTGTATAATCTCGGGATCGATATAGCTGTATATCTTCGCGCCCGAAACAAGCTTTTCTGCACCAACCGACGTTTCCGCAGTTCTAAATTTGCGGTAGGTGAGTATGTCCATATAAATGTAAACACCGTTTTCCTTGAGACACTTGATAAGATAATCCATTCTGTCAAGGCTCTCGGGGTCGGCGATCCCCGTTTTCACAAGGCGAGGACCCTTTGCAAATTGGAAAATATTCGGTGTTGACCAATCCGCATCCATCTGATGTAGCCTGACGATGTTTACACCCGCGGCGGCAACTCTTCTTGCTACCTGCTCGGCGTATTCGTGGGAGGGAAAGCAGAGGGCGGAATTGAAGTTTGCACCCCAGAATTTCGCAACCATGCCGTCCTCAAATACGAATTTATCTCCCTTAACGGTCAAAAAGCCGTGCTTACCCGCAGGGGCTTCGTCCCCAAACGCGAACCTTATATCAAAGGGGAAAGAGTCGGCATAAGCAGGGAAGGGTATCCATTTTGACATTTTGCTTTTTCCTTTCAAAAAAGAATTTGGTTTGTGCTTAAAGCTCGGTTTTATCTTAAAATAATTTTTTTCAAACTATTTACTTTTAGTAAGAACCGTGATATAATCATTTTAGCATAGCGTATCTGAAATTACAAGTTCGGTTTGTTTTGCCTTTTACTCAATTTGTTGTGTGATACGAGGTTTTTATTATGGGAAATTATACAGTGAAGCTAGTAAAGTCCTCATCCGAGCCTATGCTATATAGAATTCTTTGGGATACAAGAGAGGATTGCCCCGCTGGCTCGCAGGTCGGGCCGGAGGTCAGATCGCTCTATCTTATAGAATGCAACGTTTCGGGCTACGGCTCTGTGCGAGTCAATAACAAGGACTTCAAGGTCGGCCCAAGATGCTGCTATATTCTCCGCCCGGGTGACGAGGTGACTCTCTATGCCGCAAAGACCGATCCGAAGATCGCGCTCTGGTGCGTTTTCGGCGGAGCTAAGGTCGGGCAGATACTCGACGCGGCGGGCATCACCGCGGATCAGCCCTTCGCCCCTGAGGATAAGTTTGACGAGCTTTTTGCAATACTCGAAAAGCTTCACGCCGTGAGGCTTCAAACCGATATGGGCTCGGAGCTTGTTAAAACGGCGTATTTATACGAGTTCCTTTCCGTTTTGGTAAGAGGTCGGGCAGACGCCGCAAAGGACGTTGTTTGCGAAAGAGCAAAAAGCATTATGGAGTCGGAATATTCAAGAGATATTTCCATCTCGGATATAGCCTCCGAGCTCGGCTTTGATAGGGCATATTTTTCGATCCTCTTTAAGGAGTATTCGGGTATCTCGCCCTATGCGTATTTAACGGGTATCAGGATCAGGCGCGCCTGCGACCTCTTGAATAACAGCACCCTTTCAATCTCCGAGATCGCGGAAAAGGTTGGAATAGATCCCCATAATTTCGCAAGAATATTCAAGCGCGAGCTTGGCATCTCTCCTAACGATTATAGGAAATAAAGGAAAATCTAAAAGGAAATACCAATGATAAAATCGGTTTTTATTTCATCAAGCTCAGCCTGCTTTGAATGGCAAAATAACGAGGCATACTATTCGCCCAAGGAATATACCGTCTATCTTAACGGAGAGCGGGTTTACTTTGGAAACACCAACGTTTTCTCTCTCTTTGATCTTACTCCAAACACGGAATACGAGCTGATCTCCGAGGGCGAGAAGCTCACGTTCAAAACAAAAGCAGAAACAGCCGCCGTCAGCGTTCGGGATTTCGGAGCTTGCGGCGACGGCGTGACGGATGACACCGAGGCTATAAGAGCCGCGATAAATTGCCTGCCTGGGGGCGCAAGGCTTTATTTCCCGAGCGGAGTATATCTCACCGCTCCGATCTCGCTAAAGAGCCATATGACCCTGGAGCTTTCCGAGGGCGCAACCCTTCTCGGAATTGCAGACCGATCGAAATACCCCGCCGTACCGGGCTGCGTACCCGAGCTTTGCGGAGGTGACGACGTTCACCTTGGCGGCTGGGAGGGCTGCGCAAATAAAATGTACCTCTCTCTCATTTATGCAGAGTATGCCGAGGATATAACGATAGTCGGTCGCGGCAGGCTTGACGGCAACGGCGAGGCAGGAGGCTGGTGGGAAAAGGAAATGATCCGCGGACCGATAAAAAGACCGCGCCTTATGTTCTTTAACCGTTGCGATGGCATACGTCTGCACGGAATTTCTCTTTCAAACTCCCCTTGCTGGAATATACACCCCTATTTTTCAAGCAACGTTGATATCCTTGATATTTCGATTACAGCGCCAAAGGATAGCCCAAACACGGACGCTATCGACCCCGAGGCTTGCGACAGAGTGGATATCATCGGCTGTAAGCTTTCTGTCGGCGACGATTGCATTGCGATAAAATCGGGAAAGATAGACCTTGCCGCGATATTCAAAAAGCCCGCAGACCGTCACACCGTCAGAAACTGCCTTATGCAATTTGGCCACGGCGCGCTCACCCTCGGAAGCGAGATCAGCGGAGGAGTAACCAATCTCACCGTCAACAGATGCGTTTTCGAGAGAACGGACAGAGGTCTCAGGATCAAGACTCGCCGAGGCAGAGGAAAATATTGCGTTATAGACGGCGTTGTTTTTGAAAATATAAAAATGACGGGCGTTTTGACCCCGATAGTTATAAACTCGTTCTATTTCTGCGACCCGGAGGGACACACGGAATACGCCCAGACGAGAGAGCCACTCCCGATAGACGACAGAACCCCATACCTCGGTTCGTTTACCTTTAAGAATATGGAATGCACCGATTGCGAGGTCGCGGCTTGCTATTGCGAGGGCTTGCCCGAGCGACCCATAGCAAGCGTTGCCCTTGAAAATATTAATTTCTCCTTCTCGGATAGCGCAAAGCCCGAAATGCCCGCAATGTGCGAGCACGTTGAGCCTATGTGCCGTGCGGGAATGGTCTTAAAGTGCGTTGATAAGCTCACCTTGAAGAACGTCAAGGTTGAAAATAACCTTGGGCGCGCGCTGGCTTGCGACAGAGTTTCGGAAATAATAGGGGAATAAATCTCGGAGTATGAGCCTAAAATATAATCCATAAATAATCGGCAATATGACCACAAAATATAGCTTAAAATAATCGGCAATATGCCGAGAAAACAAATTATAAAACCCAAAAAATCAAATCCAAATCAAATTATCCGCAAAATACCCGATTTGGGGATGGCGGAGAGGAAAAGTATTATGAGAAAAACCAAGATCGTATGCACCATAGGTCCCGCGTCCAACAACGTTGATACCCTGAAGAAAATGTGCAAGGCGGGAATGAACGTTGCAAGGCTCAACTTCTCCCACGGCACCCACGAGGACCATCAGAATAATATAAATATGCTGAAGGCTGTCAGAGCCGAGCTTGATATTCCACTTGCCATCCTTCTTGACACAAAGGGCCCCGAATACAGAGTCGGTATTTTTGAGGGCGGCAAGGCAGAGGTCAAGGAGGGCGACACCTTCACCTTCACCACCGAGGAGATAATCGGCACAAAGGATAGAGTCAGCGTAAGCTATAAAAACCTTGCAAGGGAGCTTAAGGTCGGAGACACGGTCCTCGTTAATAACGGACTTCTCTCATTCACCGTCCTTTCCACCACCGACACCGATATCGTCTGCCGCACGAACGTCTCGGGCGAGATATCCAACCGCAAGAGTATGTCCTTCCCGGGTAGAGTTATGAAGCAGGTATTCCTTTCCGAGCAGGATAAGCGGGACATCGCCTTCGGCGTTAAGAACGACGTTGATTATATAGCCTGCTCCTTCGTTTCGGTGGCTCAGGATATCCGCGACGTAAAGGCGTATCTTGCCGAGCTTGGATGTAACAATATCTCCCTTATCGCGAAGATAGAGAATCAGTCGGGAGTTGACAATATAGAGGAGATCTGCGGCGAGTGCGACGGCATTATGATCGGACGCGGCGATATGGGCGTTGAGATCCCGTTCGAGGAGGTCCCCGCAATACAGAAAAAGCTTATCACAAAATGCCGTATGCTCGGTAAGCGAGTTATCACCGCCACCGAAATGCTTGAATCTATGATAACCAACCAACGCCCCACAAGAGCCGAGATCTCCGACGTTGCCAACGCGGTCTTCGACGGCACAAGCGCAGTTATGCTCTCGGGCGAGACGGCGGCAGGTAAGAATCCCGTGCTCTGCGTTCAGACAATGTCGCGCATAGCCGAGCAGGCGGAGAAGAGCGTTGATTATAAAACCATCTTCTATAACGCCGAATTCCGCATCAAAAATTCGATGGACGCCATCTCCCACTCGGTCTGCGGTATGTCTATGGATATTGGAGCAAAGGCTATCGTCGTTTGCTCTATGTCGGGTATGACGGCGAGAATGGTCTCAAGATTCCGCTCTCCCGTTGATATCATCGGTCTCTCCGTAAATGAAAAAACCAAAAATCAGCTCGCCCTCTCTTGGGGAGTCGAGCCTATAATGTGCGACGTATACCCCTCTATCGAGGTGCTCTTCTACACCGCAAAGCAGATCGCAAAGGAAAAGTTCGGCCTTAAGTCGGGCGATAAGATCATCATCACAGGCAGCGACCGCACAGGCGAAAGCGGAAACACAAACACTATAAGGATCGCAACTATCTGATCTAAGAAAGAAGGTATCTCTTAAATGAAAACCGAAAAGCTTTATCCAGAATATAAAAATTATATATGGGGCGGCGAGAGGCTTGCCACCTCCTTGGGAAAGAGGACGGATATCCGCCCTGTTGCCGAAAGCTGGGAGCTATCCTTCCATAAGGACGGCCTCACCCGCCTTGCAAACGGCGAGACTCTTAAGGATGCGGCAGCGCGCGAGGATCTTGGAGCTAATGCGGCGAATATGGATATTTTTCCCGTGCTCATCAAATTCATTGATGCGGCAAGAGATCTCTCCGTCCAGGTGCATCCCTCGGATAGCTATGCCTTGAAAAACGAAAGCTCCCTCGGCAAAACCGAAATGTGGTATATCGTTGAAGCGGATGAGGGGGCGGGAATATACCTCGGTCTTAAAGAGACCGTAAGCCCCGAGCAGCTCGCCTCGGCAATAGAGGAGGAGAGACTCACCGAGCTTCTGAACTTCATTCCCGTGAAGTCCGGAGAATGTTATTTTATCCCAGCAGGCACGGTCCACGCTATCTGCCGCGGATGCCTCATAGCCGAGATCCAGCAGAATTCAAATATCACCTACCGCGTCTATGACTGGGGCAGAAGGGATAAGGACGGCAACCCTCGTCCCCTTCATATAGAAAAGGCGAGGGCAGTGGCAGATCTAAATAAATTCTCTCAAAGAAAATTCCCCGAGGGCTATCTTGGCATCAGCAGATATTTCACCGTCAGGGAGCTCTCGCTCTCGGGCGAGCTTGAGCACCCCACCGATAAAGGCAGCTTCGTATGCTTAACGGCGGTCTCGGGAGAGGGAAGTGTGGACGGCGTACCGTTTTCGGCGGGAGACAGCATTTTCGTCCCCGCAGGAGAGGGCGCGATAAAGATTATTGGAAAGGGCAAACTTCTTATGACAAGCATCAGAAAATATTATGTTGGAATTGACCTCGGCGGCACCTTTATAAAGGGCGGTATCGTTGACGACCTAGGCAATATTATCACCGAAGCAAAGGTACCCACAGGCGCGGAGGGCGGCGCAGACGCGGTGGCTGAAAACATAGCGTCACTCGTCAGCGAGCTGATCCGCTCGTCGGGGCTTGAGTCCTCCGATCTTGAAGGCATCGGAATGGGTGTGCCGGGTATGATAGACAGCGAAAAGGGCGAGGTTGTATATTCAAACAATCTCGGCTGGGAGCACTTTATGATATCCGATAAGGTAGAGGCTCTCACAGGTCTTCGGGTGAAGATCGCAAACGACGCAAACGTTGCCGCTCTCGGCGAGGCTCGCTTCGGCTGCGGCAAGGACTATAAAACCACGGTGTTTCTCACTCTCGGCACAGGCGTTGGCGGAGGTATCGTCATAGACGGTAAGCTCTACGAGGGCAACCGCTCGGCAGGTGCGGAAATGGGACATTCGGTAATTGTCGCGGGGGGCGAGAGGTGCACCTGCGGCAGGCGCGGTTGCCTTGAAGCATACGCCTCGGCAACGGCTCTTATAAGAGATACAAGGCGCGCTATGGAGGCTCACCCAGAAAGCGAGCTTTGGAAGATCGGCTCAATAGAAAACGTCAACGGCAAGACCGCCTTCGACTATAAGGACACAGACCCCACCGCTCGCGCAGTCGTGGATAATTACCTTGAGATGCTCACGGTAGGTATCGCCAATATCGCGAACGAGCTTCGCCCCGAGGCGATAATTCTCGGAGGCGGTGTTTGCGCCCAGGGCAAGGCTCTCACAGAGCCTCTCACAAGGCTTCTTGCAAGGGAGATCCACGGTGGAGACCTCGGACCGAAGGTGGAAATACTTATCGCCACCCTAGGCAATAGCGCAGGACTTCTCGGCGCCGCCACCCTTCTTATGGAATGAAAAAATCCTTGCCGAAAGTCAGAACAAAAAATATTTGAAAGAAACAAATAAAAACTCATAAAACGGCTTGTTTTGTAACCTTAGATTTACAAAACAAGCCGTTTTTCTCTAAATCTCACCAAGCCTTATCTTTCTTTTTCCGCTCCAATTTGTGCGAAGCTTAAAGGCTTTTTCCTCCATTCTTTCGATCTCGCGGATAGCCGCGCGCCCAAGCTCTGCCGCCGTTGGGAGACCGCCGGGAGGCTGTAACCATTGCCCCGAAAGGAGCACGTTTTTAAGCGAGGGTATTCTCAATCGGCACCTTGTCGGAATAAAGCTTTTCGGCAAAGTGAAGCTCATATATGAGCCGACCTCCGCTCCCGTGTACCGCTCGTAGCTTGCGGGCGACCAGGCATCAAGCAGCGTCAGTCTGCCGCGAAGCTCGGGAAAACGGTCAAGTATCACGCGCTCGGTTGCCCTTGCCATCCTTTCCTTGTAATGCCTGTATTCGGTGAGAGATCTCTTTCGCATCTCAATAAAATGCCTGCAAGCCTCCTCACCGAGGAAGGACATTGTTTGTATAATTGATCTGCCGTAGGGAGAAAAGCTCGGCTCGTGAGAAAATTCTCGGAGCACCAAATGCTCCGAAAGAAGCCTCACCCTTTGCCCCTCCGTCAACTTGATAACAAGATCTTGCCCGAAGGGAATTTCCTTTCCTTCCAGGGCGAATGCCGTGTTAAAGCTTGAAAATCTGTGCATATCTCCTCGCCTGTATCGCGCCGCAAGGTCTCTTGGTGTGGGTAGGGAAAGCAGCTCCTCAAAGGCTGGCTTCGGGTCGCAGGCAAGGATAAAATAGTCTGCGCAGATCTCGCCGCCGTCGGCAAGTATTGCCGCATCCGCCACGCCCCTGGTGTGCCTTATTCGCTTTACCCTTGCGCCTGTGATCAGCTCGCCGCCGAGAGAGGTAAATCTTTTCACCATTCTTTCAGCCATTCCCATAGAGCCGCCCCTCGGCAGATCGGCGTTTTCGCCCGTGAAATGCGCAAACACGAACACCAAGGCAATAGCCCCGAAGCAATCCCCGAGCAAAGCGCGCATAAATCCCGAAAGCAAGGGGTGCTTAAATCTTTCGGAAAGCTCTGCCGTTGATATCCTGAAATACTTCAGCAGAGCGGGAGACGCCCGAAGAAGCTCGCCGATTGTCGCCCGCGCGCCGTGACTCGCTCCCCTGATTCCCGAGACTCCCTGTACGGCTCGCACCGCACGAACAAACGCCTCGGTCTCCGATCTGTCCTCGGGCGAGACGGATAGCATCCTATCCTTCAGCTTGTCAAGATCTCTGCAAAGCGAGATCTCCTCGCCGCCGAGGGAGAAGGTGTAAAGAGTCTCGGGCTTTATAATTTCAACTCCGCCCCCAAGCACAGAAAGCTCCTCCCAAAGCTTGTAGGTCTCCGTATTCGGATTCGTGCCCGTGAGCCAATGCACGCAATTGTCTATTGTAAAGCCGCCGCGCCGCCAGCCTGTCAGATTACCTCCCGCCACCGTGTGCCGCTCCAAAACTGTTACCTCGTGCCCCGAAAGCTCTCCGAGTATTCCTGCCGAAAGCCCCGCAACACCGCCGCCAATTATAACTATCCTAGCCAAAATAGCCTCCAAAAATCAAAATGTATATCTATTATCCGTCAAGCTCCACGCACTTATACCTTGCCAAGCTCCGCGCCCCAAAATTTCACCAAGCTCCGCACACTTATACCGCATCTTGATCCAAGCAGCGAATTACCGCAAAATTTCGCGTACCCTAACCTTGCAAAAGCCTTTTGTAATCAGTATATAAAAAGCAGAGGTATCTTGCACAGTACCTCTGCCGAAATTATAAAAATTATATTATTTTGATCAAAATAGAGCTATGTATTTTCATATCCAGAATAAGAGAGAAGCTTTTCGTTGTGAAATTACGGCTCGATGCAAGCTCCAGGCTTTTGTCCTCGTCAAGAACGTAGATCTCCACCTTGGACGTTTCTGTGTTTGCATTAATTTCAAGCTCAACCGTTTGTGCTTCGGAGTCGTCATTTTCGCTGTAATAGGTCATCATCACACAGCCGTCGTGTCCGTCGGTTGCCGCGCAGGTGTAAATATCCTCTTTTTTATATTCGCACTCGGCGTAATTTCCCATTTTCGCAAGCTTATCAAACATAGCGAAGGCATAATATCCCTTGAGCGGCTCGTATGTTTCGTGAGCAAAAAGACCGTTCATTCCGCAAGGGCGCGCATCGTAGTACATAAGCATATCAAGAGGATACGCCTGGCAAATAGCCATTGCACCCGCAATAAACGACGAGCCCTTGAGCCCGCGCTCGGCTCTGAGAGAGTATTGCCAATTTTCGCCGTTCCAGCCTCTGATATAATTCCATTCGTTAAGTATCGTTTCAACCTTTGTGAGCCCGCGCTTATCAAGCTCGCCGCGCGCTACTTCGATAGCCTCCTCAAACCTTGAAAGCTCCTTTGCGTAAAGATGGAAGGAATAAAAATCAAAGGGAATATTTTCCTTAGCCATTGTGTCGAGGAATTTGATCCTGAATCTATCGGAATCATAATCGCCGTCTACCCAAGGCGAAGTAAATGCAGGACCGCCTATTTTAATGTTGGGGAAGCAGGACTTCAGGTGCTTTGCGGCAACGCAGTAAAACTCAAGGAATTCGTCAAGTGTTCCCTGCCAACAGGGGTGATTGGTCGGGCTGTTTGCACATTCGGGCTCGTTCCATATCTCCCAATACTCAATTCCATACTCAAAGCCGTTTGCCCAGCCCTCGTTATAATGCCTGATTATATGCTCGCAAATTCTCGCCCACTTTTCAAAGCTCGGCGGAACTCTTGTGCCGTATTTATATCCGTGCTCAATCGACGCGCCAAGGCGATAGAAGGTCTTTGTGCCTGCATCAAGAGTAGTTTTTATATAATCGTCGGTGGGCTCAAAAATGTAGGATGCAGGATCGTTTTCATCTGCATCGAAGTTTTTGAAAATACGGTGCACGTCAACAACGTGCTCGCCCGCAGTGCCGTAGCCGTTAAAGAAAGAGGCGTCGTGATTACGCGCATAGGGAATGTTAAGTGCCTTGTATGCATCAAACGACGTGTACGTTTTGCGTACGGTCGGAGAAGTCGGACCGTTGTTAACACAGTTCATAGGCTTGATTTTGCCATTTGTTTTTGTCAGATCTACCTTCACCTGAATCATTTTCCAATCTCCTTTAAAACCGTTTTCGATTTCGATATGATTTCAAAACTATGCCGAAAAGCGGGAAATATAAAGCTCGCTTCTCACTTCATCACAGGCATTGAATCGGCTGTCGCCGTCTCGCAAACTATCTTATTCGACCAAAAGCCCGGCTGCATACGCGCCTTCATATAAACAACGGGATTTTCGGGCGTCAGCTCCACAGTTAAGCTGTCGCACTTGCGCGTCATTCCGCAGGTGAAGCGGAAGGTGTATTTTCCAAAGGGAAGCGGAACGCGAATACTTTCCTTGTTAGCCAAATGACCGTAAGGCTCCTCGTTGATATACACACCGTAGCCGATAGCCATTCCAAAGGGCGACCCCATACGGTAGATCTGCACGTAGCTTTCCGTGCCCGACGCTAACGCCTTTGCGCACTTGGGGCACGCCGAGCCCGCCTCGGCATTAACAACGTGACCGCACGCTCCGCATTTTAATCTGAATAATGACATAATTTATACCTCCCAAAAAAGTTAAAATCAATCTACCGTCTCACAGATAGTAAACTTATTATATCATAATAACGCAGTCGTTTCAAGAAGAAAACACAAAATCTCATCTAAATAGCATTAAAACTCGCTATATTCGATATCAAAATAATTCAAAAGTGCTTTATAGGTATCCTGACCGTCAAGGCAGGTATCCACAAGAAAGCCCTGCTCACTATTCCATTCCTTCAAACCACGATAATAAAACATTTTCTTGCTATCCTCGATTATGAACGGCACGATATTGAAACGCAGGCATTCCTTGAATGCTATGAGCCTGCCTACTCTGCCGTTGCCATCTTGGAATGGATGGATTTTTTCAAAATCGTGATGAAACTTGATAATATCCGAAATAGATACCGTTTCTATTTTAGAATATTCGGCAAGGAGCTTCCTCATTTCCCCTGAAACCTTGGACGGAAGCGTTGTTTCTGCACCTCCCACAACGTTGGGCTTGGATTTGTATTCGCCCACATTAAACCACGAGATATAGGAATCTTTTGTCCCTGTTTTTAATAACCTGTGTAATGCTTTTATGATCTCCTCTGTAAGCTGTTCTTCTGCTTTGTCTATTACGTAATCAATGGCACGAAAGTGATTTGCCGTTTCGATAATATCGTCAACGGGAACTCCCACATCAGAACCAATGGTATTAGTTTCGAAAATCAAACGAGTTTGATCCTCTGAAAGCCTACTGCCTTCAATTCTGTTGGAGTTATAGGTAAGACGTACCTGTGTTTCGTGATAAATACCGCCGCTGATTTTAGCATTTTTTTCTTCTCGCAAGCGTTGCAGTAATGCATTTTCGCAAACTACAGCAAATATATCTTCTTTCTCACAACCAAAAAATTCACATAAACGAAGAAGAACGTTATCCGCTATTTTTTCACCTTTGCTGATTTTGGCAATCGTACGTGAAGATATACCAAGCTCCCTCGTAAGCTCGGATTTTTTCATACCTTTTGCTTTGAGCAAAGCATATAAACCGTCATAAGAATACATATAGCGCCTCCTAATTTCTTTACTTATTATATCATATTATTTCAGAAAAGTAAAGATATTATCAAAAATTAATTTAAAAAGTAAAGAAAAAAGGCAGCCGCATTTCGACTGCCTTTCAAGAAATGGCACCCGCAACGGGAAGCGAACCTGTAACTAACCCTTAGGAGTTTTCATAAGTGTTCGTGCCTATCTGCGTGTAGGTGATTTTCTTGCAAACCAAGCGTAAAATCCACCGAAAAGATGGATTTTACGCTTGGTAGAGTGTGTGTTTAGGAGTGGTTTTTGCGGCACTTTGTAATGTGCGGGTGTACAAGGGGTGTACAAAACGATACTTTGGCAAAAAAACTAAGCAAGGCGTAATTGTTGTATGGTTTGTGCGCTTTTTGCTTCTAATGCCCGCATAAATTCGGTCATATACTTGTAATCTGGATTTCCACTATTATCTATAGGGAGCTTTATTTTTTCTTTTCTTAGCAAATCGGGAAACAGTCCGAAATTATAAGAATATTTTGCCGCAATCGGTTGTAAACAAGCCGTTATAAACAAGCAGGCATATTTATCAATTTCTCGTGTGTCTATGTAATAAATATCTCTCCCCGATACCCATTCCCTTTCTTGGTAGAAGAATGTTGCGTTTTCTGCACCGAAAGAGATTACTTTAGGGGGATTGATCTCACTCGATGGCTTTTTTACAAGATATTTTATGCCATTGTTGAATTTACTTCTTACAACATAAGGGATTCCATCTTCGCTTTCTGTCACTTCTCTTGTATGATACACTTTCGGTTTTACAATTTTTGGAAATATATCTTCTACAACAAAAATTCTCCAACTTTCCGTTGCAATAGAATCGCAATTTTCGTAGCTCTTCGCTGACCGCAGAGCCCAGATTTTGCATATATTCTTCCATATATGCAAAATCTGGGTTGCCTGTTTTATCAACAGGCAACATTACAACCATTTCCTTTGCCGAATCGCGCGTAAACTTATTTACATAATCGTAATGCGAATTTATGGCTCTATTCCGGAAAATTGACACAAAGAATAAAAGTGATTTTTCACTCCAACAATCCTTGTATTTTCCCGTAGGGTACATTCCCTGAATATGTGGATATCCTACAAAATCTTCGCTTTGATAAAATATAGCATCGGCGGAAGTTGTGTCACTAAATGTAACTATACCGCCCTTTTCGGTAGTCGGATAACTTGTATAGCCGCCGATTCCATTGTTATAACTCGAATTGACAACTACGGGATTTGTTCCATTCTTGTCAAACAAAATGCTATTTGTAAATTTATATGCTTTGGTAGGGTGAATATCGAACAACTCTCCCACTCTAAATGATTTCCAAGTGGTTGTATCAATCTTCTTCATTTTCTTGCCCCCTTATAACGATTGTAACGCCTAATTCAGACACTTCTACTGTGCTATTGTACATAACCTTTGAAACCAATCTTTCGCCAAATTCCCTAACATCAACTTGTTCTTGGAACATCAAATAGTCCATCATTGTTTTGGTGAAATCTTCTTCGAAAATTTCAAATTCTTTTTCGGGCTTTTGATAGCTCAAATGTTCGGTGGGCTTTATCCATTGTACAGTATCATCGCCTGATTGTCTTCTAATGATTTCTACCCAGCGATCTTCAATTTCCTGCCATCTATCCTTGATGTCTTGACGACCTTGATTCTTTACAGTTTCAAGCCCGTCATCTTCAATATAGCAAGCGAAAATTTCACTATTTCCGTGAGGCACACCCGCCTCAAAGATGAATATAGAAGTGGTAACGCCTTCGGAGAAAACTTTTTCGGGTAATTTGATAATTTTCAAGAGCTTACTGTGCTTTAATAGCTTTTTGCCATTATCCTTTTCAAGCTTTTTGTCTGGAAGAATAAACGCACATAAGGTGTGTTTGGGAACGCTTCTTAAAACATTATCAACGATTGTTATACAGCCATACTTGCGTTCGAAAGGCGGATTCATAATCACCTTAGTAATTCTTTGCTTTTTCAATACGGGCTCGCCGTTTTCGTCAACAGTATAGCTCAACGAGCGCATCCATTCGCAAGCTTCGGCGGTTCTTGTGTCTAATTGTTCAAGATTTGTTTTTCCATCCTTATGAATCAACATATTAGCACAAGCCAATGCGTAAATTTCTCTGTCAAATTCAATGCCGAACAACTGATTTTGTTTAATACGCTTTGCTTTTGCAGTTGAATTACCACCCGCCTCCTTTATCATATTACACATTGATTTAACAAGGAAAGCACCCGAGCCACAAGCGGCATCCAAAACACAGTCGTCTTGCCCAACATCAATAAGCCTATACATAAGAGAGGTAATGTGGTCGGGAGTGAACACTTGACCGCTTTCTGACTTGCCTTTGTAACGGTTAAATTCATTGAAGAATATAGCCATTACATCCTCACCATTCCAATAATCAGAGTTAATATTATCGGAAATTTCACTTACCCACAGAATAAAGTTGTCTATTGCTGCTTGATTCTCGGTTGAGTTCATTTTTATGCTTGAATACACCTCAAGCAAAATATTTAGCTTGATATTTTGCTGCAATGCCGCTTGAAAAGACTTTGCAAGCGTGGAATGTATTGAGGTATGGAATGTTTGATAATTCATTCCAACCATCAAATTTGCACCGTATCTTTTTGCAACTAATGCACAAGCAGTAAATATCATTCGGTGTTTCAAATCTTTAATGCCGAATTCAAAATGAAGGCAATTGTTGATTTTTGCAGTTAAAGTATATATGCGTTGTTTGTCAATTTTGCTTTCTGTGAAAAATGCGAGATAATACTCTTTGTTTTGCAGTTCTGTGTGTGCGGGGATTTGTACGCCGTTTTTGAACACAATCACTTCTTCGCCGTTATAGAGTATACCAATTACATTTTTATATCTTGTGGAAGCAATATCACAATTTTTCAATAATTCATCAATTTGTGATTGTTTTAGCGGCACTCTGGGCGCTTTTACTTCAAGAATGATTGCAGGAAACATTTTATCGTTCGGCAAATACCATCCGTCAGGTCTATCCTTTACACCGACAAAACCCAATTGATTGAACGGAAGTTAATTGTCCTACACCAGACACCGCCGATTCACTATTTGCAAACCCCAACTTTTTACCTGCGTAATCCCTTACTTGATCTTCAGTTTTCATATTCATATCGATTGTCCTCCGTTATTTGTCGTTAAACTGTTAAATACTTTTCTAATTTGTTCTATAGTGCTCTCGCTCATGTTTTGCCCGCATATAATTCGCATAACCTCAATCATTTCCTCATATTGAACAAACATGTCGCAAATATCGGGTGGTGGAATTTTACGAATCGCAGTATAAAAATGGTCCATTGTTTTACGCAAATCTTGATCGGGATTTAATGCGTTTATAATTTTAGCATAAATCTCAGGACTTGGTGCATTCACGCCATCCTCGATATACTTCATATTTGACGGTGGGAGTCCAACGAGCGAAGCAAGTTTTCGTTGGCTCATAGCACCACGGCAATCAGCAATCAAACGTCCAAGTTCTTTTTTGAAACTCTCAATTGATTCACCAATGTTTTTGCTCACGCTCTCACCTCCTTGTTATGTGTTCTGTAACATAGAACATTATAGCACGAAAAGGAAGGATTGTCAAGCCAAATTTGAAACTTTTAGGGAACAGGATAAGCGTAGGGTACAAATTGCCGTCACAGACGGGAATTTACCCACCTACTATGTATTTCGCGAAGTGGGAAACCCACCTTGCGATATCGTTTGAACGGCGCACTATAACAGCCTCCCTTTACACAAGGGAGCCTTACGATAGTTTCTGCTATGATTTGAAAAAGCGGTCTACAAATGTTATCGCAGACCGCTTGTGGCACTCCCAACAGGAATTTGCTCCGTCTTGCAAGCTTCCCGCAGGGAAGGACGGAGCAATGTTACGCACCTGACCCCACTGCGCTTCGCTTGTGTGGCAGGTCGATCCTGGCGAGTACAATAAAAGCAGAGTCTGCCGCGAGGGCAGACTCTGCTTTTATGGCACCCGCAACAGGAATCGAACCTGTAACTAACCCTTAGGAGGGGTTTATTATATCCATTTAACTATGCAGGCATATAATTATTAAATTTTTAATCGCTTATAAGGGGTTTATTATATCCACCGTCGCATAGTCGCTTAGCGTCGGTCGATACACTCCCTCCTAAAGCTCCTTGCTTTGGGCGGTTTCGCCGCGCTCAAAACAGTTATCAACTGTTTTAAGCTTGCTACATTTAACTATGCGGGCTTGTAAACTATAAATTTGCTTATTGCTTATAAGAGGTTATTGATAATAACCGTTCAGTCGCTCATATATTCTATCACATATTTTTGAAAAAGTCAACGGGAAAAAGCAAGAAAAAGAAATATTTGAGTGCGAGAGGGTGGGTGAGCGACAAAAAGTCAGGCAATAAGGGATAAAAATGGACGAAAAATGGCGTTTTGGACGAAAAATGGCGTTTTGGTACTTGCAAAAGATTTATATTTATGATAGAATAAATAGTACGGAATTTTTTGTATAGCAATTTTAGGGCCGACGGATAAGCCGCGGCAAGAAAGGCAAGAAAATGGTATATAACACAATTCTCGAAGCAATGGGCAACACCCCAATGATTCGTCTCAGACATATGACAGGCGAGGATGATGCGCAGATCCTGGTGAAATTTGAGGGACTTAACGTGGGCGGCTCTATCAAGACCCGCACCGCATACAATATGATCCTCGATGCAGAAAAGCGCGGACTTCTCGATGAAAACAGCATTATCGTTGAGCCCACCAGCGGCAACCAGGGAATAGGTCTCGCTCTGGTTGGCGCGGTTCGCGGTTATAAGGTGAAGATCATTATGCCCGATTCTGTCAGCGAGGAGCGCAGAAAGCTGGTTCGTCACTATGGCGCAGAGGTGATCCTCGTTCACGATGCAGGCAACATCGGCCTTTGCATAGAGGAGTGCCTTGAGCTGGCAATGACCCTTAAGGCAAACGACCCCCACGTGTTCGTTCCTCAACAGTTTGAAAACCCCGCCAACCCCACCGTTCAGCGCGAGGCGACCGCAAGGGAGATCCTTGATCAGGTGAATGCTCCCATTCACGGCTTCTGCTCGGGCATCGGCACAGGCGGCACCATCACAGGCATCGGCGAGGTGCTCAAGGCGGCAAATCCCGACATCACAATATGGGCGGCAGAGCCCGAAAACGCGGCGATCCTCTCGGGCGGACTCATCGGCACTCACGTGCAAATGGGCATCGGCGACGGCATCATCCCCGAGATCCTCAACCGCGACATCATAGACGAGGTCTCCATCATCACAGACGACGAGGCTCTCACCACTGCTCGCGCCCTCGCATCCAAGGAGGGTATCCTCTGCGGAATCAGCTCGGGCACAAACGTTGCCGCGGCAATAAAGCTTGCCAAAAAGCTCGGCAAGGGAAAGACCGTCGTCACCGTCCTTCCCGACACCGCCGAAAGATATTTCTCGACTCCTCTGTTTGATTAAATTAAAGTAAAAAAACGGCTTGACCCACCCCCGTGTTGCGTTTTTGAAGCAAAAACCAACGCAAAACACACAAAGTAGAGGAAAGAAAATGCTTAAAAGATTTTTGAGCTACTATAAGCCCCATAAGAAAATGCTGGCGCTCGATATGCTGTCAGCCCTCCTTATATCCATCATCGGTATGGTCTATCCCATAGTCACCAACCTGATGCTCAACGACTACATCCCAAACAAAGCGTATAAGGCAATAATCATCGCAGGCTCGGCAGTCCTCCTACTCTATATCATCAGATTGCTCCTGCGCTATTTCGTGCAATATTACGGCCACGTGATCGGCGTAAAAATGCAATCCCAGATGCGTTGCGACCTTTTCGGCCATCTTGAAAAGCTCCCCTATAAATTCTACGATAACAACGAAACGGGAAAGATAATGACCCGCATCACGAGCGACCTTTTTGAGGTCTGCGAGCTTGCTCACCACGGCCCCGAAAATATCCTTATCAGCGCGGTGATGATAATCCTTTCCTTCACCTATCTTTTCACCATAAACAAATTCCTCACCCTCATTATTTTCGCTTGCGTTCCCGTGCTCATCTTCGTGACCTACCGCCTGAGGCGCGGAATGAAGAAAGCCTTTGAGGACCGCAGAAAAAGCAATGCTATAATCAACGCATCGGTTGAAAGCAGTATCACGGGAATCCGCGTCACAAAAGCATACACCAACGCAGAGCTTGAAGCGGAGAAATTCAAGAAGGGCGACGAATCCTTCGTGGATTCCTCAAAGCGCGCGTATAAGGCGATGGCAAAGTTCCATTCCTCAACCACCTTCATCACCGATATCTTCAACGTATTTATTCTTATCGCAGGCGGCTTCTTCCTCTACGCAGGCAAGATCTCCTTTGGAGACTATTCCACCTTTATCGTCTCGGTCAACCTCTTTATCAGCCCCATCACGACCCTCATCGGCTTTATGGAGCAGTTCCAGAACGGAGTCAGCGGCTTCAAACGCTTCTGCGAAATTATGGACGAGCCTCCCGAGACGGATGCGGAGGATGCCGTGCCTCTTGAAAACGTTCAAGGCAAGATAGAATTTAAAAACGTCACCTTCTCCTACGACACAACCAAGGAGGTCCTCCACGGTATCAACCTCACGGCAGAGAAGGGAAGAAAGCTTGCCCTCGTTGGTCCGTCGGGCGGCGGAAAGACCACACTTTGCCATCTTCTCCCGGGCTTCTACCGCCTAGGTGAGGGCGGCGGTGAGATCCTTATAGATGGCAAAAACATCAATTCTCTCACCACAGTCTCCGTCCGTCGGAGCATCGGTATCGTTCAGCAGGACGTTTTCCTCTTTGCGGGCACCATAAGAGATAATATCCTCTACGGCAAGCCAAACGCCACGGAGGAGGAAATGATCGCGGCGGCAAAAAGAGCCAATATCCACGACTATATCACCACCCTCAAAAACGGCTACGACACTGAGATCGGTGAGCGCGGCGTTAAGCTCTCGGGCGGTCAAAAGCAGAGAATAAGCATCGCTCGCGTGTTCCTCAAGGATCCCGCTATCCTTATTCTTGACGAAGCCACAAGTGCCCTTGACAACACCACAGAGGTGCTTATTCAGCAGTCGCTGGACGAGCTATGCAAGGGAAGAACGACCCTGGTTGTCGCCCACAGACTCTCCACCATAAGAGGCGCAGACGAGATCGCCGTGGTTATGAACGGCTCTATCACCGAGCGCGGCACCCACGATGAGCTGATGGCTAATAACTCCACCTATAAATCGCTTTATTCGCTTCAATTCCGTGATAACGATTATGTTGAATTGAACTGAAAACCAAAGCAAAACTACAAAAAATGCAAATAATTATTTGCAAAAATGCGCAATTTAATTTAAAATTTTTTAAAAATTTAGATTCAATAGATATAGTACCTACCGACAGGAAGAGGACAGAGAATGATTTTACACTCTCTGTCCTCTTTTCTTTGCAAGCACTGCATTTGTGGTCACAAATGAAAATATAGTGAAGTTTTCGCTTACGCGAAAGTGAAGTTGCACCGCGAACCCCCAAAGCTCATGCTTCGCTTCGGGGAACCCCGTTTCAGTGAAGTTCGTGCTATCGCACGAGTGAAGTTAAGTTTGCCCATCACTTCGCCGTCAGGCGAAACTTCACTCACGAAGTGAACTTCACTATCAGAGATAACTTCACTTGCCCAAAGGGCAAACTTAGTTGCGCAGTGTCCTTAAGGGCACTACGCTAATTTCATTATTTCGTTTATTCTATTCCAGATAAGGTCTGCGTAATAATAATGCGCGTTCTCGCCGACTAGAAGTCGGCAATTATCCTCGGCTCCCGCAGCAGAATAAAGCGCTTTGATCCTTGCAAAGGAAGCCTTCGTGCCCGAAATGGGGAAGTCGGGATCAAATTTTCCCGCCGCGATTATAAGCTGCCTCGGTGCGATCATTCCGCCAAGATCGCCCATCTCAAAATATTTTTTGATCCTCGGTACGTTGTTGCACATACAGTGAGGCACAGCCGCGATAGACGACTCAAACTCGCAAACTGCGCAGGATGGAGCAGAGATCTTTATGCGCTCGTCAAGGCAGGAAAGATAATATGTGGCTGTGCCGCCGCCCGAATTGCCGGTGCAGATAAGCTCTGTAAAATCAAGAAAATCAAAGCTCTCGCTTACCGCATCAAGCACTCGCATAGCATCCCACACGCGCTCTCCGATAACCGTCCTGCCGATAAGCAAAGCGGTCTTAGCCGTCTCCGTACAGGTCACGCCGTAGCCCTCAACGCTCGCCTCGCCGAAGTTGCGCGCCTCAAGCACAAGTGCCGCCCGACCCTGCTTCACCGCGCACAGAGCAAGTGCTCTGTCGGGCCATTCCGCAAGAGTCCTCTCATCGCGCTCGGTCTTCGCAACGCCAAGCCCGATATGCATTCCCATGCTGTGCCCCATAAGGCAAAGCGTCAGCTGAATCTTTCCCGAAGCTTCGTTCGGCACAAGCAGATGGCAAGGCACGTAATAGCCGGGCTCTGTCTGCACAGAGAAGCGGTACTCACGGTACTCCTCGTGCTCCCGCTCATAATCAACAGTAAGCTCGTGAGCGCACCGCTCAAGCGGTAGCCCGAGAAGCTCGCAAAGCTTCGCCCTCGCCGCCGCCTGCCACTCCCCAAAGGGAATGCTTCCGTCGTACCTCATCGACGGCACCGTCTCCGTGAAAAGTGCCCTCTCGTAAATATGACTCTTTGTTACCTTCATATTATTATCTCCAAACATTTATTTTCCACTTATATTTATATCACAACTATACCACTTTTTATATCACAACTATACCACAACCCAACCGATTTTTCAACCCCATTTTGAAACTTTTTCCTTTTTTCTACCTCCCGCCGTTGTTTTACAAAAAAGTTTACATAAAAGAATATAATAATTATTGACATACGATATAACATTTGGTATAATGGAAATGATAATATTTGTTATATGAAGCGGAGGCACAAAATGCAAAAGCTAATCAAGAGTATAAGAGAATATTTGGGGCTGAGCCAAGCCGACTTCGCCGAGAAGCTGGGCGTGACCTTTGCGACCATCAACCGTTGGGAAAACGGTCGTGCGATCCCCACGAAATTGGCGCAGGCAACCCTTTACGAATACTGCAAGGCACAGGGCGTTCCCGTCTATCAGATGATCCTCGATAAGATCAGAAACGCAGCCGAGGAAATCGCACTTGAAGAAGGAAGAATCCTGCTCTACCACGGCTCAAAGTCGGGTATCGTTGGCGACATCGCTCCCAAGAGCCGCGAGATGTGTGACTTCGGTAAGGGCTTCTATATGGGAAGTGAGCCCGGACAACCGCTGACACTCATTTGCGATTTTGAAAAATCCAAGTTCTATATCGTGTCGATCGATATGCGCGAGCTTAATTCCATTGAGATAAAAGCCGACATCGACTGGGCAATGCTCGTTGCCTACCACCGCGGCAGAATGGAACAGATCAAGGGCACGGCATTTTACGATAAATACAGTCAGCTCGATGCAGGCAAGGATCTTGTGATCGGAAGCATCGCAAACGACAGAATGTTCTACGTGCTGGATAACTTCTTCACCGGCGGTATCACCGATATGGCACTCGTCAACAGCCTGTCCGCGCTGAAGCTCGGAAAGCAGTACGTAGCGACCACAGCAAAGGCGTGTGCAGCCGTTCGCGTTGAAAAGGAGCTCCCCATCTCTATGATGGAGCGCAGATTCCTTCAGGACGAGAGCGAAGCCAACCGCGTGAGGGGAATAACACTTGCAAACGACATTTGCAAGAACTACCGCCGCGAAGGAAAGTTCTACGACGAGATACTTGACGAGGCGAAATAATAGGAGGACACAATGAACGAACTCCAACTGAAAATGTGTGATATACAAGGCAGACTCTTTGAGCTGTCAGGTGCTGTCGGTTACGATAGCGTGAACTTCATCAAGGCGTTTATGACAGGCGAGGTCGCCAAAGGACTTGACTCCAAGTTCAACCGCTTGCAATGGGCTGGCGAAGAATATCTCCTCGCAGAGATTGCCGATAACGCCGAGCTCACAAAGGGCGGCACCGTGTACGATAAAGAGGTGCTCTATTGGGCAGGTTACCTCTACCGCTTCTGGCACTTCGCCACAGGCGAGGATAGCAAGGACATCTACCGCCAAGCCCCCGCCGAAACCATGAGCCGCAATTGGCTTATCTTCCATACCCTCGCCCCCGAAGTAGCAATCGAGGATCTGAAAGAGATTTATAGGCAGAGGAATGAAAGTGATAAACCGCAAAAAGCAGCGTCAAAAATCGATAAAGCCAAGAAGATTAAAGATGCCGAAGATACAATTCAAAAAATTAACGAGCTGTTAGCAGATTCGGGTTTGTTTAGACGTCAAGCAGATTCTCTATATGATAAAATATCAAAAAATATGGATTGCGCTCCGTTTATTGCAACAGCAAAAGCGGCATCGGGTATGGGCGGTAATATTCCATTTACACAACTACCATACCAACCAAAGCGAAATGCACTTGTTATGATACGAGATGCAATCAAAGTATATGTTGCAAAAACGATTGTGGATTAAAACTATACAAATTTAGGATTACGGAGTAAATAATGTTTTACAAAATTATAGAAAACAAGCGCAACCAGTGGTTATCTTCGTCCGATTGCACGATAACTTCTTTGATTGATTATATAGTAAAAACAGGCCAGATGCGCGATGCTCAGATTGATGCGATAAAGACCTATCTGTTTTTGAAAATAGCGTGTCAAGGTAAGCCTCTTTCTACGCTTTTCAAAGAAGGCGCTTTTAATACGCTTGATTTGAATGCTTTGGAGCTTTCTCGAAGCACAAGAGATTATTTGATTTCGCATCCTTCTGCGGCAGCACTCTTTGAATATGCGTGTATGAAGAATGATAACGATGAACAGGTATCAGCAAAGCTTGAAAAGGCAATCAAGAAAACACCTGACAGCATTGATTACAACAAGGTATGGAACGATACCTTTTATGGCGTTACATATACGGATTATTTGTTCAGTCTTCCCATGGGTGCAGGTAAAACCTATTTGATGGCGGCATTTATCTACCTTGACCTTTACTTTGCTATGAATGAGCCGCACAATCCCGCATTTGCTCATAACTTTATTATATTCGCACCCTCTGGATTGAAATCTTCAGTTGTACCAAGTTTGAAAACCATTCAGAACTTCAACCCGGCTTGGATTATTCCCGAACCTGCTGCAACCGATATTAAGCGTATGATTTCTTTTGAGGTGTTGGATCAGAGCAAAACAGAAAAGAAATCTAACAAAACCAAGAACCCGAATGTGCAGAAAATCGCGAATCATCAGCCTCTTTCCGAACTTTTTGGTCTTGTTGCCGTAACAAATGCAGAAAAGGTTATTCTTGACCGTATTCAAGAAAAAGACGGACAGATAACCTTGTTTGAAGAAAGCGATGATGAAAAGGATAGACAGGCTAATGAGCTTCGTAATCTCATTGGCAAACTTCCTTCTCTTTCAATATTCATTGATGAAGTCCACCACGCAGTAAGTGATGAAATTAAACTTCGTGCTGTTGTAAGCAAATGGACTGAAAATAAGACGGTTAATTCGGTTGTAGGATTCTCCGGTACTCCCTATCTTGAAAAAGCAGAGAAAATCAAAATAACAGAAGACCTTTCGGTAGGAACGGCAGAAATTACTAACATCGTATATTACTACCCTCTGATTGATGGTGTAGGTAATTTCTTAAAGCGACCTGTCGTAAAAATTGCAGAGATTGCAGATAGCTCTCGTATCATTGAAAACGGTGTGCGTTTATTCTTTGATACATACAAAGATGCCGTTTACGATGGCGGTCTTGTTGCAAAGCTCGGTATTTATTGCGGAACGATTGAAAAGCTAGAAGAAGTTGTGTATCCCATCGTTTCAAGCATTGCATCGCAATATGGTATATCCTCTGATGCTATATTGAAATTCCATAAAGGCAACAAGCAATATCCTCAACCAACTGATAGCCAAATGCAATTTGATATTCTTGACAAGTCAATATCCAAAATCAGAGTTGTATTGTTGGTTCAGATAGGCAAAGAAGGCTGGGACTGTAAGAGCCTTACGGGTATTATTCTTTCCCAAGAAGGAGATTGTCCTAAAAATATGGTTTTGCAGACGTCTTGCCGTTGTCTGCGTCAGGTCGTGAAAGGCACCCCCGAAACAGCTTTGATCTATCTCAACGACACGAATGCGGACAAGCTCAATGCACAGCTTTTGCAACAGCATCATATTTCGCTTAAAGAATTTTCCGAAGCGAACAACGAAAAAACCACAATACGGAGATACGATAGAACTGCATATCTCAAATTGCCCAAAGTGGATTTCTATCAGTTAAAGATAAACTATGAATCCCTTGTGATAGAAGAAGCTGACATTGTAGGTGGTATAACCAAATCTACCGATAATACTGCTATAACAGCTGATATTATAAGAACGACTGATCTGTCCATGCAAGACCTTGGCATAACCGTTGATGATAGTGAACGTGGTAACGAACCCGCATCGTTCAACGCATGGCTTTATCGTATCACTAAGGGAAGTTTCGGTTTTATAACCATGGAACAGCTTTGTCCTTATAACGAGGCGTTAGATGCTATTTTTGAGCAGATAACTTACACAAAAGATGGTGTTCGTTATTATAGTTCAAAATATAATCACAGTGCCATTGAAGCAAATATCAGAAAAGCGTTTTGCGATAAGTGTAGCTTCTCTACACGAGAAGAATTGATCCCCGAAGAAGCAAATCTCTTGAATATTGCTAATTTCAAATCTACCGTTCAGACAGAAAAGCTGGGCGATTACTATCCGGATGCTCAAATGGTAAACAATATAATCCTTGAAGATAAGGGAAAGTTTAAGGTTGATCCTAAAATTCAGCAGTTGATAGATCTTGCAAAAGAGACGGGCAATGAATTTGCCGTAAAAGATCTTGTAAAGGCAGTATCTTCACATCCCAATAGAACCCGCTCATTCCATTATTTGCCCTATCGTACCGATAGCGGTTTTGAGCAGACTTTCTTACGAGAAGTTCTTGGACTTGACGATATTGCCACGCTTGATCTCGAAGTCTATTATAACGGTGATCGTGCTATGACCGAATTCAAGATTAAGTGTTACAAGAATGCCGGCGGTAAATGGAGCTATGTTGGCATTTACACCCCAGATTTCTTGATTATTAAGCGCAAAGATGGCAAAATCCATAAAGCGATTATCGTTGAAACAAAAGGTGATATTTATAAAAACGACCCTACGTTCAAAGATAAGCGCACATTTATGGAAACCGAGTTTGCGAAGAAAAATAATGACGCTTTCGGTTACGACCGTTTTGACTATCTCTATTTGGAGGATTCTCTTCCAGATAATGATAGAATTATACTGACACATAAGAGAATTAAAGAGTTTTTTGAGGAGAAGGAGAGTTAGATGGACTGGTTAGATTACAGGGAGAAACTTGGTGTTGGGTTTAATGATAAAGAAAAAGTCAAACTTTTTTTCAAAAGAATATCCAATACGTTGAATATGCTTATTAATGATTTAAATATTTCTTTTCACGAGTATTTTCGTTTCTGTGATGAGACGGGCTCATCTACAGACAAGTCTTTATGCAACGATTATTATAGCAGAGAACGCTTTCGCGATTGTGTTGGGATTATCTCGAATCACCAAACCACGCTAAGTGACTATCTCTCTTACTATGTTTGTTTTATCAACTGCATTGAACAAGCAGAAGATGCTAAAGGTGAAAAACAAATTTTGACAAAGGTTCTTATGGATTGTTTAATTAATACACACATTCCATATGAGATATTGAGAGATAATGACGGAATTTTTGTTTTTCCAAAAGGCGCAAAAGAACTAGATGATGGGCTCGTTTCTGAGCCGTTGGAATGGTTGAAAGCATATCCACAAGCGAGGAAAGCATGGATTGATGCGTTAAAGGATTATTCTAATCTTGATAGCAACAATGCAAGTGATGTAGCAGATAAGTTCCGTAAAGCGTTGGAACGCTTCTTCCAAGATTTTTTCAGCACGACAAAGACATTGGAAAATTTAAAATCTGAATACGGCAATTATATAAAATCTAAAGGCGTACCACCGGAAATTAGCAACAATTTAGAAACTCTTCAACAGTGCTATACTAATTTCATGAACAATTATGCCAAGCATCATGATAAAACAAGCGAAAATCTGTTGGAATACATCATGTATCAAACCGGTAATATCATAAGACTTTTGATTACGCTAGAAAAAGGAGTTTGACTATTATGAGTGAATTTTGGGCACTTGTTCTTGGTGCGTTTTTAGCAACTTTAGGTGGAATAATAACAGAAATAATAATATTTATAATACAGAACTCAAAAGAAAAGAAAGATAAAAAAACGGAGGCATATATAAGGATCCTAACGTTTTTACATACTATAAAATTTACACAATCTTCAGAAAAAGAATTAACTTTTCATCAGATGGCGGAAATAACAGCTTTAGGGAAATTGTATGGTTCTGCAAAAATGCAACAATGTTACGATATGGTGGTGGAAGCCATCTTAGACATGTATAATCTTTCTTGGCAATCTGAAGAGTATGAAAAGAAAATTAAAGAGGTCAATTCACTTATTAATGTATTAACTGCGCAAATGAAAAAAGAAATTAGTTTGAGTGATAACAGTAGTAAGAAATTATTACAACTTACTTTAGAGCGAAAGGAAAACAAAAATGCAAATTAAATACATACCTTTCATACCCGAGCCGATTGAAGGACAGGCTGTTCTCGGGAACTTCAACAGAATACTGAAATACAAGGGTGCTGATGAGGTGTCAATGACACTTCAGCGCGGTATGCCCTTGTACGAGATGGAAAAAATAGAAACCATGGGCAAAAATGCTGACGGCAATATGGTTATTCGCGGAGAATGCGTTTCGGCATGTGCCTATCTCAAATCACAAGGCATTCAGGTAGACCTTGTTTATATTGATCCTCCTTTTGCAAGTGGTGCGGATTATGCAAAGAATGTTTATATTCGTCGCAATCCTAAGGTGGCTGAAACTATTGCACAAGCGGAAAAAGAGCTTGACATCGAAGAATTAAAAAAGTTTGAGGAAACAATGTACGGTGACGTTTGGGATAAAGAAAAGTATCTCAATTGGATGTACGAAAACCTCATGGCAATCAAATCTATCATGTCTGATACTGCTTCTATATATGTTCATTTGGATTGGCATATTTGTCATTATGTGAAAATACTTTTAGATGAAATTTTCGGTGAGCAGAATTTTCGTAATGAAATTGTTTGGTCATATACAGGCGGTGTTGCTCCCAAAAGAGATTTCTCTAAAAAACACGATGTAATTTATCGATATGTAAACTCAGATGATTTTATATATAATCCAGTTTATGAAGAATACTCCGATACAACTATTAAGAGATACGACAAAGTGGATGAAGACGGTAGAAGGTATAAAATCACTTATTTTGAGGGCAGAGAGAATCGTAGTTATATGAAAGAAGGAAAAGAACTTGACGATGTATGGAATATTTCTAAAAGTTCTGATCAATCATTAGATGCCGCTTTTTCTTATGCAACTCAAAAACCAGAAAGACTGTTAACCTATATTCTTCAGGCATCGTCTAATGCGGAAATGATAGTTGCCGACTTTTTTGGTGGAAGTGGAGTAACTGCGGCTGTCGCAAATAAACTTGGTCGTAAGTTTATTCATTGCGATATTGGCATCAACTCCATTCAAACAGCCCGTGACCGACTGAAAGCTGACGGTGCGGAATTTGATGTACTTGAAATTAAGGATGGCGTACAGCTCTACCGCAATCCTGTTCAAACAATGAATAAAATTAAGTCGCTCATTCCCGGACTCAAGAACGAGGATTCTTTGGATTCGTTCTGGGAGGGTGCCATTTCCGATAGCAAACTCGGCACAATTCCAGTATACGTTCCCAATTTGATGGATAGCTCTACCAAGCTTTTGGACGTTGTTCTTATGAAT
>JAFQRL010000020.1 GCA_017410065.1 Clostridia bacterium | reverse complement strand
TGAAGCTCTGCTATCCGCATTACGCAATATACCGCCAAGGCGGTATGCGAACTCCGGACACCTTGATTAAAAGTCAAGTGCTCTACCAGCTGAGCTACAGGGGCATATTAAGTTTTTATTCCGCAATAAATCTGCGGAGAATTTGCTATGCGGGGTTACGGCTCTAAGATCGTTCCGCTTAAATACCTTGTGAAGCTCTGCTATCCGCATTACGCAATATACCGCCAAGGCGGTATGCGAACTCCGGACACCTTGATTAAAAGTCAAGTGCTCTACCAGCTGAGCTACAGGGGCGTATCGAATTAAAATGAATGAAATCATCTTTCACGCTAAAATATAATATCACATCGCGAAGGTTTTGTCAATACTTTTGGACAATTTTTTTAAAATATTGATAGTGGGGTGTTGACAATTCAAAAAGAATGTGATAAAATAAATGCATTGGAACACGTCCCGTTGAGTGGAAAGGCACAGAGAGACGCCGTATTGGTGAAAGGCGGAGCTTTCGGCATCGGGGTACCGCCCAAGCGCTATATTGTTTGTGTAGCGGATATTCTAATATAAATGAGTAAAACGCTCGGGTGGAACCGTGCGGACTTTCGTCCTCACCCCGAAGGCAGAATTTGTCTTTGAGGTTGGGGCGTTTTTTGTTTTAGTTTAAAATATATTTTCTATAAAGGGAGTCATTATTATGGCAAAGCTTATTTTTTCTGATGGGAAGATCTTTGAATCTTCCGAGCCTATCTCGGTTTACGAGGCGGCAAAGAGCCTTTACGGCTCTGTTTCGAGAGATGTCCTTGCGGCTGACGTAAACGGCCACGCGACCGAGCTTTCCACGGTCATCTCCGAGGATGCGAGCATCAAGCTTCTCACCTTTGCAGATGAGGAGGGCAAGAGAGTATTCAGACACACCGCGGCGCACATTATGGCACAGGCTGTTAAGCGCCTTTACCCCAACACCAAGCAGACCATCGGACCCGCAACAGACACAGGCTACTTCCAGGACTTCGATGCAGAGATCTCCTTCACCCCCGAGATCCTTAAGGATATTGAGGCGGAGATGAAGAAGATAGTTAAGGAAAATCTCCTTATTGAGCGTTCCGTTCTCTCCAAGGAGGATGCGCTCGCTCTTATGCGTCAGCTTGACGAGCCCTATAAGGTTGAGAGGATCGAGGAGCTTCCCGAGGATGCGGAGATCTCTATCTACCGCCAGGGCGAGTACGTTGACCTTTGCGCAGGTCCTCATCTTCATTCCACAGGCGCGGTTAAGGCATTCAAGCTTACCCAGTGCACAGGTGCATACTACAAGGGCGACCAGAACAACAAGATGCTTCAGCGCGTTTACGGCATAGCCTTCCCCACAAAGGACGAGCTTAACGCATACGTTGCACAGCAGGAGGAGGCTCTTAAGCGCGACCACAACAAGATCGGTCGCGAGCTTGAATATTTCACCACCGTTGATTCCATTGGTCAGGGTCTTCCCATTCTTCTCCCCAAGGGTGCAAGAACCATTCAGAGACTTCAGAGATGGGTTGAGGACGTTGAGGAAAAGAGAGGCTATCTTCTCACCAAAACTCCTCTAATGGCAAAGAGAGAGCTTTATAAGATCTCCGGTCACTGGGATCATTATCTTGACGGTATGTTCGTTATGGGCGATCCCGACGACTACACCAAGGAGTGCTTTGCTCTCCGTCCTATGACCTGCCCCTTCCAGTATCAGGTATTCCTTAATAAAAAGCGTTCCTACAGAGAGCTTCCTATGAGACTGGGCGAGACCTCCACCCTGTTCCGCAACGAGGATTCGGGCGAGATGCACGGTCTTATCAGAGTTCGCCAGTTCACCATATCCGAGGGACATCTCATTCTTCGCCCCGAGCAGCTTGCGGAGGAGTTCAAGGGTTGCCTTGATCTTGCGAAGTATTGCCTTGAGACTCTTGGTCTTTGGGAGGACTGCTCCTTCCGCTTCTCTCAGTGGGATCCCGCGCGCACCGATAAGTACGAGGGTACACCCGAGCAGTGGGACGAGGCACAGAGCATAATGGGCGAGCTTCTCGACACCTATCTCGGCAGAGAAAATTACGTTATCGGTATTGACGAGGCTGCATTCTACGGCCCCAAGCTTGACATTCAGTGCAAGAACGTTTTCGGCAAGGAGGATACTATCGTTACAATTCAGGTCGATATGCTTCTTGCTAAAAAGTTCGGTATGGAGTACGTTGACCGTGACAACACGATGAAGACTCCTTATATCATTCACAGAACTTCTATGGGCTGCTATGAGAGAACGCTTGCTCTTATTCTTGAGAAGTATGCGGGCGCACTTCCCATTTGGCTTGCTCCCACGCAGGTCACGGTCATTCCCGTTGTTGCCGACTTTGCAGACTACGCGGCAGAGGTAACAAAGAGAATGGAGGCGGCAGGAATCCGCGCAGAGCTTGACGACAGAAACGAGAAGCTCGGCTACCGTATCCGCGAGGCACAGCTTTCCAAGGTTCCTTATATGATCGTTGTTGGAGAGGACGAGATGAAGTCGGACAGCGTTACCGTCAGAGCGCGCACAGAGGGCGAGGGCGGCAAGTTCACAGTTGACGAGTTTATCGCAAAAGTCTGCTCCGAGATCGAAACGAAAAAGCACTGATAGGTGATATAATGATCTATGAATTAAATAACGGAATTCTTTCCGCAAAGATCGACACTCACGGCGCGGAGCTTATCTCCGTGGTCCGTGAGGGCTGCGAATATATGTGGTCGGGAGACAAAAAGTGGTGGGACGACAAGGCTCCCCTGCTTTTCCCTATCTGCGGCAGACTTCCCGAGAAAAAGTATTCTTATGGCGGCAAGGTCTACGATATGGATATCCACGGCTTTGCATCGAAGTCGGATTTTGAGGTAAAGCTTGCAGAGCGCGACAGGCTTGTGCTTGAGATCAAGGAGAGCGAGAGCACGCTCAAGGAATATCCCTTCTCCTTTGTTTTCACAGCCGAGTTTGCTCTTTCGGGCGATGCGCTCACCCTTGATCTCACTGTAAAGAATACCGACGAGAGGGTTCTCCCCTATATGGTTGGCTGGCACCCTGGCTTCAACCTTCACGGCAAAGGAGATATCGGTCGCTTCTCATTGAAGTTCAGAGGAGGCGACGTGCTGTCGCACCATCCAATACTCCCCGGTTGCTTTGTGGCACAGGTCGGCACAGATTATCCCGCGAAGGATTCCACCTACGTTCTTGATGAGGAGGAGATCTACACGCAGGACACTATGATCTTCTCGGGCACTAATGGCAGCGCATATCTTTCCTCTCCCGATACCGACAGGAAAATACTTATGGAATATAGCGACAATCTCCCCTACTTCTGCATCTGGAAGGAAACGAGCTCCGAGGCAAGATTTGTTTGCCTTGAGCCTTGGTCGGACATCCCCGACGCAGGCGAGGCTCCTGTCCCCTTTGAAACAAGGCCTATGTCTCGCCTTGGCAGCGGCGAGAGTGCCGTGTATTCCTATAAGGTCAGATTTTTCTGATATTTTGTAAATAGTTGTTTGCTTTTTATGTAAAACGGCGGGGGCGTGTCGAGTTTTTCGCCACACCCTCGCCTTTTCAAATAATCATTTTTCGTTTGGAGTAGACTGTGAAAAGACTGCTTAAATATCTTAAGCCCTACACCAAGGAGAGTATTCTCGGTCCCCTGCTGAAGCTATGCGAGGCTACCCTCGAGCTGATCGTTCCCTTGGTTATAGCGGCAATAATCGACCGAGGCATCGGCGGCAAAGATCCCTCCTATATTTGGATAATGGCTCTCGTGCTTGCGGGGCTCGGTGCTATGGGTCTTCTCTTTTCCGTGGTGGCTCAATACTTCTCCGCTAAGGCGGCGGTTGGATTTGTTACCTCGGTGAGACATTCTCTTTATTCCCATATCCAAACGCTTTCCTATAACGATATAGATAAGCTTGGCACGTCAACTATGATCACCCGAATGACAACAGATTCCTCAAGAGTTCAGTCTGGCTTGAATCTTGCATTAAGGCTTCTTTTAAGATCCCCCTTTGTGGTGTTTGGAGCGATGATTATGGCTTTCACCATTGATGCACGTGCAGGAGGCGTTTTTGCTATCGTTATTCCCCTTCTTGCAATTGTGATCTTCGGCATTATGCTTATCACAACGCCTATGTATAAAAAGGTACAAGTCGGTGTTGATAAGATCCTTGGGCGTACAAGATCCAATCTCAGAGGTGCAAGAGTTATCCGCGCCTTTGGTATGGAGGAGAGCGAGCGTGCCGATTTTGTCAGCGACAATTCAGCACTTACAAAGGCGCAAAAAAGAGCAGGTCATATATCAGCCCTTCTCAATCCCCTCACCTACGTTATCATCAACCTCGGAATTGTATTCCTGATCTATACAGGTGCTGTTCGCGTGGAGCTAGGTGATCTCACACAGGGTCAGGTCATTGCGCTCTACAACTATATGTCCCAGATACTTATCGAGCTTATCAAGCTTGCGAATATGATCATTTCAATTTCCAAGGCTCTTGCATCCGCATCAAGGATATCATCCGTATTTGATATCAAGCCGAGTCAGAAGTACGGCACAGCGACAGCAGGCGCAGAGTCGGATTATGAGGTCGAATTTGACAGGGTGGCTCTGAAGTATGCTACCGCCTCGGAAAATTCCATTGAGGGTATCAGCTTCAAGGCGCGCCGCGGCGAGACTATCGGTATTATTGGCGGCACAGGCTCGGGAAAAAGCACTCTTATAAATCTTATTCCCAGGTTTTACGATGCCACCGAGGGCTCGGTGAAGCTTTCTGGACTTCCTATTGAGGAATACACGAAGGAGGCTCTTTGCAAAAAGGTCTCTATCGTTCCGCAAAGGGCGGTGCTATTCAGCGGAACGCTTCGCGATAATCTCACCTTTGGCTCCGAGGGAGCTGACGACGAGACGGTTATGCGAGCTGTGAGGATCGCCCAGGCTGAATCGGTAGTTGCCGATAAGGGCGGACTTGACGGCAGAGTTGAAGCTCACGGCGCAAACTTCTCGGGCGGACAAAAGCAGAGGCTCACCATTGCGAGAGCCTTGGTTTCGGATCCCGATATACTTATTCTTGACGACAGCGCATCCGCTCTCGACTATGCAACAGATGCGGCACTCAGATCGGCTATCCGCGAGGTGTCCGGCGAGAGAACGGTGTTTATCGTTTCCCAAAGAGCGGCAAGCGTTATGCACGCAGACAAGATCATAGTGCTTGACGACGGCGCGGCGGTTGGCATCGGTACTCACGAGGAGCTGCTTTCGGGCTGTGAGGTCTACCGCGAGATATACGACTCCCAGTTCAGAAAGGAGGACGTATGATGAAAAATAAAAGGAAAAAGAGCACACTCGGAAGAGTCCTCTCCTACATCGGCAGATATAAGCTGCTCGTTCCCTTCTCTATTCTATTTGCGCTTATTTTCACCGCACTTTCTCTCTACATTCCCACCTTGATCGGCGAGGCTATCGATCTTGCGGTCGGCAAGGGACAGGTGGATCTTTCGGGTATATTAAAGATACTAGGCTTTACTTCAATTCTTATCGGCGGCGCGGCGCTTTGCCAATGGCTGATGAGTATTATTAATAACCGAATTGCCTTTCACGTCACAAAGGATATAAGAGACGAGGCGTTTGCAAGGCTCGGTGTGCTTCCGCTTTCGTATATTGACAGCACTCCCCACGGTGACACCGTAAACAGAGTTATCAACGACACCGACCGCTTCTCCGAGGGACTTCTTCTCGGTTTCACCCAGGTGTTCACGGGCATTCTCACGATCGTCGGCACGATGTGCTTTATGTTCATCATCAACTGGAAGGTCGCGCTGGTGGTCCTTCTGCTCACGCCTATTTCCATTTTTGTTGCCAAATTTATCGGCGGCAGAACATACAAGATGTTTAAGGCTCGTTCGGAGAGCGAGGCAAGGTGCGCCACCTTTATTGACGAGATGGTAGGAAATCAGAAGCTCGTCTGTGCATTCGGTCGCGAGGAGCTTTCCAAAAAGGAATTCGGCGAGCTTGGCAGAGATCTTGAAAAGAAGTCGCTTTCTGCCCTGTTCTTCTCCTCTCTCACGAATCCCACGACTCGTTTTGTAAACAATATCGTTTACGCGGCAGTTGCGCTTGTGGGAGCTCTTATGATAGTCGGCTCACAGGATGCTGCGGCGGTGGCGTTTTCTGTGGGACAGTTCTCGGTGCTTCTCTCCTATACAAATCAATACACCAAGCCCTTCAACGAGATCTCCGGAATAATCGCCGAATTTCAGGGTGCGCTTGCCTCGGCGGCAAGGGTGTTTGACCTTATTGAGGAGGAGTCCGAGGTGCCCGACTCTCCCGATGCGGTAACGCTTCCCGAGGAGGTCGGCGAGGTTTCGCTTTCCGACGTTTCCTTCTCCTACACTCCCGAAAAGCCCCTTATTGAGGGACTTTGCCTTCAGGTCAAGCGCGGCGAGCGAATTGCCATCGTTGGACCCACGGGTTGCGGCAAGACCACGCTTATCAACCTTCTTATGAGGTTTTACGACGTTTCGGGCGGAAGTATTTCGGTTGAGGGTGAGGATATAAGAAAAATAACGAGAAAAAGCCTTCGCCAAAGCTACGGTATGGTGCTTCAGGACACCTGGCTTACAGGCGGCACGGTGAGGGAAAATATCGCATTCGGAAAGCCCGATGCCACGGACGAGGAGATAATCGCGGCGGCAAGGTCGGCTCACGCACACAGCTTTATCAAGAGGCTGGAGCACGGCTACGACACCGTCCTCGGCGAGGGTGGCGAGGGTCTTTCCCAAGGTCAGAAGCAGCTCATCTGCATTGCGAGAATAATGCTCACCTCCCCTCCTATGCTCATACTCGACGAGGCGACCTCATCCATCGACACGCGAACAGAGATGCGCATACAAAAGGCGTTTGGCGAGATGATGGTTGGAAGGACCTCCTTCATCGTTGCTCACAGGCTTTCCACGATCAGGGAGGCGGATATCATCCTTGTGATGCGGGACGGCAAGGTGGTTGAGACGGGTAATCACGAGGAGCTTCTCTCAAAGGGCGGCTTCTACGCAACGCTTTACAACAGCCAGTTCGCGCATTAGTATGATAGTATCGTTCAAATTTCTGCAATAATCATTCATTTACAATTATACTTAATAATGTTAAAATTAATCTTGCGGGGTGGGGTTTTCCCTGCCCCGATTTTTTAAGGTTCGGAGGCGTATTATGAATAACAAGATTTGGGCATATCTCATTCATTTAAGCTATCATATGTGGGATGACGAGCACACCAAGTGCATTGATTGGTATGTGAAAAATCCTTATACCGAAGAAAACGGCACCGATATCAAGACCTGGGATTCGGTTGTAAAATATATTGCGGAGTGCGGCTACAACACCCTAGTTATCGACGTTGGCGATGCTATCAAGTACGAGAGCGTGCCCGAAATTTCGGCTCCCGACGCCTGGAGCAAGGATTTCCTTAAGAAGAAGCTCTCGGAAATAAGGGCTTTGGGTCTCACACCTATTCCAAAGCTTAATTTTTCCTGCGCTCATCAAACCTGGCTGAAGAAATACAGAAGAATGGTTGGTACCCCCGAATACTACACCGCGGCGGCAAACGTTATCCGCGAGGTGTGCGAGGTCTTTGATAACCCCTCGATGATCCATCTTGGAATGGACGAGGAAAGGCAGGACACCTCCATTCATAGGCGCGAAATGCGCATTATGAGAGGAGACGAGCTTCTTTGGCACGATATGTTCTTCTATTTCCGTGAGGCAGAAAAATACGGAGCAACACCTTGGGTCTGGTCGGATATTTATTGGAGATACGGCGAGACCTTTGTGGAAAATATGCCGAAGTCGGCTATACAGTCCAACTGGTACTATGCGAGATTCAGGAATTATCCCGACGGCGATATTTCAAACAAGCGCATTTCCACATACGAGGAGCTTGATAAGCTCGGCTTCAAGCAGATCCCCTGCACCTCCACCTGTCGCGGCTATGACGGCGCAGAGCTCAACTGCGTGCAGACCATTCGCCACTCACAGAAGAAGATGACCGACTCGCAGACCCTTGGATATATGATGGCACCTTGGAGAAACACTGTTCCCCTTGAGGAGTTTTATCTTAAAGACGCGGCACTCAGGCTTATGGATGCGCGACGGAAGGTCCTCGGCTATTGATCCGAGCGGCTATACCCGCAAACTAAACGAATATCATTCTACCGTGGGTGGATTTTCCCACGGTAGTTTTTTATTTTTCCACGGTGCGGGGGGTTGAAATAAAAGCCCCCGAGAGGTATAATATATATGATAGTCAATGCTTTGAATCTATGCTTAAGGAGAGAAAAATGCTTATCACAGAAATGCGAAACGAAAATACAAAAAATATCCCCGAGATGACTACTGCCGAGATGATGCTCGCTATGCAGGAGGAAAACAAAAGAGCAGCGGAGGCACTTGATTCCGAGCTCCCCGCCATTGGCGCGGCGGTCGACGCCATATCCGAGCGAATGAAGAAGGGCGGCAGACTCTTCTACATAGGATGCGGCACCTCGGGCAGACTCGGAGTGCTCGATGCATCCGAATGTCCTCCAACCTATGGAGTGCCGAAGGATCTTGTTATCGGCATCATAGCGGGCGGAGACTACGCATTAAGGAATGCGATAGAGGGTGCGGAGGATAATGCGGAGCTTGGAGCAAGCACCATCAAAGAATATAAGCTCACCGAGCTTGACAGCCTTATCGGCATTTCCGTGGCAGGCGGTGCAAAATTCGTGCTGGGTGCTATGGAGAGCGCGAGGGCGGCGGGTGCTTTGGTCATCTCGCTGGCGTCAAACCCTGACACACCTATTGAGCGCGCCGCAGATATTGCCATTCATCCTATCACAGGTCCTGAGATCATCACAGGCTCCACGAGAATGAAGGCGGGAACGGCTCACAAGATGGTGCTCAATATGATCTCAACGGCGGTTATGATACGCCAGGGTCACGTTTATGAAAATCTTATGATAAATCTTCGCCCATCAAACGTAAAGCTTCGTGCAAGAATGATAAGGATCGTGAACGATATTCTTGATTGCGGAGAGGATAAGGCAGAAAAGCTTCTTCTTGAAAACGGCTTCGTTATCAAGGATGCCCTCCGTGCGGCGGGAAAGGTTGTTTACTGATGCCAACATCACGCATTGTTAAAAGAAACGGCGCCGCATATCTTGAGGTAAACGGCAATTTGATTTCCGGCGCAGCATATATGACGTATTTTTCCGATAATAACCGCTATTCCGATTTTGCTGACGCGGGCTACAAGCTTTATTCGGTTTCTGTTTTTCTTGGGCAGAACTACATAAATAATGCGGGAGCCCTTGAATGCTTTACTCCGGGGATATTCGACGGTGAAAAGTCTGATTTTTCCCGATTTGACCTTGATATTAAGCGCATTCTCGATGTCTGCCCCGATGCAATGATATTCCCGAGGATAAACGTAAATCCCCCGAGAGAATGGGAGGCTGAAAACCCCGACGAGCTTACCGAGAGAGGACCTGAACAAAGGCCCGACGGCAAGCGAGCCTGCATCGGCTCTGATAAATGGGAGGCTTGGGTACGCGAGCATTTAAGACTTTTCATCGAGCATATCAGAAAAAGCGATTTTTCGGGCAATATAATAGGATATCAGCTTGCGGGAGGACAGACCGAGGAATGGTATGCCTACGACGACAACGGATTTATCGGGAAACGCTCGCTTGAAAAATACGAAAGCTATCTTGCGAAAAACAAAAAAGAAGACACTGCATCCGAGCTTTACAGCTTTCACGCAAGGCTTTGCGCAGATAGGATTTGCGAACTTTGCGGCTATGTTAAAGCTTTAACGGATTATCGCCTCGTTGTAGGAGCCTTTTACGGCTACACTATCGAGCTCGTTTCAAAAAAGACTGCTCACCACGCTCTCGGTATTATGCTTGAGCGGGAAGAAGTGGATTTCATTTGCTCTCCTATTTCCTACGTAGGATACCGAGACGTCGGACAGGATCACCCGTATATGGTGCCTGTTGATTCTCTTAAGCTACACGGTAAGCTTTATTTTATGGAGTGCGATTCAAGAACGCACCTATCTAAGCCTCCCTTCGATCATCCGAGATTTAATAATCCCGTGTGGTACGGCTTCGAAAAGGATATAACTCTTAATTCCCTGCTTATGCATTTTTCAAAGTGCCTGCTTCACGGTCACGCATTCTGGTGGTTTGATATGTGGGGCGGTTGGTTTGCAGACGAGGATTATATGGCATTTATGAGGCGTGCGCTCAAGCTTGCGGATAGCTCGGTTGGATCTCCTATGGAAAGCCTCTCCGAGGTTGCTGTCTTTATTGACGAAAACGCGTATTTTGAGCTTGAAGGCGGAGAGGTCTCGGACAAAGTGGTTCGGCAGATGAGGCTGACTCTCGGTCGAATGGGCATACCCTACGATATTTATCTTGCCTCGGACTTTGAGAGAGTGAAGGATAGATACCGAGCGTATATCACGCTTGAGCCCTGTGAAACCAGACTTTATTCGGAGATCGGGGCTTCGGCGGTAGCCGATGGAAAGCTGCTTGTAAAGATCAACGGCACAAACGCCGATATAACCGCGAAGGAGCTGAGAGAGCTGCTCGGCTTCGGCGGAGTTCACGTTATATCAGATCGGGATGCCGTGATATATCTTTGCGAAAGCTATCTCTTTATTCACACCTGTGAAAGCGGTGAATATTCCCTCGTCCTCCCCGAGGGAACCGAAATCCGCGATGCCTTTACAAACCAAATTTGCTCTGCATCCTTCTATTCAGATGGCGGCAAAAGCTATTTATTCAGGCTTCAAAATCCCGAGCTTTGACAACTATTGTTTTCATTTTTAAAGAAAATACCAAAAAAGCCGTCGGCAAGGCATAAGCCTCACCGACGGCTTTTTTTGTGCAAGACGAAAATTATAGACGCCGTATTTCCAGTTACTTGATGCGGGTATTCGCCTGCCGCTGCCAGCCCAAACGGCGCTCACCTAAAGAGGCTGAAATTTGCGTTGTTTCCAAATGCTCTCCCAAGGACTATCTTGTAACAAAATCTATGGATGCACTTGTTGCGTTGCTTCTCTCAACAACTAAAATAAAATACAGTGGGATCGGTTGGCTTCCGGCGTTAACGTTCGGTTTTCCAGGCTCTACTTTGCACCTTACCGTTATCCTGGCTACTCCGTCCTCTCCTGTTTTTACCTTGTCTATGCTCATATCTCCGTCAATGCCCCAACTGCTTCTTATATGTAAAATTACCATTTCATTTGCAAAATCCACATTAGGAGCTTCGTCGTAAAATATTTGATCGTAGGTTTCTCTATCCTTTATTAACGCGGTGTGACTCCTTTCCGCGGATTTATCTTCAAGCATTATCTTGTGGCTTTGAATATAATCTCCGCTGATCCACTCGCTTGCATCCAAACGTGTAAGAACGTAGAGCCGACCGTCAGATCCGCACGAAACCAATTGAGACATACACACGGCAATCAGCAGAGCGAAGGCTATCAATCTTATTCTTTTCATAAGCTTTTCCTTTCCTTTGATCATTGTCTAATCAAAAACAAACGAAACCCTTGCTTCTTCGGCCTCATTGCGTTCAATTACAAAAAGAATATACGCAGGTATCGGCCCACCACCTCCTATTACTTCAGTTTTATAGGTTGTTAAGGTCCTTTTTATTACTACGTTGCATACTCCGTCTCTTCCGACGTCTGAGCTTTCTATATTAAGATGACCTGACATCCCAACGTTAGTTCTTATATTTAACACAACCATATACCGACTGAAATCAAAGCTGGGTGCAGAGTCATTAAATATGCTATAATACTTAGCTTCGTTCTTTATTAAAACCGTGTGGCTTTGCGCCCCCTCTTCAACGAAAACTTTCTTTGAATTCACCTTGTAATATACGTTTTTTATCATGTGGCTATTATAGAAGTCTTCATTCATTATCCTTTGCGCGTTCAATTGATTATAAATATAAATCTCTTCCTTGGGTTTACAGGACACAAGCTGAAAAAGCAGTGCCAAAATTACAACCAGAGGCGATAGTATTTTTGCAATTTTCATACGTTGATCCTCATTTTCGCTTATAGGTTTCAGAAGTTTATTGTGGCCACCACGGTTCTCTGTAAACACCGAATACAGCAACATCAAGTGCCTTTGCCGCTTCGACCTTATCGGCAATTATTATATGGAATACAGGCTGTAGGTCTCCGATTTCTGCTTTTTTCATTTCGTACAGCTGAATATCAACCAAAAATCTTCCATCCGACTTCAATTCAAATCTTGACGGCACAGATTTGAATGCTTCGGGTGCATATGCTGTGCTCTCAATATGTAACAGCACCATTTTCTCGTCAAAATCTACCTTTGGGGCATCTTTCTTGAAAATACTGTTATACCGACTTTGATCCTTGATTATAAAGGAATATTTTGATTTCAGCGCTTCGTCCGCTGCCTCTTCTCCGTTATAATATGCGCCCTTCACCTTGTGTTCATTTAAAAAATCGTCCTTTATCCATTCGCTTGCGCTATCATAGCACAAATAGTATGCGGCGTTTTCCGTCTCACTGCAACCAACCGTAAACGGAATTGCCGTCGCTATTATTACGCACAGAATGACAAGCTTCATAAAGATCTTTTTCATACAGTTCACCTCGCCTCTGCCACAAACGTTGCATATCGCTTTGAATAATCATACTTTACGTTTCCTTCGCTCTTTTCCAGCTTCTCAAAGTCCTCGTAAGTTATATAATAATGATTTATTTTCACCTCAGCACAAAGAGCATCCTCTTTCATATTTGTTACAACAATGTAAAACCGCGGTGCAGGCTCGGTTGACATAGCCACATTCGATTTAGCTTTGGAGGCTATTTCGATCTGAACCGTTCCATCATCTCCAACCGTTACCTTCTCCAAGCTCACAAAGCTTGCTCTCGCTATACTAATTGTTGATGTTATATATACTACAACCATTTGCTTAGTGAAATCGATCTCAAATCCCGAATGTTTGAAAATTGCATTATAGCTGTCGGCATCCTTGATAAGTACCGAATACTCGCTCTCTCCGTTCGTGTTCAATCCCGAGCCCGGGTAGACAACGTCTCGAATCATATGAGTTTCAAGAAAATCCGATGTAAACATTTCGGTCGCTTCATTGAAATCAAGTAGAGAATATGCTTTGCTTTCTATTTGCTCCTCGTCTTTGCAAGCGGTGAGTGTAAAAGAAAATACTAATATCAAAAGTATTACTGCAATAATCTTAGTTTTCATTTTGCCCTCCTTTAAGTTTTTTGCAGGATCACACGCCGGTTATTTCCAGCATTACTTTACCGTCTTGAATTTTTATATCATCTGCTTTTATCGCAAAAACAACTCCGTCGTAAGCATATCCCCCTTTCCATACTCATTCCACTTTAAGTATAACGGATATTATTTTAGCGTTAAACAATATATTATTGAATATTTGTAAACTTTTTCCCAAAAACATTCTCTACATATATATACAACAAAAAAACGAAAAACGTTGCATCCTTTTGAAACTTTTTTAAAAAATTTTTTAATTTTTCATCAAGTCGGGTGTTTTTTTCCAATTTGCTTGAAAAAGTTATTCTGATATGATAAAATAGAGGTAGCAAAAATTCAAAGGAGCTTTATAATGGCGACCATTCCGAACGGTGCAAAAATATATAAGCAGATCGTTGATATGCTTGAATATGCTCATCTGGACAGACGTGATATTATATCCCGATGCTTAAAGCTTGCGGGGCTCACGGCAAAGGAGCTGGCAGACTCCTCTCTTGGCAGCCTTCAAAATAATCTTCGCGTGAGGGTCGGCTCGGTGCTTTCGGAGATGGAGGCACGTGAGCTTATTCGCCCCGACACGGACGGACTTTATTATCTTGTTTCGGCAAGACCCGTGGTCATCAGGGTTGAGAAGTGCGAAAAGGAGATACTCAAGGCATTAAGCGCGGGCTCAAAGACTAAATCCGAGCTGAGAGAGCTTCTCACAGAAAGCTTTGGCACTCACAAGACCGCAACCACAAGAGACGACGAAACTCTCTCCACCATTATGGGTCAGGTCCTGAAGCGACTTGAGGCAATGGGCGTTATCATAAACCGAGAGAACGTCTTTTCCCTTTCACAGCACGCCTCTGCGAGAGCGGGCGATATGAATGCGATGCTTGAATTGCGAGGCGAATTTCTCGCCAGAGTTCATTCAAGGGGCGGCGAATTCTTTGAGCACTACTTTATGGCACTTCTTTCAAAATATTCGGAAAAGCATAATAAGAAAATAATTGAATGCTACGTAACAGGCGGCTCGGCAGACGGCGGTATAGACGGCGTTATGAAGACCGAGGACACCCTCGGCTTCCGCGAGATCACTATGGTGCAAACGAAAAACAGAGTTGAGATGGTAAACGAGACCGACGTGCGCGGCTTCTACGGTGCCGTATGCGCAAAGCGAGGAACGCGTGGAATGTTCGTTACTACTGCGGATTTCCACAACGCGGCTATGGAATTTATCGATTCGCTTGACGACCTTATCGGCGTGAACGGAGACAGAGTATTCAAGATGGCAGTCGAATGTCTTTACGGCATAAAGAGGTCGGGCGGAAAATACGTTGTTGACACAAAGATCGTGTGAGGAGTTTAAAATGGATATAAGCGTTGCAAAAATAAAAATTGAGGAGACACTTTCACAGATAGCAAAAGATGCTGGGGAGCTTGGACTTTATGCGAAATTCGGGGCAAGGTACGAGAAAAAGGACTTTACCCCCTGCGAGCTTCACGACAAAAAGCTCGCATACCTTTCGGGTGAGGCTCTCATTTTCGCCGCCGAGGGAGACGAGGATCATCTTGCCTTCGGTGTTTCGGTTGAATGTAAGTCGGGAGAGATAGATGAGGCAGAGCTTACGGAGGAGCTTGAATTTGCAAAGGCTTCTGCCGCAACCTTCCTTCAGGAGCTTGCCGAGGCAGAGGATAAGGAGCTTTTCGCAAGGCGCAGGATCGCCGAGGAAAGAGAGCTTGCTGAAAAGACTCTTGCAGAGGTTGATGCCCAGGTCAGCGCGGCAAGGCGCGTTAGCCTTATTGCCACAGCGGTTGGCGTTGGTATCGTCTTTGTGGCGGCGCTTCTCATATTCCTGCTTTGATGGGAGCTCATAATGGATTTTTCGAAATACGGACATAAGCCAAAGGCGACCTGCGAGAGCTGTGAGTTTTACGAATACGACGAATACACAGACACCTACGGCTGTAATTTAAGTCTCGACGAGGACGAGATGGCAGGCTTTCTCGGCGGCAACACCAAGGGATGCCCTTACTATCGCTTCTACGACGAATATAAGAGCGTTCAAAAGCAAATATAATGATTATAGAATGTCGAAAAGGCAAAAAGCCTTTTCGCGGCTGATTTTTCATCCGTTGCAAAAAGCAAAAAACTGCTTTTTGCTTCTATATCATTGCAACAGAAATCGACAAATTCCCTTTCGTAATTTGTTCGCAAATCTTTGATTTGCAGTCGAAATTCTTGAATTTCGACTTTCGATTGTCGTTATAATGATTATAGAATGTCGAAAAGGCAAAAAGAGAGAACGAAGCGGTGCTACCATAAAGCAGGTTTTAATCTCCCTGCGAGATCCGACCGGCATTGCCGTTCGCCCTTCGGGTTTCGACTGCGTCCGCCCGTGTCATTCTGAGCGAAGCGTAGCGTAGTCGAACTGCGAAGCAGCACCGAGCAAAGCGAAGGTGGAATCTCGGGCGGACTCCGCTCAAGATGACACG
>JAFQRL010000019.1 GCA_017410065.1 Clostridia bacterium | reverse complement strand
TTCGATGTGAAATGAAATTTGCCCACGTTCGCGTATGCGAACATTTCACATTTGCGAAGCAAATATTTCACCGCGAAGCGATTTCACTTGCCCGCAAGGGCAAATTTCGTTGGGCGACCTGCTTTACAGTAGGTCGCCCAAGGGAGCATTTTTTCTTTTTCCGATGCGCCTATGTCTCGGGCAGATTATTTATCGTAAAGCCTCCACATCTTGGTCTCGCCGAGGTACATATCGACCTCGATCTCGGTGACTCCCTCTCCGTAGTATTTCTCCTCGTAGACCTCATAGGGAGAAACGGGGCGGTTGAAGCGAAGCTTCTTTTTGCCGCTCGAAGATGCGTGAAGGGTAACGTAGTTGTGGTTTGCGTAGAGCACGTCGTCGCTATCCGAATAGATATGGCAGCCTGCGTGCCTTGCAAGGGCGCGGACTGTGTCGCATCTTATCATCTTTGAGCCGTGGAACACGGAGGTGAAGCCGTCGCATTCTTTGACCGAAACGGCGGGGAAGCCTGTGGTGAGGAAGTAAGCAAGGTTTTTTGCATCGGGATCAACCGAGTGGAAGAGGGGATAAAGATAGGTGTCCCAACGGGAAACAGGATCGTTGGTTGCGGCAAGCATCATAGTGCGACGGCGCGTGAACTTTCCGTATAGATCGCGGCGGTCAAGCCCTTCGACCATAGGATCCTCCTCGCCGTTCCATCTGTAAACAGCATCGTACTTGCCGTACTCCTCCTTCATTTTGATGCCTGTAAGCTCCTCGATATGCTCTGCGGAGAAGCGGGTCTCGGGATGCTCGGGATCAACAACTCCCGAGGCGTATATCCAAACGGCAAGTGCGCCGTCCTTCTTGAGCTTTTCGCGGATAGCTCGCCTTTCCTCCTCCGTGAGAACGAGGCAGTTCATAAAGACGTACATTTTGTAGGAGGGCATATTCGGATCGGACATATCGTTGTGATAATACTGGTCGCAGGGCGCGCCGATCCTCGCCATCTCGTAATTGCGGAAAAGCTCAACCATATCCACGGTGGATTGGAAGGAGATAGACTGCATACTCTCCTCGTCGAAGATAAGAGCGATGTCGCTTCTCTTGTTCCTGTCTATGGAGTAAGCCTCCTCGGCGATCCTCTGCTGCTTTGCTATAAGCTCGTACATCTCGGGATATCTGTATCTCTTGCCGCCGAGAAGCTGATCGAACCACCAAGCCTGCACGTCCTCGCAAATGGTTCTGCCGAATTCACGCTTCATAACGTTTATGGAGTCCTGCATATCGTAGATCATACATTTATCCATAAAGTAACGGTTTTCGGCAAGAGTTCTGGTGTCCTCCTCAACGATATAGATCTTATTTCTCAAGGCGAAGGAATCCTGAACCTCTCGCTGACCCTCACAGCCGCCGGGCAGTCTGTTTTCGTAAACACCCGGTGCCGCAAGGAAATCGACGCAGTCGCTATCAAGTATTTTGAGAGTGCCGCCGTTTGAGCCCGAGCGCACGAAGCCGATACAGCCCTGTGAGCCGTAAAACGCGCCGACAAGCTTATCGGGAGTCATCTCCTTGATTATCTTTGCAAAGTGAAGCACCGAATTCGCCGTGCCGTGATGCCAGGCACGGTAAAAATCGTATATGTCGATATTCTTATCAAAATCGGGGAAGGAGCCACGGTTGGTGCCGTTGCCGGGTGGCGGAGGTACGGGCTTATAGGTATACATTCTCTCCTTGGGGATCGCCGCGTCGGTGTCCACCATATCCGAGAAATAGTGCTTTTCAAATTCGGGGATGGGGGGATCCTTTAGAGTTGCCTCGGGCATTTTCCAAGCCCTCTGCAAGGCTTCGTCGGTGCCGTATTTTTCGGTGAGATATTTTGAGAACTCACGCTTAAAGGCGGGGCTATGGTCAAGAGAGATGCCCTTATCGGGGTAGTGCACGTGATGAAGATAATACCACTCCGAGGTGCCGCCTGCCGCAAGGAAGCAGCCGATAATTCGGTCGGAGTAGGGAAGCTTCATAAGTATTTCCCAGGTCTCGCGCAGAGCCTTGCCCGCATCCTCTCTCCATTTCGAGGAGTGAAGGGCGTAGTGGGCGGGAAGATCGGTAACGTAGGATTCGGTGAAAAGATTGACCGCAGGGCTTGAGCCGTCGGAAAATCTTATGCACTCATCGGGATTTTCCCTGATCCATTCGTTGGTGGGATGAAGTCCTATTCTCGGCACGATATATGCATCGGGAATAGCCTCAAGCAGCTTTCTTGCCTCATAATCAAAAAGCTCTATGGCGTTGGGCTTCAGCCAAAGGGTGTCGCAGATAAGGAAATAGATCTTAACTCCCGCACGGCTAAGTTCCTTGAAATATTCCTCGTCAAATATGATCTCGGAGCACTCCTTCATAGTGCGTATGGTCGCCATCATCGGCGGATAAGGCTTGCCGTCGATAAATATCGCGGGTCTACCGTTTAAATTCTTGATCTCTGCCATTTTTCTGACCTTTCATCAGCTGTTTTTTGCCCCACTATTCGGGGAAAATATATTCACACTTAAAGTATAAAGGAAATAAACCGAAAAGTCAATCCCAAAGAGAGACCCTTGCGGGTGAAACTTCGTAGAGTCCGAGAGGCGGAGGAGAAAGAAAACAAAATAGACCGTCACAAATGCGAAATTTGTGACGGTCTATTTAACCAAAGATCATCTATTAAGAATAAGCTTTGTGAGCTCAACGGGAGGAACGATCGCTCCGTCCTTATAAACTCTCATATTACCGGATGCGACCTCGTCGATGAGGATGACCTCGTCGCCGTTATAGCCGAACTCAAACTTGATATCCCAAAGATCAAGACCGATGGTCTTAAGATCGTCCGCAACGATCTTGGTGATCTTAAGGGTCTGCTCCTTCATAGACTCAAACATCTCCTCGGACATAACGCCGAGAGCCGCAAGACCCTCGGAGGTAACGAGGGGATCGCCCTTCTCGTCGTTCTTGAAGGTGCACTCAACGTAGCCGCCCTCAAGAGGTGTGCCGTCCTTTATGTATTCGCCGTATCTTCTGATGAAGCTGCCTGTTGCCACAAGCCTGCAAATAACCTCAAGTCCGTGACCGAATACCTTGCCGGGAAGGACCTCCATTGTTGCATCGTCGATATTTGCGCTAACGTAGTGAGTCTTGATGCCTGCCTTTTTGAGAAGCTCAAAATAATAGATAGAGGTGCGAAGATTTGCCTTGCCGATACCCTCGATCTTAAGACCGACGGAGTTCTCACCGGGATCAAACACACCGTCCTTGCCGGTGCAGTCATCCTTGAATTTGAGCATAACGTTTCCGTTATCCAGCGAATAAACATTCTTGGTCTTGCCTTGATAAACTAATTTCATAACAAACTCCTTTTGCCGCGCTCGGCTTAAAATTTCATTTATATTTTAGCACAAAAAAATCGAGTTGTATATATTTTTTCGCAAAAAAATTTTCGAAAAATCGAAAAAAAGCATTTTGAACAAAAAATCGCCCGAGTCAAAGGGGAAAATTTATTTTTTTGTCAAAAGCAAGAGATGAAAATATAATTATCACCGAAGGGGGAAAATTAAAAACCCACACGAATACTTGACAATCGGTGAAATAATTGATAAAATAATTAGGTAAGATTTTGTCCTCGGCGCAAAAACGCGTATTAAAAAACGGAGAAGGGAGCCTTTTATGCCAAACAGAGTCGTCACCGTGGATTTTTCAAAGAAAAGCGGCAAGATAAAGCCTATGAACTGCATAAACGGCGGACCTCGCTCGGGGGGCTTCGACCTTGCCTACGACGTCAGCGAGGAGTTCTCCTCAATGGGTATCCCCTTCGTGCGTACCTCTCTGCCCGCAGGGGAGTACGGGCTTAATCAGTTTATCAATATCCATTGCATATTCCCCGATTTTGATGCGGACGAGGAGCTGGAGGAGTCATATAACTTTCTTCCCACAGATCAGTATATAGCCGCCATCAGGGCGTGCGGCGCGGAGATATTCTACCGCCTCGGCGAATCGGCAGAGCCCTACGGCAAAAAGCTTTTCGTTAACACCCCTCGCGACCCCGAAAAATGGGCAAGGATATGCGAGCATATCATAATGCACTATAACGAGGGCTGGGCAAACGGCTTCAAATACAACATAAAATACTTCGAGATCTGGTCGGCACCCGATTCAGCCCAAGGCTTTGTCGGCGACCCTGCGGAGTATTTTGAGCTATACAGAATTACCGCAAATCATCTTCGGGAGCGTTTTCCCAGAATTCGCATCGGCGGCTACGGAGCAAGAGGCTTTGCCTCACTCAACCGTCTCTCGGCAAACGAGGAGATGAAGGCGGCGATCCCCTTTATGCAGCAGTTCCTTTCATATATCACAAAGGAGGCGACGAGCGCACCTCTGGACTTCTTCACCTGGGAGTGCCACACCGCAAACCCCGACGAGCTCGCCCTCCACGTAAAGTATGCGAGAAGCTATCTTGACGCGGCAGGTCTCAAGCGCACAAAAAGCATAATCTGCGACTATAACACACTGCCAAAAGGCGACACGCCCCCCGCCTTATCCCCCGATTTTCCCTCCGAGCTCGGTGTCTCGCTCATCCTTGCGCAGAAGAGCTCTGCGGATATGATGATGTATTCCACCTCGGACGTAAGATCAAGGCTCAACGGCCTCTTTACCGTGGACGACCACACCGCCACTCACCGCTACGCATCAACCAACGTTATGCGCGCCTTCGGTAAGCTTTATAAGCTTGGCACCTGCTACGAAACGGGCGGAGACTACCGCAAGGAGCTCTATTCTCTCGCCGCGGGAAATAAGGAAATGGCAACAATAATGATGGTGGCAAGAGACTATTCGGGAAAGGTTGAGATACTTCTTAAGGATTGCCCCTTCACCACCTGCGGAGTCGTGAAGACCGTTCCGGGCGGAGACCGAGGAGAGGGAAGGGTGTTCCGCGCGGAAAATATTGCCGTCAACGGCTCAAGGATAATTCTCCCCGTAAAGCAGAATGAGATATTTGAAATATCCCTCTTCGGCAGAAGACCCGAGGAGCCCTCCGCCGAGGCGAGCCCGACCTGAAAAAAGTCGATTTGTGAAAAATAACTAAAAAAACGGCTGCGGCTCGGGCGAACTTTTTTCGCCGCCGTTGCCGTTTTCTATTGACATTTTAATTTTAAAATGTTAAAATATTATACGGTAAGGGTTTTTGTGACCGACGGAGAGCGGAATAGACCGCAAGGAAGCAAAGATCTTATTTAATGCCGACCGTCTGGGCAGAACTACCTTTATTGGGTGAGTTCTGCTCTTTTTGTTTTTTCAAATAAAAATGCTTGGAGAAGGATATGAAAAAGGTAGCTATTCTTATGGGAAGCGACAGCGATCTTCCTATCGTTGAGAAGGGTATTTCGGTTCTTTCGGATTACGGTATCCCCTTTGAGGTGCACGTTTATTCTGCCCACAGAACACCTATTGAGGCGGCAAGCTTCGTTTCGGGCGCTAGGGCTGCGGGCTTCGGCGTTATCATCGCCGCGGCGGGTATGGCGGCGCATCTTGCGGGCGCAGTAGCGGCAAACACCACGCTCCCCGTTATAGGTATACCCGTATCCTCTAAAAATACGGGCGGTATAGACGCGCTTCTTTCCACCGTGCAGATGCCCTCGGGTATCCCTGTTGCCACGGTCGCAATAGACGGCGCGGCAAACGCTGCTCATCTTGCCGCAGAGATCCTCGCGCTTTCAGACGAGGCTCTTTCCGCAAGGCTTGAAGAGACCCGTCTTGCAGGTCACGACAAGGTTATTGAAAAAAACCGCGCCGTGGAAGAAAAATATAATAAATAACTATCTTCAGCCTCGTAGCATATTTTGCCGCGGGGCAGAAGTATTTTAATAACGCTTTTTGCGGTTTCGAAGGGAGAGAAATTATGGGACTGTTTGGCATAATCGGCTCTGAGAGGACTAACGTTGCCTCCAGCGTATACTACGGCTTGTATGCGCTTCAGCACAGAGGTCAGGAGTCGGCAGGTATAGTAGTAAACGACGACGGACTTTTCACCGCCTATAAGGATTCGGGCCTTGTTAACGACGTCTTTTCAAAGGATAGACTTGAGGCTCTGGGTCTTGGAAATATGGCTATCGGGCACGTGCGCTACGGCACTCTCGGCACGAAGGGCAGAATGAACGCAGAGCCCATAGTAGTCAATCACGTGAAGGGTCGCCTTGCCATTGCAACGGCGGGCGGTATCGTCAATGCGTCAGCCTTAAGGCGCGAGCTTGAGCTTCAGGGAATGATCTTCCACACCTCAAGCGAGGCAGAGGTGGTATCCTACGTTATCACCAAGGAGCGCATAAGCTCCGCATCCATCGAGGAGGCGGTCACGAAGGCTATGAATAAGCTTGTCGGCGGCTTCTGTATGGTGCTTATGTCTCCGAGAAAGCTCATAGCGGTGAGAGACCGCGGCGGCTTCCATCCCCTTTGCTACGGTGTCCGCGAGGACGGCAGCTACGTTGTTGCCACAGAGACCTGCGCCCTTGACTCCGTGGGTGCTACCCTCGTTCGCGAGTTAGAGCCAGGTGAGATCGTGGTATTTTCTCCCGACGGCATAAATTCCATAAAGGAGCATTGCAAAAAAGCTCCCGAGTCCCTTTGCGTTTTTGAGTACGTATATACGGCTCGCCCCGATTCCATCGTGGCAGGCTGCTCGGTCCACGAGGCTCGCCGCAGAGCGGGTATGTTTCTTGCCAAGGCGCACCCTGTCGAGGCGGACGTTGTTGTCGGCGTTCCCGATTCGGGTCTTGACGCCGCATACGGATATTCGGTAGAGTCGGGTATCCCATACGGCATAGGTCTCATCAAAAATAAATATATCGGAAGAACCTTCATCGCCCCCGGGCAGGACGTGCGCGAGGATAAGGTGAAGATAAAGCTTAATCCCATAAGATCCACGGTTGAGGGCAAGCGAGTCGTGCTGGTAGACGATTCCATAGTCCGAGGCACCACCTGCGCAAAGCTTGTTAAGCTTCTCAAAAACGCAGGTGCCACAGAGGTCCATCTCCGTTCCTCCGCGCCTCCGTTCCTTAACCCCTGCTACTACGGCACCGATATCGAATCCCGAGAGAGCCTTATCGCCTGCAATCATACGATTGAGGAAATAAGGGAAATGACAGGTGCCGATTCTCTCGGCTACCTTCGCCTGGAGGACGTAACAAAGCTTGCCGAGGGCTCAAGCTGCACAGGCTTCTGCACCGCTTGCTTCGACGGCAGATATCCCACCGATCCACCGATCATTTATAAAAACAAATACGACTCTAAAATATCTGAAAAGGAGAAGGAAAATTGAAAAATTCTAGATCTGAAAGCTACGCCAAGGCTGGCGTTGATATCACCGCAGGCTATAAGGCGGTAGAGCTTATGAAGGCGCACATCGCGCGCACCCGCAACGAGGGCTGTCTTGACGACGTCGGAGGCTTCGGCGGCTGCTTCGGTCTCCCTCTTTCGGGTATGGAGGAGCCTGTTCTCGTCTCGGGAACAGACGGCTGCGGCACGAAGGTGAAGCTTGCTATCCTTATGGACAAGCACGACACCATCGGTATAGATGCCGTTGCTATGTGCGTAAACGATATAATCTGCTGCGGCGCAAAGCCTCTTTTCTTCCTTGATTATATTGCTTGCGGTAAGAATGTACCCGAAAAGATCGCGTCTATCGTGTCGGGCGTTGCCGAGGGCTGTGTTCAGTCGGGTGCCGCGCTTATCGGCGGTGAGACGGCAGAGCATCCCGGGCTTATGCCCCTGGAGGACTACGACCTCGCGGGCTTTGCGGTAGGTATAGTAGATAAGAAAAAGATCATTGATAATAAGAAAATGAAGGTAGGCGACGTGGTTATCGCTCTCCCCTCAACGGGCGTTCATTCAAACGGCTTCTCGCTTGTTCGCCGCGTGTTCGGAATAGACGAAAACCGCTCCGAGCTCTATCTTCCCAAGGAGGAGCTTTCTGGCAAGTCCATAGCCGAAGCACTTCTCACCCCCACGAGAATATACGTAAAGTCCATACTTGCCCTGCTTGAGCAGGTAGACGTGAAGGGTATCTCCCATATCACGGGCGGCGGCTTCTACGAGAATATCCCGAGAAGCATCCCGAAGGGCCTCGGCGCAAGGATCCGCAAGGAGGACGTAAAGGTCCTTCCCATCTTCAAGCTTATCGAGAAGGCTGGCGATATCCCCGAGCGCGATATGTTCAATACCTTCAATATGGGCGTTGGTATGAGTGTCGTCGTTTCTCCCGAGGACGTTGATAGGTCGCTTTCCATTCTCCGCGCATCGGGCGAGGAGGCATACGTTATCGGCGAGATAGTTGAGAGTGAGGACGGACTTATCCTATGCTGAAGAAAAGAGCAAAAATAGCCGTTCTCGTTTCGGGCGGCGGCACAAATCTGCAAGCCCTTATAGATGCTCAGAAGTCGGGGATCTTGCGAAGCGGCAGAATTATGCTGGTCGTCTCAAATAAGCCGGGGGTCTATGCCCTTGAGAGAGCGGACGAGGCAAATATCCGCACAGTCGTAGTCAATAAGAAGGAGTGCGTGAGCAATGTTGAGTTCGAGCAGAGGCTCATCGACCTCATAGACGGCGACGGAATAGATATAATCGTCCTTGCGGGCTTTATGTGTATTCTCTCGGAACGCTTCACAAAGCATTACGAAAACAGAATAATCAACGTTCACCCATCCCTCATTCCGTCGTTTTGCGGCGAGGGCTACTACGGTCTGCGCGTTCACGAGGCGGCGCTGAAATACGGCGTTAAGGTCTCGGGTGCAACGGTGCATTTCGTAAACGAGATACCCGACGGCGGCAGGATCATTATGCAAAGAGCCGTTGAGGTCAAGGTGGACGACACCCCCGAGACCCTCCAGAAAAGAATAATGGAGGAGGCAGAGTGGAAGATACTTCCTCTCTCCTGCGAGCGGGTCTGCTACGAATATATGAAGAATAAAAAGTAAAAGGAAGGGTATAAAATGAAGATATCAACCATCAAGGAAGAGTTAAACTCCCTCGCCTATCACGGCAGAGGCATAATTATAGGAAAAAGCTCGGACGGCAAGAAGGCTGTGGCCGCCTATTTCATTATGGGCAGAAGCGTGAACAGTCGCAACAGAGTGTTCGTCGCCGAAGGGGAAAATATGCGCACGAAGGCATACGATGAATCCAAAATGGTTGATCCCCACCTTATTATATATTATCCCGTAAGAGTTCTCGGCAATAAGACCATCGTAACAAACGGCGATCAGACAGACACCATCTATGAGCTTATGGATAAGCAGATGACCTTTGAGCAGGCTCTGCGCACCCGTGAGTTCGAGGACGACTCTCCAAACTACACCCCGAGAATATCAGGTATAATCCGTCGCGAGGAGGGTGGGATGAACTTTGCTATGTCCATTCTCAAAAGCGCGGAGGGCGACCCCGCCTCCTGCGAGCGCTTCACCTACGCATATTCCGCACCCAAGGCAGGCGTGGCAAAATTCATACATACGTATATGGGAGAGGGAGATCCCCTTCCGTCCTTTGAGGGCGAGCCGAAAACCCTTCTGCTCCCCGATATGGAGATAGACGCTCTCGCCTCCCACATCTGGGAAAACCTCAACGAGGATAACAAGGTCTCTCTCTTTGTGAGATATATCGACCTTGCAAGCGGCGAGTGCGAAACCCGAATTATCAATAAAAACGCATAACGGAGGAGAAAAAATGAAAGAATTTGAGCTTAAATACGGCTGTAACCCCAATCAGAAGCCCGCAAAGATATATATGAATGACGGCGGCGAGCTTCCCATAGAGATCCTCTCGGGCAGACCCGGCTATATCAACTTCCTTGATGCCTTTAATTCCTGGCAGCTCGTTAAGGAATTAAAGCTTGCAACAGGGCTTCCCTCGGCAACCTCCTTCAAGCACGTAAGCCCCACCTCCGCGGCGGTCGGTCTTCCTCTTTCGGAGTCGCTGAAGCGCGCCTGCTTCGTGGACGATATCGAGGGGCTTGACGAGTCCCCCCTCGCTTGCGCATACGCAAGAGCCCGCGGCACGGACCGTATGTCCTCCTTCGGAGACTGGATAGCGCTCTCCGACGTTTGCGACGTCACCACCGCTAAAATAATCAAAAGAGAGATCTCCGACGGAATTATTGCCCCCGGGTATGAGCCCGAGGCTCTTGAAATACTCAAAACCAAGAAAAAGGGAAATTATAACATAGTTAAGATCGACCCCGATTTCATCCCCGCACCTATCGAGCATAAGGAGGTGTTCGGCATCACCTTCGAGCAGGGAAGAAATAATTTCGAGATAAACGATGCTCTCTTTGAGAATATCGTCACAGAAAATAAGGAGCTTCCCGCAGAGGCTCTTATCGACCTTAAGATATCCCTTATCACCCTTAAATACACCCAGTCCAATTCGGTGTGCTTTGCATATAAGGGACAGGCTATCGGCGTTGGCGCAGGTCAGCAGTCAAGAATACATTGCACCCGTCTTGCGGGCACCAAGGCAGACACCTGGCATCTCCGCCAGTATAAGAAGGTCCTTGAGCTCCCCTTCCGCCCCGATATCAGCCGCCCCGACAGAGATAACGTTATAGACGGCTATATCAATAAGAACGAGGAGGACGTTTGCGCAGAGGGCAATTGGCAGAAGTATTTCACCGTGCGCCCCGAGCCCCTCTCGGCAGAGGAGGCAAGAGAATATCTTGACACCGTCAGCGGCGTATCCCTCGGCTCGGATGCATTCTTCCCCTTCGGCGATAATATCGAAAGGGCAAAGAGAAGCGGCGTTTCCTATATTGCAGAGCCCGGCGGCTCGGTACGCGACGACGTGGTAATAGACACCGCAAATAAATACGGTATGACGGTTGCCTTCACGGGTATGCGTCTGTTCCATCATTGATAGGAGATATCGTAATGAAGATAATGGTAGTCGGCGGTGGCGGCAGAGAGCACGCCATCATCAAAAGCATAAAGAAAAATAAAAACGTAAAAGAAATATTCGCCCTCCCAGGTAACGGCGGTATGGCGGAGGATGCGACCCTCGTGCCCATCGGTGCGAAGGATATTCCCGCCATAGTCGAATTCGCCCTTAAGGAGAAGATAGACTACGCGGTGGTCGCACCTGACGACCCTCTTGTTCTCGGCTGTGTGGACGCGCTTGAGAAGGTCGGTATCCCCTCCTTTGGCCCCAGAGCAAACGCGGCTATAATCGAGGGTAGTAAGGTGTTCTCCAAAAACCTTATGAAAAAATACGGTATTCCCACGGCGGCGTACGAGGTATTTGACAATGCGGCGGCAGCTCTTGAATACGTTGATAGCTGCCCCATCCCCACTGTCATCAAGGCAGACGGTCTTGCTCTCGGCAAGGGCGTTATAATAGCCACGGACAGAGATATGGCAAAGGATGCCGTGCACTCCATAATGGAGGATAAAAAATTCGGCGAGAGCGGAAACAATATCGTTATCGAGGAGTTCCTTGAGGGCCCCGAGGTATCGGTCCTCGCCTTCACCGACGGTAAGTGCGTTCGCCCGATGGTCTCCTCTATGGACCACAAGAGAGCCCTTGATAACGATATGGGTCTCAATACGGGCGGTATGGGCACGGTTGCCCCCAACCCCTACTACACCGAGGCTATTGCCGAGGAATGTATGGAAAGGATCTTCCTTCCCACCATCAAGGCTATGTGCGCCGAGGGAAGGGAATTTCGCGGTTGCCTCTATTTCGGTCTTATGCTCACCAAGGACGGCCCCAAGGTGATCGAGTATAACTGCCGCTTCGGCGACCCCGAAACACAGGTGGTTCTTCCGCTTCTTGAATCGGATCTGCTTGAAATAATGATGGCAACATCAAGCGGAAATCTTGAAAAATGTGAAGTAAAGTTTGCATCTCGCAACGCTTGCTGCGTAATTATGGCATCCAAAGGCTATCCCGAAGCATACGAAAAGGGATATGAAATCGTTATGGATGAGAGCGTGAAGGATAGCGTTTTCGTTGCGGGTGCTTCTATAAAGGACGAACGTCTTCTCACCGCGGGCGGCAGAGTCCTCGGTGTCACAGCCGTTGAGGATAGCCTCGGCGAAGCGATCGAAAGTGCGTATCGCAAGGTTGAATGTGTAAGATTTGAGAATGCATATTATCGCCGTGACATCGGTGCGAAGGCAATGGCGGCACTTGGAGGTAAAAATTAATGGTATATCGCATATACGTTGAAAAAAGAGAGGGGCTTGATAACGAAGCAAGAGCACTCCTCTCGGAAATTAAAAGCTTCCTTGGAATCAGTAGCGTGACCAAGGTAAGGATCCTCAATAGATACGATGCGGAAAACATCACCGAGGAGCTTTTTGATTACGCAGTCCGCACGGTATTCTCCGAGCCCCAGCTCGACAGAGTGTTCCGTGAGGTGGAAAACGACGGTGCGGTCGTGTTCGCAACCGAGTATCTTCCGGGTCAGTTCGATCAGCGCGCAGACTCCGCCGCACAGTGTATTCAGCTCATCTCCCACGGAGATAAGCCCACCGTTGCAAGCGTTAAGGTCTATATGCTCTATGGCAAGATATCCAAGGAGGATATAGCAAGGATCAAAAAGCACGTTATCAACCCCGTTGAGGCAAGAGAGGCGTCCCTTGCAAAGAAGGAAACTCTCGCTGTTGAATACGATATTCCCAAGCGCGTCAAGGTGCTTGAGGGCTTCACCGAGCTTGATTCCGATGGCCTTGCGGCTATGATCGCCGAGATGGGTCTTGCTATGGATCTTGACGATATAACCTTCTGCCAGAGCTATTTCCGCTCCGAGGGCAGATGCCCCACTATCACCGAGATCAAGATGATAGACACCTATTGGTCGGATCATTGTCGCCACACCACCTTCCTTACAACCATCGATAAGATCACCTTTGAGGACGAGCTCATCGAAAAGGCATATAACGATTATCTCGCATCGAGAAAGAGCCTTGAGAGGACCAAGCCCATAAATCTTATGGACATCGGCACGATCGCCGCAAAGGTGCTCAAAAAGTGCGGCAAGCTTGATAAGCTTGATGAATCCGAGGAGATAAACGCCTGCACCGTCAAGATTACCGTTGACGTAGACGGCACTCCCGAGCCCTGGCTCCTTCTCTTTAAGAACGAGACTCACAACCACCCCACCGAGATCGAGCCCTTCGGCGGTGCGGCGACCTGCATCGGCGGTGCTATCCGCGATCCCCTCTCGGGCAGAGCATACGTCTACGGCGCGATGCGTCTCACAGGTGCCGCAGACCCCACAAAGCCCCTCTCCGAGACTCTCGCGGGAAAGCTTCCTCAGCGCAAGATAGTAACCACCGCGGCGGCAGGCTACTCCTCATACGGCAACCAGATCGGTCTTGCCACGGGTATAGTTGACGAGATCTACCACGACGGCTATGCCGCAAAGCATATGGAGGTCGGCGCGGTTATTGCCGCCGCCCCCGCAAAGAACGTAAGGCGTGAGGTCCCTGCGGCAGGCGACCTTGTTGTGCTCCTTGGCGGAAGAACGGGAAGAGACGGCTGCGGCGGTGCCACAGGCTCCTCAAAGTCTCATAATCTCTCCTCCCTTGAGAGCTGCGGCGCAGAGGTGCAGAAGGGAAATGCTCCCGAGGAAAGAAAGCTTCAGAGGCTCTTCAGAAATCCCAAGGTCTCCTCTATGATCAAGCGTTGCAACGACTTCGGCGCAGGCGGCGTTTCGGTTGCCATAGGCGAGCTTGCGGACGGCCTTGATATCGACCTTAACGCAGTACCCAAAAAATATGACGGACTTGACGGCACCGAACTTGCAATAAGCGAGTCTCAGGAGAGAATGGCTGTTGTTATCGAGTCCAAAAACCGCAAGAAATTCCTTGATCTTGCCGCCACCGAAAACCTTGAAGCAACCGTTGTTGCAAAGGTAAAGGCTGATCCTCGCCTCACGATGAAGTGGAACGGCAAGACCATAGTTGATATCTCCAGAGAATTCCTGAATTCCAACGGAGCCGAAAAGCATATCTCAATAAATGCGGCACCTGTCGGCGACCATTCAAAGAAGCTCCCCGAAAGCCTTGAGGAGGGAATGGTGGCAGTTGCCTCGGGTCTTAACACCTGCTCAAAGAGAGGTCTTTCCGAAAGATTTGACAGCACCATCGGCAGAGGCACCGTCCTTATGCCCTTCGGCGGTAAGTATCAGCGCACCCCCATTCAGGCAATGGTGCAGAAGGTCTCTGTGGAAAAGGGACACACCGATCTTGCATCCTATATGTCCTGGGGCTATAACCCCGATATCTCCTCCGCAAGCCCCTATCACGGCGCGTATCTTGCGGTGGTCGAGTCCTGCGCAAAGCTTATTGCCACAGGCGCATCCTTCGACGAGACCTACCTCACCTTCCAGGAGTATTTTGAGAAGCCCGGTAAGGATCCCTCCCGTTGGGGCAAGCCTCTCTCCGCGCTCCTCGGCGCATACAAGGCTCAGCTTGACCTTGGCGTTGCGGCTATCGGCGGTAAGGACTCTATGAGCGGAAGCTTTGAGAAGCTTGACGTTCCTCCCACGCTTATCTCCTTCGCCGTCACCACAGACAAAGCGGAAAACGCAATTTCTCCCGAATTCAAGGCGGCGGGAAATAAGCTTGTGATCCTCTCTCCCGAATACGATGCCTCGGGTCTGCCCAAGGCTGAAAGCCTTCTTTCCCTCTTTAATAAGGTGAATTCGCTTATGCGCGAGGGCAAGGTCCTCTCGGCATACACGCCAACCTACGGCGGTATCGCGGAGGCTGTGCTCAAGATGAGCCTCGGAAACGGCTTCGGCTTCGACTTCGACCCCGCACTCACTCTCTCGGATATCTTCGGCTATAAGTACGGCTCCTTCCTTCTTGAGGTAGCTCCCGAGACGAGGCTTGGCGAGATCGTCGGCTACGTAACCGATAAGGCGGAGATCACCCTCGGTGAAAAATCAGTCTCTATGGAAAAGCTTATATCCGAATACGAGGGCAAGCTTGAGAGCGTTTATCCCTGCAATATCGGCTCTCCCGATGCTACACCCGAAACGGTAAGCTATAAGGCAAAGGGAAGGGTAGCACCCTCGGTGCTTGTTGCAAAGCCCCGTGTGCTTATCCCCGTATTCCCCGGCACAAACTGCGAATACGACTCCGCCAAGGCGGTTGCCGAGGCAGGTGCAGAGCCCGAGATCTTCGTTATCAATAACCTGACGGCAGAAGGCATCAAGCGCTCCGCCGAGGTATTTGCGGCAAAGGTCGGTGAGTCGCAGGCGATATTCGTTCCCGGCGGCTTCTCGGGCGGCGACGAGCCCGACGGCTCGGGTAAATTCATCACCGCATTCTTCCGCGGCGAGGCTGTAAAGAGTGCCACATCCGAGCTCCTCGATAAGAGAGACGGACTTATGTGCGGTATCTGCAACGGCTTCCAGGCTCTCATCAAGCTTGGTCTTCTCCCCTTCGGCAAGATCGTGGACACCGATGAAAAGTGCCCCACCCTCACCTTCAATAATATCGCGCGCCATCAGTCGAAGATCGTCAGAACGCGCATTGCCTCGAATATGTCACCCTGGCTCGCTCTCACCGAGGTCGGCGAGATCTATAACGTGCCCATCTCTCACGGAGAGGGTAAGTTCCTTGCCACCGACGCGGTTATAAAGAAGCTTATCAAGAACGGTCAGATCGCCACCCAGTACGTTGATATGGACGGCAAGGCGACCTATAATATCGACTATAACCCCAACGGCTCGGCTCTCGCCATAGAGGGTATCACCTCGCCCGACGGTCGCGTGTTCGGTAAAATGGGTCACTCCGAGCGCGTTGGAAAGGACCTTTACCGCAATGTCCTCGGTGACTACGACATCAAGATGTTCAAGTCTATGGTCAAATACTTCAAGGGCTGACAAGGTAGCTTAAATGAAAACAGACAGAGAGCTATTCGAAAGGACACCCGTTCCGAAGGCACTTGCGACCCTTGCTATTCCCACAATAATCAGCCAGCTTATCACGATGATCTATAATCTGGCAGACACTATCTTCATCGGAATCGCCGATAACCCATCGATGACAGCCGCGGCATCGCTTTCCTTTATGCTCGTGTTTATGATGAACTGCCTCTCAAACCTTTTCGGTATCGGCGGCGGAAGCCTTATATCACGACTTCTCGGCGAGCGGCGTGAGGAGGACGCAGGTCGCGTTGCGTCCTTCTCCTTCTGGGGCTCTCTTGCGGTCTCGGTCGTATATTCCGTGATCGTCGCCATATTTATGGAGCCTATGCTGATGCTCCTCGGCGCAACCTCGGATTCCCTCGGCTTTGCTAAGGACTACGCCCTTTGGGTAATAGTCGTCGGAGCGGTGCCCACCACCGTCGCCGTCACAATGTCCCATCTTCTCAGAAGCGAGGGGCACGCAAAGGAGGCGAGCATCGGTCTCGGTATGGGCGGTGTGCTCAATATCATTTTAGACCCTATCTTTATGTTCCTTATTCTTGAGAGGGGTAATGAGGTCAAGGGCGCGGCGATCGCAACCCTGATATCCAACGTTGCGGTGCTGATCTTCTTCTCCTTCGTTTATTTCAGAATGAGAGGAAAAAGCGTGCTCACGGTCTCCCCAAGAAAGATACTTCCAAGAAGGGCTCATCTTCTATCGGTGTTTGCCGTCGGCTTTCCGTCGGCTCTCGGCTCCTTCTTCGTTTGTATCTCGGGCATAATCCTAAATAACCTTGCATCGGGCTACTCCGCTCTGTACGGTGACGTGCCTGTTGCCTCTATCGGTATAGCAAAGAAAATTGATATGCTCCCGATGAACGTCGGTATGGGACTTTGCCAGGGTATGATGCCTCTCGTGGCTTATAACTTTGCCTCGGGAGACTTCAAGCGAATGAGAGCATTTGCAAACGCCGCAAGAATTGCGGGAATTTCCTTCGCCTTCGTTTGCATAATAGTATTTGAGATATTCGCACCGTGGCTCGTTATGATCTTTAACAGAGACCCTCTCACGGTAGCTATGAGCACGGATTTCCTCCGTATCTTCTGCATACCCGTCCCTCTGATGATCACCAACTTCCAGTTGAGCTTTATGTTTCAGGCGATCGGCAAGGGTAAGCAGTCGCTTCTCTTATCCTCGCTCCGTCAGGGTATAGTCAATATCCCGCTGCTCTTTGTGATGAACTATTTCTTCGGGCTATACGGCCTCGTTTTCACCCAGCTTATATCCGACTGCCTCACCACGGTGATCTCGGTCATAGTGTATAAGCACACGATGAAAAGCATAGAAAAGGAAAGAGCTATCATAAAAGCCGATGCGGCTTGAATTGATCAAAAACGGGTAAAAAAGCAAACAAAACTATACATCTAAATCAAAAATGGGCTGCCTCAAGCGCAAATGTTGCGAGGCAGCCCTAAAGCTTTTTTGATTATTGAAACTCATTCTCGATCTTCAGAAGCCTGTTATACTTTGCAAGCCTCTCGCTTCGGCAGGGTGCCCCCGATTTGATATACTCGGTTCCAAGCCCAACCGAAAGATCGGCAATAAAGGAGTCCTCTGTGTCGCCCGAGCGGTGGGAGGCTATCGTTTTATAGCCGTGTCTGCCGCCAAGCCGTATTACTTTTGCGGTCTCGGTCAGAGTGCCTATCTGATTCGGCTTTATGAGTATGGCGTTCCCAAGACCGCAGTCTATACCCATTCGAACTCTTTTTTCGTTCGTTACGAAAAGATCGTCTCCAACAAGCATCACTCTCCCCGAAAGCTTCTCCGTCAGCTCTCTCCAGCCGTCAATATCCTCCTCGCCGAGCCCGTCCTCAATTGAGACTATCGGGTATTTTTTAATAAGCTCTGCGTAATATTCTATAAGCTCGTCCGCGGCAAGACGTCTGCCGCTTTTAGTCATTTTATAGCCGTGGTCGGTGTACCAACCGCTTGCCGCCACGTCAATAGCAAGCTTCACCTCCTCGGTGCCGTAGCCCGCAAGAGAGATAGCTTCAAGAATAAAATCCATCGCCGCCTCGTCGGAGCTCAAGGTGGGAGCGAAGCCACCCTCGTCTCCAACCGCCGTGGAATATCCCCGAGACTCCAAAAGCTTGCCGAGTGCGCGATAGGTCTCCGCACCCGCGCGAAGCTGCTCCGAGAAGCCACAAATTCCCGAAGGCACTATCATAAATTCCTGTATCTCAAGATTATTTGATGCGTGGGCTCCGCCGTTCATAATGTTCATCATAGGGCAGGGAAGCGACCCCGAGACCGCACCCCCGAGATGCTTGTATAGCGGTAGCTTAAGCCCCGATGCCGCCGCACGAGCCGTGGCAAGAGAGGTGGCAAGTATGGCGTTTGCCCCAAGTCGCCTTTTATCATCTGTGCCGTCAAGCTCGATGAGCGCAAGATCGATCTGCTCCTGCCTTGCGGCATCCTCTCCCATAAGCCTGTCCCTGATCTCGGTGCACACCGAATCCACCGCCGAAAGCACGCCTCGCCCCGAAAACCTTCCGTCTCCGTCGCGCATCTCCACCGCCTCGTATTTTCCAACCGACGCCCCCGACGGCACGGACGCGCACCCCGTAGCACCGCACTCCAGAGTGACCGTTGCCTCCACAGTCGGATTACCCCTTGAATCAAGAATCTCAATCGCGGAAATATCGATAATTTTCGTTTTCATATAATCCTCCAAAAAAGCATTTCGTGGATATTATTTCCCGTCGGTACAAAATATAATCGAGAAAACAGATATCAAAATAAAAACGTCGGTATTGTTCTTCGGTCCTGTGCCTTATCAGTTTGAATCAAGTGCATCTATCACCGCGGAATAGGTGTATAGCGAGCCAAGGCAGAACATCGGCACGCCGTGCTCCCTCGCATATTCCATACCCGCTCCCAAAGCATCCTTGATGCAACCGCAAGCGGTAGCCACAGCTCCTAGCGAGGAAAGCACCTCGGCGTATTCCTCGGCGGATAGTGCCCTAGGGTTATCGGGAGTGATGGTGAACACAGCCCCCGCAACAGAGGAAATGCATTTTGCAATAGCCTTGTAGTCCTTATCCGCAAGCACGCCCGTCATCACGGCAACGCCGCCCTCGGGATAATATTTCTTGATGCTTTCGCAAGCCGCAAGAATTCCCTCGGCGTTATGAGCTCCGTCAAATATCACGGTTGGCTCTCTGTGTATGATCTCAAATCTCGCGCGCCACCTTGCGGTGAAAATTCCGTCAAGCGCAGCACCAGTGTTGATTTTTAACCCTTCTTCACGGAGAACTTCAACTGCTTCAAGAACCACAGCCGCATTGCGGAGCTGATATTCTCCAAGTAAAGAAAGCTTTACATTTTTGTAATTTTTATAATCAAAGCTTGCGCCCTCAAGAGAGGTGTGTCCGTTCTTTATCTCGGAGTAGCTCGGGCGATAAAGCCTTGAGCCTCTCTCACAGCAGACCTCCTCTATTACCCGAAGCGCGCCCTCGTCCTCGCCTCCGAATATCACAGGTGCTCCGTCCTTGATTATTCCCGCCTTTTCAAAAGCGATCTTCTCGGTGGTGTCCCCGAGAAAAGCCGTGTGATCAAGGGAGATGCCTGTGATTATTGAAAGCAGGGGATCTCTTATAATGTTGGTGGAATCAAATCGTCCGCCCATTCCAACCTCAAGCACCACTACCTCGCAGCCGCACCGCTTGAAGTGCTCAAAGGCGATGGCGGTGATAAGCTCAAATTCGGTGGGCTTGTCTGTCATCTTGTCTGTTATAGGCTTCAGCCTCTCGCAAAGCTCGCAAAGCTCGCCGTCGCTGATATCCTCGCCCATAACCTTGATGCGCTCGTTGAAGCGGTAGATATAAGGAGAGGTATAAAGTCCGACCCAATAGCCTGCGTGTATCAGCACCTCGGATAGCATAGACGACGTTGAGCCCTTGCCGTTTGTGCCCGCCACGTGTATGAATTTCAGCTCACGTTGAGGGTTGCCGAGAGCCTCGCAAAGCTCGGTTATTCTCTCAAGCCCGGGCTTGCAAAAGGTGCCGTTTATTCCGTGAATATATTCAAGAGCCTCACCGTAGGTCATCCTTTTTTCTCCCTTCTGCTTGCGCCTTCCCTTGTTCAAGGACGCGATCTGCGCCGAAACCATTTTGTTCTTCAGAATAACAAAGACTATAAAGCACTCAACAGATCCAACAATAAGATAATTCAGCGCTCTCCATAAAATAAGAATATGGAAGGGAATTGAATAAAACGCCGCGAGACCTATGGTCTTTATCACCACCGAGCCGATAAGATGAGCCGAAAAGACCGAAATGATAACTCTCGGGAAAATTGGAAGCCTCACCTTCTTAAGCAAAAGATAAACAAGACCGCTCACAGCACCAATGCTCGTTGCTCCAAGGGTGACGAGGGGATTTATAGCATACCCAACCAGCACACAGCCAACAAGATCCGCCACAGCTCCCACAAGTGTACCCGCCAGAGGACCGAACGCCGCTCCCGCAAGAATTATCGGCAGGTTTTCAAAGCTGAAGCGCATAACGTCGCCGCCCGGGATGGCAAGATACTTTCCCGCCACGATGCTGATGGCCGAAAGCATTGCCATCGCCGCCACGACCTTCAGGGGAAGAAGATTCTTTTTCATATAAAAAACACCTCCTGGCACAGATTTACATCTCAGTACCACGGGGTGCATCTCGCGCGTGAGCGCGTATTCAACTCTCTTGGCAACAGTGGGATGCGAAAAACACACCGCAGGCAGGGTGGCTAAACCTAAATCGAATACGCCCAAAGCTATATTTAGCTTGGCATTGGCTAACCCCCACCATTCGTCTGCGTGACAACTCCCCGTCCACGCAGCACTGAACGCGTGCTCTTCTACTCTGTTTATGTATGGGAATATTTTAGCATAAATATGCGCAGATTTCAAGTACCTTTGCAAAAAAAAAGAGAGATGTGGTGAAAGTCTTTTTAAACTTTGTGAAAAAATAAACAAAAAACTCTGCCGCAGAATGACCAAATATATAAAACTACACAAAGTTAATAAAATTTTCGCCAAAGCTCTTGTATAATTAAATGAAATATGCTATAATGATAAGCGGTGAAAATTCGATCACCGCGTAAAGAGAAAATAAAAAAATAAATTTATATTTTGGAGGAATTTCAAAATGGCAAACGTAAAGGTTGCAATTAACGGCTTTGGCCGTATCGGTCGTCTTGCATTCAGACAGATGTTCGGTGCAGAGGGTTACGAAATCGTAGCTATCAACGACCTCACCAGCCCCAAGATGCTCGCTCATCTTCTTAAGTACGACACCGCTCAGGGTCGTTACGACGGTCACACCGTTGTTGCTGACGATGAGGCAGGCACCATCACCGTTGACGGTAAGACCCTCAAAATCTATGCAGAGAAGGACGCAGCTAACTGCCCTTGGGGTGAGCTTGGCGTAGACGTTGTTCTTGAGTGCACAGGCTTCTACTGCTCCACCGAAAAGTCTATGGCTCACATCAATGCAGGTGCGAAGAAGGTTGTTATCTCCGCTCCCGCAGGCAAGGATCTTAAGACCATCGTTTATTCTGTAAACGAGAAGACCCTCACCGCTGATGATAAGATCATTTCCGCAGCCTCCTGCACCACCAACTGCCTTGCTCCTATGGCAAAGGCTCTCAATGATTACGCTCCCATCCAGAGCGGTATTATGACCACCGTTCACGCATACACAGGCGACCAGATGATCCTCGACGGTCCTCACAGAAAGGGTGACCTCAGAAGAGCACGTGCCGGCGCACAGAACATCGTTCCCAACTCCACCGGTGCTGCAAAGGCAATCGGCCTTGTTATCCCCGAGCTCAACGGCAAGCTTATCGGCTCCGCTCAGAGAGTTCCCACCTGCACAGGCTCCACTACTATCCTTGTTGCAGTTGTTAAGGGCAAGGACGTAACAGTTGAGGGTATCAATGCTGCAATGAAGGCTCAGGCTTCCGCTTCCTTCGGCTACAACGAGGATCAGATCGTTTCCTCCGACGTTATCGGCATCACCTACGGCTCTCTCTTCGATGCAACCCAGACAATGGTAGCAAAGATCGACGACGACACCTATCAGGTACAGGTAGTTTCTTGGTACGACAACGAGAACTCCTACACAAGCCAGATGGTTCGTACTATCAAGTATTTCGCAGAACTCGCGTAAGATTACTTCGCATCTTCTGAATATAATGCGCGCCCCGGAGCTTGACGTATGTAAATACGCCTTCGCACCGCGGGCGCGTATTCTATCTTAAAATATGCTTGTTCTCTTACGAGATTATCGCCTGCATAATTTTGTTTGGATATTCACCGAGACCAAAAAGAGCACACCGCTTGTGGTGAATACCGTAAAGCAGTTCCATAATAAAATCAAAAGAGGCTAGCTCAAACACAAATTAATGCATTTGAGCTAGCCTCGCCAAATCTTTGTGCTCAAAGTCTGTGCGTATAACCGTCGCAGGCTTTTTTAACTTACAAAGTAACGGTTACGCCGTTAACAATAACAGTGAGATTGTCACGAGTTTGCAAACCAAAAGAGCCGTTATTGAAAACAAAGTGATCTTTAATGTTCTCTGCGGTAATTGCAACACCATTGTAGGTGCAGTTATCAAATATCAAGGTTACGTTCTTATTAGCGTAGTTAGCACTCTGGAAATCAAGGTCAGCCTTGAACTCACAATTTGTAAAGGTATTGGTTGTTCCACCGGCAGTAAAACGAATCGCACTGTCATACCACGTGTTATCAAACGTAACGGTATCAAAGGTTGATGCCTTAACGGTAGAAATATAAACACTTGTGCTGTCGAAGGTCGAGTTGCTGACGTTTGCATAGCCTCTGATCGTGCTATTGCTCGGACCGAACGAAACGGCAGAGCCTTTGACCTTGATCGTAGAATCGGTGATATTCGTAGTGCCGTTCATATTCTTGAATACAAAACCTGAGCTTGAACCCCAAAGGCTATCAGCCTCGGTAATGGTAAGACCGGAAACGTTAGTCACGGAAGCGGTGGTATCGGAACCGCTGGCGATCAGCAGAAGTCCCTGACTTGCATTACCCTCAACGGTAGTGTTCTTGATGGTGGTGTCAGAGCCGGAAACGGTAAGACCGTAGGATGTGCCGCCACTCTGATACTTAACATTCTCAAGGGTGGTATTATTACCATTAATAGTAGTAGTACCAATAGACTGAATGGTCAAATCCTTAACGGTCAAAGCATCGGCGTTAACGGTAGCACCGTTGGAAGCAACGGTAGTATTGTCGGCACCATTACCAACAAGAATGATGTTAGAGGAACCGTTGAGCGCATCGGCAATGTTGTTTACGGATACCGTATTGTCTGCTGTAGAGTTGATCGTTACACTATCACCTGCGGTGATGTTTTCAAGAGCCTCGTTGAGCTGTTTTTCAGCTTCGCTGAGCTTGGTATAAACAACGGTAATATTGCTCTTCTTTGCCTGAGAGAAAGGCGTAAAGTAATCCGCGCTAAAGGTTACAACACCCGTAGCGGAATCATAGCTTGCCCAAGTGTTTGTGGGCATACTGCCATCCTTATATACCTTTACGTCCTTTCTGTCCGCACCGATAGGAAGCTCAACTTTAATATCGCTATAATTGTAAATTGCGCGTCCGGAAGCATTTACAAAAGGATTTATGTAGTCGGCAATACCGTCAACATAGATCTCATAACCGGTTGCCACCTGATTTGCGGTGAGCTGACCGTTATAGCCGTTTGCAGCATTCTTTACGGTGAGCTTCAAATCAGCAACATCAGCAGAGGACAGCTGCGCACCGGCGGGAACGGTAACTTTCATAGTACCGTAAGGCATATCGGCAGTCAGAACAACTTCTTCACCCAATGTACCGTTGTTGTTGACAATAGCCGCACTCTCGTTAACCGGAAGAAACTCAGCATTTGCATCATACTGATCGTCAAAGCTGTCCTTTTCGCTTGTGAGCTGAGTTGCGAGGAGCTGGATAACGAAGTCAGAGCCGATTTCCTTGTTCTGATATTCGTTGCCTGCCGTCTCACGCATCTTGAGAGCAAGAGTAACGGTATCTGTTTCGCTGGCCTTAAGATCTCCGCTTGCGTTGCCGGGCATACCTGCAAGAACCTCCGCGAGCGTGCCTACGGGCTCAACGCTTGCAAGCGCGGTGCGGTCTGCAACCTGAACAGCGGGATCTACAAAGTAAACGTCGATCACATCTGCAAGATCGGAAACGTCGCCGTTTGCAAAAATATGAAGCTGATATTTGAGAGCAAGTGTGCCAACGTTGCTGATCTTAATGTGGCGCACCTCAACGTAGCCGGGCTCCCATTTATCGTTGTTGAAGATAGCACCTGTCGATGCATCCTTCCACGCGGTATCTGTTGCGGCGGGGTCTTTCGTTCCCTCAGCCCAGTGCATCTCAACGTCGAGGGTACCGGACTTGATGATGTTTCCACTTGAGGTTACGGAGTCCGTAAACCAAGCGAACGTCGTACCAATAAGCATCGAAAAGCTTAGAAGGAGAGCGATAACACTGCTTAACAATGCTCTTTTGGTGGTTTTTGATTTCGTCATTTGATTTTTACCTCCTGTATTAGAATATTTTTATGACGAATATATCCGAACGCCAAAGGCGTTTAGAACAAAAAATACACCGATTATTACAATAGGTGTACCCTGAGCTGTCTATATTGGTTTAACTTAAAAAGATAAATTATTTTTGTTATGTAAATTGCGTAAAAAGTCTTGACTTATCAATATTTTTATGCTACAATTATCCTATTAAAAGACATCTATTGTAATAATTGGTGTCTTTTTCCTTTTATAAGAGTTTGCCGAGTTTATTCATCATTTCCTTTTTATGCTCCATCAAGGAGTGAGCATATCGATTTAGAGTTACCGTCGGATTTTTATGACCGAGGATCTCCGAAAGCGTTTTAACGTCCATTCCACATTCCAACGCCCTTGTTGCAAAGGTATGCCGCAGGGAATGAAATCCGCGGTGCGGAATTTCAAGCTTCTTCAGCAAGGCGGAGAAGCTTCGTTGATACGACCTGATTGAAATGGGGCGTGAGCCGTTCGTCACAACGTGTGCCGAGTGGCTTTTTTTCTTTGCCTCCCGCAGGTGAGGCATCATCTGCTTTGGTATTGGAATCGTACGTATCGAGGAGGTTGTTTTTGGTGTGTCAATAATTCGCGCGAAGGCTTCGTTTTCATCTTTACCGTAGTAGCAGGTCTTGCTCACCCGTATCTCGTCCTTGGTCATATCGATATCAGCCCATTCCAATGCAAGCAGCTCACCGATACGAAGCCCCGTATAAAGGCAAAGAATAATACCGAAAAATCTTGAATTGCCACAATTAAGAATATACTGCTCGATTTTCTTTTGCTCGCTTGCAGAAAAGCACTCCACCTTCTTTTCATTTGCTCTCGGACGCCTAACCTTATCTCCGGGGTAGTCGTCTATCATACCGAGGGAAAACGCCACCTTTAAGGTGCTTTGTATGACCGTGATAATAGAGTTTACCGAATTCGCCGATAAACCGTTTCCCGTTTTTAAATTACCGCTTTTCATCAGCTCCGTAACGTAGCATTGAAGCAGGTACGGAGTGATCTCGGATAGCTCTAATTTCCCGAGCTGTGAGCGGATATGAAGATCCACTATCTCCTTATAGCGCGCATATGTCCGTCTTTTTGCCGACGGCTCCACATAGTTTTTAAGCCATCCTGATAGCCATTCATCGTATAACATTTTTCTACTTCCTTTAATATAAAATATAGCAATAGTTATTATATTTAGTATGATAACTATCGTCATATATTATATCATTTTTCGGAAAGCAGTCATTAGCCGAAAGATTTTCAAATGCTACCGAATGGTGAAATGATATTGACAAGGCTGCCGCTCGGGTGATATAATAGCACCGTAGAAAACAGCCGATCTCGGAGACTCATCCTTATGCATTATCAAGGCGCGGGTGCCGCAGAGGGTGAGGGTAATTCGGGACGAAAAAACACAGGAGGCAGACCTTGAAAAATCTTATTAAGATCGAGCACCTGAAGAAAAGCTACGGCGAGATAAAGGCAATAGACGACCTTAGCTTTTCCGTGAAGGAGGGCGAGCTTTTCGCCTTTCTTGGAGTAAACGGTGCAGGAAAGTCAACAACTATTAACATTTTGTGCGGTCAATTGGCGAAGGACGGCGGAGCCGTTGAGATAGACGGAGCCGATCTTGATAAGGATATTGATCGCATTAAGAGCTCGCTCGGAGTCGTTTTCCAAAGCTCGGCTCTTGACACAGCTCTCACAGTTTTGGATAATCTTCTGAGCCGAGGCGCGCTTTACGGACTGTCGGGCGAGGAGCTCACGGAAAGGATTCGCGCTCTTGCAAGGATGCTTGATTTTGAGCAGCTTTTGCGCCGACCCCTCGGCAAGCTTTCGGGAGGGCAGAGAAGAAGGATAGATATTGCGAGAGCACTTATCAACAAGCCGAAGCTCCTTATTCTTGACGAGCCCACAACAGGACTTGACCCTCAAACGAGAAAGCTTCTATGGAGCGTTATCGCAAGCCTTCGGAAAACCGAGAATATGACGGTCTTTCTCACCACTCATTATATGGAGGAGGCGGCAGAGGCGGATTACGTCGTTATACTTGACGGCGGAAAAATTGCCGCAGAGGGTACGCCCCTTGAGCTGAAAAACGCCCACTCGGGCGACTTCATCACCCTATACAATTCAAGCGAGGAGGCGGTCAGCTCTCTCGGCGTGCCATACGAGGCTCACCGCGACGGCTATCGCATCTCCGTGCCCACCACCGCCGAGGCAACGAGGCTGATCGTATCTCACCCCGAGGTATTCCTCGACTACGAAATAACCAAGGGAAAAATGGACGACGTATTCCTCGCCGTTACGGGAAAGTCGCTCACGGAGGATAACGTGAAGCCATCTGTGCAAATAAAAGGAGGTGCAGGAAAATGACAGCGACTCTTGCTCTTATCAAACGAAACGTTAAGCTTTTCTTCAAGGATCGGGGAATGCTTTTCACCTCGCTTATCACCCCTGCGATCCTTCTCGTCCTGTACGTCACCTTTCTCGGCGACGTCTACCGCGATTCCTTCGAAATGAATCTACCCGAGGGGCTTGCCGTCTCCGAGCGACTTATGAGTGGCCTTGTTGGCGGTCAGCTTGTATCCTCTATTCTTTCGGTATCTTGCGTGACGGTCGCCTTCTGCTCCAATTTCCTTTCGGTGCAGGATAAGTCAAACGGCACTCTGCGAGACCTGACGGTATCTCCCGTCAGAAGCTCGGTGCTCTCCGTCAGCTACTTTGCGGCAACCCTCATATCCACCCTCACTATCTGTCTTGCCGCCACTGTCTTATGCTTCGGTTATCTTTGGATAGTTGGTTTTTATCTTTCGTTTGGGGACGCTTTGCTCCTTATTCTTGACGTTCTGCTCCTCGTGCTTTTCGGCACTGCGCTTTCGTCAATTATAAATATCTTCCTTTCCTCGCAAGGGCAGATCTCCGCGGTCGGTACCATCGTCAGCTCGGGATACGGCTTTATCTCGGGCGCGTATATGCCCATCTCCTCCTTCGGAGACGGCTTGCGCACCGTAATATCCTTCCTTCCGGGTACCTACGGCACCGCCCTTGTGCGCACTCATTCAATGAGGGGCGCGCTTTCTGAGCTTGCAGGGGAGGGCGTGCCTCGTGAGGCTATCGAGGAAATGAAGAGCGCGCTTGACTGCAACGTTTCCTTCTTTGGTAATAAGGTTGGCGAGGGGGCGGCATATCTCGTGCTCGCAGGCTCGGTGCTCCTGCTTATCGGTGCGTATATCCTGATAAGCTTCCTTATATCAAGAAAGAAAAAAGCAAATTAGTTAATCTGCACAAATCCAAAATTTAAATTTGTGCAAGTATACAAATCGAAAAAGAATATCAAAAATCGGCATCGGGTCTATTGACATTTTTTTCGAGATATGCTATAATAAAAACACCGAAAGGGAGTAGCTCGCTCGCCCTCGTGGGCAGCGCGTGAGCATCATCATAACGGCGCCGCGGCGCCTGGTGCCACGACCATAAAAGGATAGTCAAGACTTTTAGTGCCACCGCGCTAAAGGTCTTTTTTTATCAAGACCGCGCGGCGTATCTGCCGTGCAGGCCTCACGGTAGAGGGCTTTGAGGGGCTTTTGATGGCAGGGAGCTTTGCCTGCTTTGAGAGCTTTGACGGAGCGAGTCGGCACACCTTCGGTAAAATAATTCAAAAACAAAAAAACAAAGCATTGGAGGAAAATTTATGCATCCGTTAGTAATCGTCGCAATCATCGTTGGTGCTCTTGCAGTTCTCCTGTTTCTTGCAGGCTACTTCAAGGCTCCGCCCGACACCGCATTCGTTATCTCGGGACTTGGCAAAAAGAGAATACGCATCGGTAAGGCAGGCTGGAGAATGCCTTTCTTCACAAGACTTGATAAGCTCTCTCTCGGAGTTATGCAGGTTGACGTCAAGACCAGCGAGGCTGTACCCACAAACGAATTTATCAACGTCACCGTAGACGGCGTTGCGAACATCAAGATCTCCTCTGACCCTGGGCTTCTTGAGCGCGCGGCAGAGTCTCTGCTCGGTAAAACGAGAAACGAGCTCGTCACCCTTGTCACCCAGGTGCTTGAGGGTAATATGCGTGAGATCGTGGGCTCGGTCGGTCTTAAGGAAATGGTGCAGGACCGTCAGGGTGTTGCAAAGAAGATCACCGAAAACGTCGTTCCCGATATGGAAAAGCTGGGCATTGAGGTGGTAAACTTCAATATCCAGAACTTCAAGGACGGCGCAGGCACCATTGAAAATATGGGTATCGACAACGTCGAGCAGATCAGAAAGAACGCGCAGATCGCAAAGGCAAATGCGCAAAGAGACATAGCTATCGCAACCTCTAACGCACAGCAGGAGGCTAACGCCGTTAAGGTCGAGGCAGAGAAGATGATCGCCGAGCAGGACGCGGCTCTTGCAGTCCGTCAGGCAGAGATGAAGGTCCGCGCCGACACAAAGCGCGCAGAGGCAGACGCCGCATACTCCATTCAGCAGGAGGAGCAGCGTAAGTCCATCGAGATCGCAAAGACCAACGCAGACATCGCTCGCCGCGAGAAGGAAGCCGAGCTTGCCGAAAAGGAGATCGCTCTTAAGGAGCGCGAGCTTGATGCCGAGATCAAAAAGCAGGCAGATGCTCTTAAGTATCAGTCCGAAAAGAACGCAGAGGCGGAGCTTATCAAGCGTCAGAAGGAGGCAGATGCCCGTCAGTACGAGGCTGTTCGCGCCGCTGAAGCAAGAAAGGCAGAGGCTGAGGCTCTCCGCTATGCAATGGAGCAAGAGGCTGAGGGTATAAGAGCAAAGGGTCTTGCAGAGGCAGAGGCTATCGAAAAGAAGGCTGAGGCGCAGAAGAAGATGGGTGAAGCATCCGTCCTTGAAATGTACCTCAACGCACTTCCCGAGGTGGTTAAGAATGCCGCGACTCCCCTTGCGCAGACCGATAAGATCGTTATGTACGGTGACGGCAACTCCACTCGCCTTGTCCGCGATGTTATGAACAGCGCAGACCAGGTTATCGAGGGCGTTAAGCAGTCCACAGGCGTTGATATCGCCGCACTTCTCGCAGGCTTCGCAGGCGGTAAGGTAGCTTCCGCGGCAAAGGACGAGAGCGCCGAATAATCAAAAGCAAAATTTCAAACAAACCAAAAGCACTGCCGCAAATGAAAATTTGCGGCAGTGTACTGTAAGTGAAGGGAAGCGAGCCCAAATGAAGATAATCGCAAGAATAAGGAACGATTTCAAGGAAAAATTCGGCATACCGCGCCAAAGCGGCATAACCGAGGATATGGAAGCGCGAATAGTTTTCGAGCCCGAATACAGAGTCAGAGAGGCTTTGCGAGGGATAGAGGAATATTCCCACCTTTGGCTCATCTGGGAGTTTTCGGAGGCGAAGAGGGATAGCTGGTCTCCAACCGTAAGACCCCCGCGCCTTGGCGGCAACCGTCGAATGGGCGTTTTTGCCACCCGATCGCCCTACCGCCCGAATCCTATCGGACTTTCCTCGGTGAGGCTTATCAGGATAGAGGAGACCGCCGAGGGGCTGATCTTGATCGTTTCGGGTGCGGACCTGCTTGACGGCACGCCCATCTACGATATAAAGCCGTACCTCGCCTTCACCGATAGCCACCACGATGCAATATCGGGCTTTGCAGACCGAGTTAAGGATCAAGGCTTGAAGGTGAAATTTTCCGAGGAGCTCCTTTCGCTCGTCCCCGAGGATAAGAGGAAAACTCTTATAACGGTCCTTGAGGGCGACCCTCGCCCCCATTATAAGACAGACCCCAATTATGAATACGGTATGCGCCACGGAGAATACGATATAAAATTCAAGGTCCGCGAGGACACCCTCACGGTCACGGCGGTCGAAAGGATAAAATAGCCTTTTCGCCATAGCGTGATACTCTTAACGGAGTATCACGCTAACTAAGTTTGCCCTTTGGGCAAGTGAAGTTATCTTCGATAGTGAAGTTCACTTCGTGAGTGAAGTTTCGCCTGACGGCGAAGTGATGGGCAAACTTAACTTCACTTGTGCATAGCACAAACTTCACTGAAACGGGGTTCCCCGAAGCGAAGCATGAGCTTTGGGGGTTCGCGGTGCAACTTCACTTTTGCGATAGCAAAAACTTCACC
>JAFQRL010000018.1 GCA_017410065.1 Clostridia bacterium | reverse complement strand
CAAGCTCCTCGATGACGCTGAGGCAGGCGACAACGTAGGTCTTCTCCTTCGTGGTATCAACAAGACCGAGATCGAAAGAGGTCAGGTTCTTTGCAAGCCCGGCTCCGTTCAGCCCCACACCAAGTTCATCGGTCAGGTTTACGTTCTTACTGAGAAGGAAGGCGGCCGTTCCAAGCCCTTCTTCTCCGGTTACAGACCTCAGTTCTACTTCAGAACTACCGACGTTACCGGTATCATCACTCTTCCTGCTGACGTTGAAATGTGCCGCCCCGGCGACAACGTTAACATGAACGTTGAGCTCATCACTCCCATCGCTTGCGAGAAGGGTCTTCGTTTCGCTATCCGTGAGGGTGGCCGTACCGTTGGCTCGGGCGTTGTTGGTGAGATCCTTGGTTAATTTTCAGTAAATATCAGCTTTTATAAGCAGAATTAACTGAAGCCTATAATTCCCCGATGAGCTTCGGCGCATCGGGGAATTTATAAAAATTTATTATCAAGATATGCGCCGTGCTGCGCCACGCCAAATAAAATGCACAGCCTTTAAGTAAAATCGACGCACTAAAGCAAATCAATTAAAACATAAATTTGAAAATAACACTTTGGGGATTGGTGAGATTCCATACCGGCAGTAAGCCCGAATAGTTTCGAGGCGAAGTCTGCGAAGAGCGAAAGCTCCCGATGAGGTGAAATTCCTCAACCGACGGTAAAGTCCGGATGAGAAAAGTAAAAATAGATCAAAAGATATTCCGAAAGCTGTGGCGAAGATGTTCAGCTTCTCATTATCCACTTTTGGAAAAATCAATTTATCCGTTTTTGTCCTCTATTAAAAAAGAGGGCTTTTCTTTTACCCAAGGGGCTATCACAAATTTTGCATTTGAGAAAGCTCCGAGCATATAAATATAATTGAGGTAAAGAAATGAATAAAGAAAATAAAGCTAAAGCAAAAGATCGCCGCGCCATAAGCAAAACGACCCAAAGGATAGTCGGTATCTCGGTATTCTCCGCGCTCTCCTTCATCCTCGCGCTGGTGTGCAGTCCCATACCGCCCGTTGGGGGCTTCCTTTCGCTTGACGTAAAGGATGCTATAATCACCATCGCCGCATTCGTTTACGGTCCTGTATCTGCCGTCATAATATCCTTTATTGCGGCAGCCCTTGAATTTTTAACCATAAGCACTACCGCCTGGTACGGATTTCTTATGAACTTTGTGTCGTCCGCTACCTTCTCGCTCACAGCGTCTCTTATATATTCAAGAAGGCGCACCTTCGGCGCATCTCTTGTGGGTATATACTCAGCCGTGGCAAGCACCACCGCCGTGATGCTTTTGATGAATCTTTTCGTAACACCCTGGTATCTGGTTTACATAGGTCTGCCCCTTGAGGTGGCGCGCGGCGAGGTCGCAAGGCTTCTTCCGTACGTTATCGCACCCTTCAATTTTGCGAAGGCGCTTCTTAACAGCTCTATAATAATGCTTCTTTATAAGCCCCTTTCCGCCGCACTCTCAAAGGCAGGAATAGGAATGAGGAGCACGGCAAGCCTCAAATGGAACCGTCGATCCCTTATTATCCTGATTGCTTCCGCAGTCGCTTTGATTACCGCTGTGGCAATACTTATTATCCTTTGGCTAAAGGGCTGAAAAACGTATAATATCCCGATTTTTGTAAAGTCCTATTTGCAAAATCGGGATTTTAACTATAATTTAAGAATATTTATCGCTCTGCTTTTTGCTGAAAAAATTACGAAAAACAGATTTGCTCAAAAGAGACAAAAAATGCCGTTTGTGCAATATTATGAAAACGGCACTCTTATATTTGTGAAAATTGCGAATTGAAAAATATTTATAAAAGATATATAATTTTATTGTAAAATTTCTCCAATTTTGTAAGACAGTTAAATTTGTAGACGGGAGCCATAAGAAATGAGAAAGTTATTTGGAACGTTAGGTGCGCTGATATTGGCTTCGGCACTTATCATCGGTGTATTCACGGTCGGTGCCGCCGCATCTGAAAACGAGGTGACTGCGGCAAGCGAGGAGGTCCGCCCCGAGATCGTGAGTAAGAATATGTCCTATTCGGCATATCTTCATCTTTACTACGCGATCCCTGCGAGCACCGTGAAGGAGGGCTATCTTCCCGAGCTTCGCTTATATAAAGAGGAGCCTGCTGCTGGCAGTACCCCTTATTATACCGTGACCGAATACGAGCTTCAGACGATATCGGTTATCAGCGGCACGCCCGAGGAGTATTACGTTATGCGCTCGGACGGTATCTCCGCAAAGGAAATGGGCGAGGAAATATATGCCCAGCCTGTTGCGGTGACACCTCTTGGAGACGAGATAGTCGGAGACTTCTCAAAATACAGCATTGCCGAATATCTCTACGAGAGGCTTTATAAAAATGGCTTTATCTCTATGACCGAGGAGGACGGCGAGGATTATCTGCGCCGTACCCTTTACGAAGCACTCCTTGAATACGGCAAGGCGGCGCAGAAGGTGCTTATCGAGGATAAGCTGGGTGTCTCTGTCAAATACGTTACCGATTACAGCTACTATTATATAGACGGGAAAAATTACGGCTTCTATGAAAGCGGCAAGACGGTGGTTGCGCCTATCTACGACGGCACACCAGCCAAGGGCTATGAATTCGTTGCCTGGGACGTCGTTTCCTATAACGGAGGCGTTGGCAGTGCGATCGCCTCGTTGACGGACGGTGGAAGCTACACTCTTACCGACGGCGTTATTACTATTCGCCCGAGCTTCCGTATCTATGACGAAATTCTCGCACAAGAGGGTGTTGACGACCTTTACATTGCAGAGAAGTGGGCAGAGCTTGAGAAGGTTGCGGGCAAGGAGCTCACCGACGCACTAAAAACTCTTTACTCTCTTTACGGCGACGATATGGCGGATTGGTCCGCAAGCCTTTACTCAAAGGGCTTCAACGATCTTGACGACAGACAATGGGCAGGCGGCTACTACGCATCGACCAACGGCAGAGACACGGTCGGTCTCGGACCCGACGTTCAGTGCACCGAGCAGATGTTCCGCTTCATTCTTCAGTCGGGAATGCTTGATCAGATCGGCGGAACGGTTGCCGAAAATCTTCCCGATTGGGTCGGCTATCAGGTCGTTTATTTTGTAAAATCACTCCAGTCCTCCGAAAACGGATATTTCTATCATCCGCAATGGGGTCAGGCTCTCACAGACGCCCATCTTTCCCGCCGCGGACGTGACCTTGGCTGGGCAACGAGCCTGCTTTCGAGATTCGGCTCGGCTCCAACCTTCGATACTCCCAACGGCAAGGCGGGCGACGGTATCTCGGCAGACGAATATCTGCTTTCGCTTATCGAGGCGGGTCTCGTTGATCCCTCCGAGGTTCCCGATAGCTTCGCCGAAAAGCATCTCACAAGCACTCTCAGCGTATCAAGCTCGGCGGCTGTATCCAGGGTCGTGCTCGTTGACGTGGCGATTGAGAATGCGCCATCATCTGATAATACCGATTACCTGAAATCCTACGTCGGACTTATAAATTATATGCTCGGCACAGTCATCCCCGGAATGGATTCAAATCCCTATTCAATGGGTAACGAGATCAGCTCTATTCAGTCGGAGATAAAGACCGCAAGCGCGAAGCTCGGCGGCACAGCAGAGGCTCCTACCCCGTACGTTTATACCGAGGGAGACGAGGCTAACACCGATGGCGCAACGGCGGAGGACTATAAGCAGTTTGAGGGTATGACGATGATGGAGATAGCTATTCACGGCTTGAATCTTGCTATCAACACCGAGATCGGACTCTGGGGAGAAAAGAGCGAAAACAACCCCACGGGAACCGAGTTCCTGTTCACAAACGGCTTTATGAAGGCTATGGCGTTGTATAACGACTACGGCGCGACCTATCCATATCCCGTTGCCGCCGCAAAGGCACTTATGACAGGCCTTCTCAGCGACCAGCCCTCCACGGGCAATATCTGCGAGGTCTATAATATCTGGACCGCCATAGACAGACTTCAGACTAACATCGAAAATCACTTTGACGAGGAAAAGGTGCTGGAGTATATCGACGGTGAAAAAGTAACCGCCGAGATGGTTGAGAACGAAATAAACAAGGTCTTTGAGGAGTCGGCTCCCGAGGCAGTTCTTAATTCCTACCGCAAGATCCTCGGCTATAAGAAGGTAGACGGCGGCTTCGGCCACAGCTACACCAGCGGCACACCTACCCATCAGGGTCTTAAGGTATCAAACGGCGCAAACGTCTCGGACGTTGACGCCACCTGTATCGGCTCAACCGGCTTAACGAGAGAGATCTTTGCCGCCCTCGGACTTACAAAATACACAATTCCTATATTCACAAAATCCGACTGGATGAGATACGTTTCTATCCTTGAGGGCGCAGAGCCTGTGAGAAAGGGCTCCTCCTCCGCGGCTGAAAACGACTTCTCGGAGGGCAAGATCCCCGATGGCTTCACGGCTGAATCCGGTACGGTAAAGGTTATAACCTACAAGGGCTCGGGCGCGCTTCTCTTTGCCGAGGGCGAGGGCGCGATCCTTAAGATAGGCAGAAGCGACGTCTCCAATATCGGCTCTGTTCTTATGTTTGCAACCGAGCTGACCCCTGCGGGCACAGGTGAATACGAGCTTTGCTTCACCGATAATGACGAGACGGTTTACAGCCTCGCTCTTATCTTTGGCGCAACGGAGCTCACCGTTAAGGACGGAGCAAGCTCCGCAGAATATAATATCGCAAATATCTATCCTATGGAGACCATCGAGCTTCTCGTTGAAATGAAGCTTGTTGTGTGCGACGGCGAGACGTCTCTTGCGGTAACTGTTTACGTTGATAACGCGAAGATCTACGAGCTTTCGACCCTTGATGGCACAGAGGGCTTTGCAAGCGTCAGCCGCCTTGCGGCAATAGACACCGCGGCTCTGATACAGACCACCCCCTGCAAGACGGTGCTTGATAACACCGCTTTCGTTATCACAGAGCCCAAGGCGATAGTTGATTTCGAGGATAAGGATATCAGTGAGGACTCCTCGGTATCTCTTGATCTCGGCGGCATAACCGCAGTTATCACAGAGGAGACGAAATCTCAATACGAAGCGACTACCGAAATCGAAAATGGAAATAAATATTTACATTTCAACAAGATCTACGGCAATGGCAACGTTGAACAGTCCCAATCTTATATTCACCTGATGTGGGCACCTCTCAACGGCGACAGCATAGTTATCAATGCCGATATGAGAATAAATAACGCGGCAAATAAAAATTATGTTAAGCTTAATCTTCTGAGCCCCTCGGGCGTGGTTGCTTGGCAGATTTTGATCGGTGAGAACACCGTTCGCACCTATTCGGATAAGAGCACTTACATATCCGAGAGCTTCTCCGATTGGGGCATCACCGAGGGCGAGTGGTTCGATCTTACTATAACCGTTACCACCGCATCCGACGGAAGCTTTGTGCTTTGCGTTTATATAGACGAGATCCTTCGCTCCACCTACACTCACATCTTCAATAAATTCGTGCAGGCAAGCGAGATCGTTGATCTCGGAATAGTTCCCGAAATGTCCTGGATAGGCACAATTGATATTGACAATATTGACGTTCACGTACCCGAGGAGGATGAGGTCCTTTCCGATTGCATAATAAGCGGCGAGCTTACCTTTGATGACTTTGCCGAGGGCGATTGGACTGTAAACGAGGATGGCATTATTCGCGTAGGGCACCACATCCAGGCAAACGCGCAAGCGACCACCACGGTTGTCTCCGAGGACGGTGTGAAATTCCTCAGAATGGCGAAGACGGGCTGCGATGGCTCGGACTCAAGGCAGTCCTGGCTGGTAATAGAAAGAACCAATAAGGTCTCCGAAAACGAGGCACTCATTCTTGATATCACGATGCGCCACGATCAGGTCAGCGGCTCATCCAGCTACCTCCGCTTCTATAACGGAAGAACGGCGGCAAACGCCAATAACGGCACGGTGTTCGGCTCGGACTCGGACAGAAACGTTATGTTCAATGCTTCGTCGGGCAAGGTTTGCTTTGGCGGCACCTCCCTTGGCGTGGCAGAGGGCGAGTGGTTCACCCTCAGGCTTATGATGATAGATCAGACGGTTTATGCCTTCGTTAAAAATGCGGACGGTGAGTTCGAATATAAGGCATCGGTTACGAGAAGCGTGTGGCCCGACTTCAGCACCTGCACCGCAGTCGTGCTTATGAATGATTCGACCACCTTCCACACCACAGACGTCAAGAGCATCTACTTCGGCGGTCTTCCCGAATACCTCACGGCAGAGGACATTGCAAGCATTGGAGGAGCACCCGAGGGCTCTGTGACCTTTGAGGATATAGCCGAAGGCTCTCTTGCCAACGGAGAATACGGAGAGTATGCTCTCGGCTACGTTAAGCAGAGTAACGCCACGGCGGATATGAGCGTGGTGACGGACGGTGAAAACAAGGTCCTCTCGCTGAATAAAACGGGCTACGGCTCGGGCGAAAGCGCGCAGACCTGGCTGAACGTCGGTATCAAGGAGGGCTCCGTCGGCACCAAGGTATTCCAGGCAAGAATGAAGCTTGAGAGCTGGACGAATTTAGGCTCCGGCTGCTATTTCAGGCTATATAGCGGCAGAAACGTGGAGTCGGACGGCGGCACAAATCTCTCGGGTAATATCAACATCGACGGCTCGGGCGGAACAGTCTCGCTTGGCGGTGTGAGCACAGGCGCCAAAGTTGGAGAATGGTTCACCCTCCGTATCACGATGACAACGGGCGGCTACACCGTTGAGGTGCTCCGAGAAGGTCAGCTCTCCTTCGACACTATCCTCACGAAAACTGATAAGGATTACACCTCTTGCGACGTTGTCACTCAAATGACGAGTAATCTGAATCTCCTGGAGCTCCGCTTCGACTATATCTACTTCGGCTCGGAGCCGTAAGGCGAGCGGTGGTTAAACCGAAATAACTTCCTTTATTAATAATAAACATAATCAACAAAAAAGCCGAGCCTTGACGGGTGAGAAACCATTTATTTTTATTGAGCATTACCCCAACATTTATTATAGAAACCATTTAAAATATACCCCCAAAAGTGACGAGCTTTAACAGCCGAGGCGACCCTGCGGAAATTTTCGCGGGGTCGCTTTTTCTTGGCGCTTTGTCAATAGTTGGGGTGGAAAAAATATAAAAGACCACGTATTTTTTATTGTAATATAAAAGACCAAGTATTTTTTATTGTTCACTATTATCGTCGGCTTTTATTTCAGAGTCCCTCTGTTATTGAAATTTTCATCGCAGAACACGAAGCGCGGAACGAAGCCCGAGAAAAGTGCAGGAAGACAAACAAAAAGAAAAAAACGCCCCTATTTATTATACTTTGGGCGTTGTTTTTTACTGATCGAATTAGTTATAATAGAGGTGTAAGGGTGAAAAACTAACTATTTTATATTTTTTGATGGAAAATTTCAATTGATTGTAACTTGTTTTTTACTGTACAATTATTATAGAAATCAAAACAAGATAAGCTTGAATAAAAAGCCCCTCGGGCAGAACGGAGAAAACTATGAAAAAATTGATCGCGCTGCTTTTGGCAATGCTCGTGCTTGTCGCGACCCTTGTTTCCTGCGATTCGGATGAGAGCTCAAACGAGAAGGACGATAGCTGGAAGGAAAAGGATTACGGCGAAGCCACCGTTATGGGTAATTGGCATAAGATCACCATTTTTATTGCCGATTCGGACGCCCAGCTTCATTCCGCGCCACTTCAGGCAAAGCTCACCGAGTGGACGGGCGAGAAGGTCAACTATATGAATAGCTACGCCTATCCCACAAATCACGATATAATCATTGGCGTTATCGATGATCGTGAGATATCCGTGAAGGCTTACGAGCTTCTTGAGAGAATGGAGCGCGAGTCCTATTTCGATGCGCGCTATCTCATTTATGCCGAGGCAGGCGAGCTTGCCATAGCATACGATAAAAACACCGTTTCGAATATTTCCGTTCTTGAATATGCCATCAAGGACCTTGTTGATAATTATATCGAGGGCAAGGAATATATGGCGTTTGCCAAGGGCATCGTTTGCTCGGGTACTGTTGATCTTATCCGAGAGCAGGAGCTTATAGACGGCGCAATGCTTGCTGAAAAATGGGAAGCTCTTTCGAAGGTTGCGGATGCGGATATAGTTGATGCGCTTAAGCAATATTATACCCTCTACACGGATAGCCTTATCGATTGGCTTGCCAACCTCTACGCACCTGGTAAGATGGACCTTAAGGGCGGCAATTGGGCAGGCGGCTTCTACGGCGCGCCCAGCGGAAGAGACACCCAGGGCTTCGGCCCCGATATAACCTGCACCCGTCAGGTGCTCGGTCTCCTTGAAAGCACGGGAGCCTTGGATGAGCTTCCAGGCGGCTACGGAAATCACCTCCCCGAAAAGATGAAGACCGATATCATCTATATGCTGAAGACCCTTCAGGATAAGGATGACGGCTTCTTCTATCATCCCCAGTACGATAAGGAAACTATGCTCTCCCTCGGAGACCTTCAGAGAAGGGGACGCGACCTTTCCGCCGCAATAACCCTCTTTAGCAATCTTGGCGCAAGACCCACCTACGACACACCCACGGGTATGGCGGGAGACGGTATCTTGCCCGACGAAATGCTTGAGGGCAGCCTCTCCGCGCTTCCCGACACCCTCGGCGGCTCCACCGCTATGGCTGTGGCAAGAGTGATATACAACGGCGGAAGCAAGGCAACTCTCACCGCCTCCGATCCCACAGATCAGATGTTTGCAAGCCACGAAGGCTTTGCCGCATATCTTGAAACGGTTAAGATAAACGAGGAGTCCTACGTTTGGGGTAACCAGCTTAACGCTCTTTCCTCCCAGATAAGAGCGGCAAGCTCGAAGCTCGGTAAGTGCACAGACACATCAAGCCCCTGGTACGGCAAGACTCTTGTGGATATGCTAATAGAATTCCTTAACGAGCGCATCGATCCCACCACGGGTATGTGGGAGGGCGTTACCACCTTCCGCGCCACAAACGGCTTCTATAAGGTGATCTCGGTGTACCTTAGCTGCAAGGCGTCCTTCCCGATGCCTCAGCTTGCGGCAGAGGGACTTATCGCGGGTCTTCTCGGAGATCAGAAGTCCACGGGTAATATCTGCGACGTTTACAATATCTGGATAGGTCTTTCCGATCTTCGCTCAAACGTTCTCCTTTATAGCGATCTTCCCGCAGATGAGAGAGCGGCAGTTATTGAATACATAGACAGCGCGCTTAAACGCGACGGAGCTCGCGCTATCCTTAATTCCTACGATAAATATCTTCCTTACCGCTATGACGACGGCTCCTTCTCGGATAACGTTGGCTCTGCGGCGGCAAACCATAACGGACTTCCCGTTGGACTCGGACTTGCAGAGGGCGACACCAATGCAACCTCTATTGCAGTCGGCGTTGTAAGGAATATGTATCTGGCATTTGATCTTGACGACTATAGGGTTCCTCTTTACACCGAATCCGACTGGATGCGCTTTATCGGCATCATTATGGAGCTTGATCCTGTTATCAAGTATTCCTATCTTTCCGACGACGTGGCGCAGGACTTCGATTCCTTGGACGACGGCGAGCTTGAAAGCGTGGATAATATCACTTATAGCACGGGCGGTGTTTCCAAGGCGACTATTGTCACCGAGGGTGATAACTCTTACGTTAAGTTCAATAAATTCGATATAAACAATTCGGGTAGAGTTGCCGTGTACGGCGGTCGCTCTTTGAGCGGTGCAAACACCGTTACCGTTCAGTTCAGAATGAACGTTCTCGAATCCAATTCGGGAAGGATCGCCGTCAATCTCGGCAAATATAATCAGGATGGAACCGTTCACACCGTTTACTTCTCCAAGAGCGGAGATAAGGTCTCCTATGATAGCATAGCAGGCTGGGTCAGCACGGACGTGCCGCTCGGCGAATGGTTCACCGTTAAGGTGGTATTCTTTGAGGGAAGCGACTCCACGCCTCTTTACTTAAAGACCTATATTAACGGTCAGCTTATGGATATAAAAACGTCGGTTTCAAAGCCTATGGACGCAACCCAGATCGGCGGCGCGACCCTTGTTCCTCTCTATGCCTGGACGGGAACATTGCTTTATGACGACGTCCTTCTCACCAGAACGAACGAGACCCCCACACCCGACGAGGAGCCTCTTATCAAGCCCATAGTCATCCCCGAGTACGACTATGCAACCGAGGACGGTGCTCACACCTTCGATAAGCTTGCTGACGGCGTTATCCCCTCGGGATGTCAGGAGGAGGAGTTCTCCTGGTCCGACGGCGGAGTTTCCGAGGCGCAGATAGTCACCGACGGAACGAATAAGTATTTCTATTACAACAAGACCGCAACCCAGCAAAGCGGTAGCGCAAACTTTAAGTTTGCGACCTCAAGTGAGAGCGCAAACGTTCTCACCGTAACCGCGAAAATGATGGTTGAGGAGTCGAAGGGCGGAAGAATATCCTTCAGCCTGAAAAATGCGGGCGGAGACAGTATCAAGACCTTCTATTTCGACCTGAGCGGCAATAGCGTGAGATTTGAAAGCGTTAACGGCTGGATACCCACGGGCGTGGCAAAGGGCGGCTGGCTTGATATCAAGTTCGTTTACTACGAGGGCGAAGCCGCAGACAAGGTGTTCATCGGCACCTATGTGAACGATACTCTTATCGACGTTTGTACGGTAGCTACGAAGCTCATCGAGGTTGAGAAGATCACAACCGTTGGCTTCACGCCTCTTTACGCATTCCTCGGCAAGATCCGTCTTGACGATATCACCCTCACAAGAAGCCTTGAGAGCTACGATCTTAACGATCTTCCCACACCCACGGTTCCCGAAGCTCCAAGTGCTCCCGAAACTCCCGATACCCCTGAAACACCCGATACCCCCGAAACACCCGAAACTCCCGTTGAGCCCGAAAAAACTCCCTTCGCCACAACCGACGGAGTACATAAGTTCGACGTTGCAGAGGTCGGAGCTGTTGCAAACGGTTATTCGGATAGCTATTTCAGCTTCGCCGACGGCGGTGTTTCCACAGCGGAGATAGTTTTGGACGGCGAGAATAAATATTATCTATTCACCAAAACCGAAATAGACGCAAGCGGATCATCAAACTTCCTCTTTGGTAGCGGCGCGGAAGGCGAGAGCTATCTTTCGGTCAGCGCAGATCTTATGATCGGCTCAACCAGCAATAATCAGAGGATCGGCATTAACCTCTATGCAGGCAGCTCCAAGTATCTCGCAAGGATATTCCTTCGCAAGGACGGCTCGGCTATACAGATCGAAAGTAACGGCTGGCAGACCGTAGAGGGCGTTAAGGCAGACAGCTGGTTCACACTTCGCGTTGATTACTTTGAGGGCACAGGTGCTACCGACTGCACCGTGAAGGTATATATTAACGGCAACCTTGTT
>JAFQRL010000017.1 GCA_017410065.1 Clostridia bacterium | reverse complement strand
CAAAGCCGACTTTGTTGCCAAATTTCAAATCGCACTGAAAGAATGCTACGAAACGGAATATTGGATTGAATTGTTTGTAAAATCCGAATTGCTTAACCGTGAGATTGCAAAAGAACTTTATAATCAGTGCGGAACGATTCGGAGAATGTTGATTTCATCAATCAATACTGCAAAGGAAAATGCAAATGACAAAAAATGAGTTTTACAAGCAATGGTTAGAACATTTTGCGGTTGGAATTCCCCCGAAAGACTTAAAAAAATATGTTGTTTCCACCGGAAACTTAATATGGCACACCTTCTCTTGGAAATTGCTTGATGATAACAAGTTTTTGGAAGGTGATAATGCCAGAAAAGCATATAATGAAATAAACAAAAGGGGCGCTCAATATATAGAGTGGTTTGAGGATGAAAAGACACACGATATAACATGGGAGTTGAATTCGGCAAGTGCACTTGACAGAATGGTAGAAGTTTATGTCATAGCTCCAGATTTCTCGTGGACTTATATAAAAACACACGAAAGTACCTGCGGCCCTTATTTTATGAAGCTTTAATCTTTATCCTCGCTCACACACCTTTTTATTGTTCTTACCTACCTTTACACACCTTTTTACTGCTCTTAGGAAATAAAAACCGCTATTCTGATACAAAATAATTGCGTTTTTTGTAATTATATGGTATAATATGCTTATCAAATGAAGGGAGTCTTCGCTATGAAATTTTCAGAACTCGATACCACCGTACAAAAAAGCCTTGTTGATTTGCTGAACAATCATATTGCAGCTACTGCCGATATTTTGAAGCAAGACCGATGTTTGATTCCTATGCTTATGATTCCAGACTCAAATCAGCTTGTCAGCCTGCAATCAAGAGATGGCTCTGTCGATGTTGATAGGGCGTACGCTACTGTCGTTGGAAAATTGAAAAACGAGGCTTTTACATATGCTTTGTTTTCTTATAGCACACGAATTGGATTGGCGTCAGGCGGCGAAACAGATGCTTTGAAAACATATATTTTTACAAAAAACGGAATAGAGGTTTCTTTTTATACGCCGTTTGCAGTCAAAGGGCTTTTCAAAAAAACGATCAATGTTGAAAAGTCGATTTTGGCAGAAATAAAAGAAAATGTTTTTGATTGAGGCTTGTATCAAAATTTGGGTTATTAGCCAAAAAATTCGACAAGTCAAAACTTGTCGGATTTTTTATCCAAGCCGTAGGCTTGGCATATCATCGCCGCGCGAAGTGCGGTGCATATCATCAGCCCCTTTGGGGCTGGATTCTCCTGCGGCTTGATGATATACAATGCTCCGCATTGATGATATGCAATTCCTTTGGAATTGATGATATACACGGCTCCGCCGTGATTAATGCGCGACAGTTCAAACCCAAACAAAAAAGGCGAAAATATCTTTTTGATCGCCATTTCACAAACAAAAACTGCAATTCCGATACAAATGGGTTGTGGTTTTTGTGTTTTTATGATATACTTTATATATCAAAGCAAGCCATGGGAGTGAGTCCAATGAATGATAATCTATTGTCAGAATTAGATCGTGCTTTTAAGAGATGCTCCGATTGCATACTGCATCCGGAATACATGTCCCTGATAAAGAAACTAAACAACATAAAACTTTCAAAAGATCATATTGATTATTTATGCGACAAAGTTGTTTCCAAAAAGCATATATGGGAAATTCGCTTTGATCACCTTCGCATTTTGCTGATCAATCCATCGGCTATGGAATATGATTTGAAAGCGTTTTATTTTGAAAACTTGAAAAAATGCCGCAGACTCGCAATGAAGATCTTTTTTATTCGTGGCTATGCAATCTATGCGTCAGAGGAAGAACTAATTCCCATAATGGAGAAATTCCAAAAAAGTCTTGAAAAGAATCACGATTACATCGACTACAATTATATTCTTTCGGTTGCGGGACTTCCGTATCTTGTAAACGAATATGGCTATGATTGCTTTGCAAAGTCCCTTGAAAAAGCACAGGAAGAACATAAGCAAATCGATCCACTACTTCGAGGATACGTCACTCTGAATCAAAATCTCGAGCAAGTTAATCTTTTGACTCAAGAGGAGATTTCGAGAAGGACATACCGGTTTTTAGAAAAATGTAAAAACACGAATTGATTCGTGTTTGGCACTCCTCAAAAAGAAGTGTCGTTGTAAAGAGATCTGTTTTGTATCAAAATTAGGGTTATTAGCCAAAAATCGACAAGTTTCGCGTGAGCTTGTCGATTTTACTTTTTCACTCTTCACTCTTCACTTATTCCTTGTCGATTTTTGGCGCAGAAGGAGTAGAGCTCAACCTCTTGACAAACGCTGACACTTGTGATATAATTTGTGGCGACAACCGCGAATGCGGTTAAATTCGATCTTATTGGAGCAGTATTATGAAAGAAACCATTCAGCATCCCGTTTATGGAGAAATTATTTACAGCGAAAGCATTTGGACGGGTAAAAAGGCGTTAAAGGTCAACGGTGCCTGTGCGCCTTCCGTCTCAAAAAAGGAATACACGGTAAACGGAAAGAGCGCTATTCTCAAAGGAAATTTCTTGATCGGCAGTTCCCTGCAAATAGACGGTGAGTCTATTCAGTTAGCTCCCAAATTAAAGTGGTATGAAATAGTCCTCGCTGTTATTCCCTTCCTGTTTTTGGTGATTTGGGGCAACAGCGCCACTCTTTGCTCTGTATTTCCCGTTGTCGGCGGAGCGATCGGCGGTGCTTTGGGCGGCGCCGCTGCAATACTTTCACTAGTATTTATGAAAAGCAATAAGTCGCTTCTCGTTAAAATTATCATAGGTGTGATTTCAATTGCCGCTACTATACTTATTGCATTTCTTTTGGCTCTTGCGTTTATCTCTTTTCTTTAATACCCCGAATAGATATGCAATAAATATTACTGTAAATATGATATAATCATATTGTGCGCTCGGGATATCGGGCAGCGCGTTTTAAATTATTTGGGAGGACGGTATGATTCCCGGAGAGATCAATTTTCTGATATGGCTTGAGGGCGCGAGGTGCGGATTCCTCAACTTCCTTTTTGAGGCCCTCACGATGCTTGGCGAGGAGACGCTTCTTGTGGTGCTTATTGCAGTGCTGTATTTTGCATTTGATAAGGATCTTGCACACAGGCTTTTCTTTATCACGCTAAGCTCTATGACTGTTAATAATACCTTGAAAAATCTTTGTAAGGTGCAAAGACCCTTTGACACAGGGCTTGTGAAGCCCCTACGGGTTCAAACAGCGACAGGATATTCCTTCCCCAGCGGTCACACGCAGACAATTTCCACCTGGTCCACCGCCCTTGCGGTAAAATTCAAGAGGTGGTATCTGATACTTTTTGCGGCGTGCGCCATTCCAATCGTTGCTTTTTCAAGGCTTTATCTCGGGGCGCATTATCCAAGCGACGTTGTTGCGGCATCGCTTCTCGGAATCGGACTTGCGTTTGGTCTCAGCTTTGCTTACGACAAGGTTAAAAACAGGAACCTTCTTTACCTTGGCTCGCTTACTGTGGCGACCCCCTTTGCCGTCGTGTTCTTTATTCTCGGCGACCCTGTTTCAGCAGATCTTTTCAAGGTGTACGGTATGCTCCTTGGCGGAGCTGTCGGCTCTTTGATCGAAGGTAAATTCGTTAATTTCAGCTACGAGGTGCCCTGGTGGAAAAAGCTTATACGTACGGTTGGCGGCCTCGCCCTTGCCTTTGGAATAAAGCTGCTTGATTTTGCCGACTATATGCCCACGGTGCATCTGAGCCTGCTGCTTGACTTTATAAGATACTTTATGCTTGTGTTTGTGGTTATGGCACTTCTCCCGATGCTTTATAAGAAGATAAAGCTTTAAAAGTGCACCGAGATAACCGAATTATTATCAGCTTTTATTCCCACAAAAAACGTATTTTTAGCTGATTTTGACTAGTATTATTTACAAAAACCGCCTGTATTTAAAAAATACGGGCGGTTTTCTTTTTGTTGTTTTTGCGAACTATTTAGTTTGTTTTGTTTTGGCGCGCCCTTTCCGTAGCTGCTTTACAGAGCTCTTTTGGGGAGTTTTTTAAGCCAACGGCTCACTCCTCGGAATTCTCCTCGGTTGCCCTTGATGCTTCAAGCTCGGCAAATTTCGCTTTCATCGTGGGATTGTTTTTCGTGAGCTTTTTTATTGAGAGGTCCTGCGCCTTATTGTTTGCAAGGCGAAGGTTGTTTTCGGAGCCGACGAGATTATCCTTGATCTTTTCAAGAAGCTTGATGGTCCTATCTATCTCCTCAATAGCATCGCTGAATTTGCGGCTTGCGAGGTCGTAGTTTCTTGCGAAGCCCTTCTGGAAATCAAGGAGCTCCGCCTCAAAGTTTGAGACGTCCACGTTCTGGCTTTTCACAAGTGCAAGCTCCCTCTTATAGTTCACGGTCTTTTCAGCCGCGTTGCGCAGAAGGGTGATGATGGGAATGAAGAACTGGGGGCGGATAACGTACATTTTTTCGTATTCGTGGGAAACGTCCACAATACCGCCGTTATAGAGCTCATTATCAGCTTCAAGCATAGAGACGAGGACGGCGTATTCACAGCCCTTTTCGTTTCTATCCTTATCAAGCTCCTTGAAGAAATCCGAATTTTTCTTCTTTGTGGCGGTGGTGTCTGCTTCGTTTTTCATCTCAAACATTATGGAGATAAATTCCACACCGTCCTCGGAGTAGTCGCGGAATATGTAGTCGCCCTTGCTTCCCGTTCTCGCATCGTTGTCCTTTTCGAATTTTGCGCTTCTGAAGCCTGTGGCACGGAGCCTATTGAACTCTATCTCGCAATGCTGCTCAAGGGTCTCGCCGAGCATTTTTGTGGACGCCTTGATCTTGAGGTCCTTATAATACTCGATCTGCTCGTCCTTCATTTTAAGCTCTGCGTCGTGCTTTTCATTCAGGCTCTTGGTTTCGATATCGTGACGAAGATCTGCGGCGGTTAAGTTTGCCTCAAGCTCCTTTATTCTCTGCTCCTTTTCGTCGATAGCGGACTTTTTCTCAAGCTCCGCCTCCTTCTTTGAAAGCTCGATAGAGCCGCGAAGCTCTGCGATCTCCCTCTCCTTTTCGGAAATTGCCTTTTCCTTTGCGGAAAGCTCCTTCTCCTTTTCCTCCTTAAGGGCGGAGAGTGTCTCGGCGATCTCCTTTTCCTTTTCCGCAAGAGCGAGCTTTACTTCTGCCTTGTTCTTTTCCTTCTCGTTTTCAAGAGCGGCACGAGCCTCCGAAAGCTCCCTCTCCTTTTCCGCAAGGGCGAGCTTAACGTCTGCCTTGTTCTTTTCCTTCTCGTTTTCAAGCATCGTGGAAAGCTCGGTTATTTTCTGCTCGCTTTGCGCCTTTATAAGCTGCTCTCTGGTTTCAAGCTCCTTTTTGAACTCCGCGTTTTTCACGCTCTTAAGAAGCTCCGAATAATCCGATTCATCAATAGAAAATATTTCGCCGCACTTGGGGCATTTGATCTCATTCATTTTTTAATCTCCTTTATTAATATAATGTAGAAAATTTCGATCAGTCTTCAAGACTTTCGATTGGGTCGAGCTCTTCGTATTCTATTTTCAAGATCTCTTTTTTCTCTTTATCACTCATCTTATTTTCCATTTCTAAAAAAGCATCCCGTGATGCAGGGAGCATTATCGCAATTCCGGGATAATCCTCGCTTGTTATAGGACAAAACTCCTTTTTGATAAGGATGTGAAGCAGAGCGCTCGCCGCGAAATTTTTTGCCTCTGATTTTTTAGGGAAGGTAAAGACATCGTTTGTGTGAATATCAAGCTCGTCGATATTTATTTGGCATTGCCAGGTGGGGTTGCCGCCTTCGTCCGCAGGGACCTCACAAAACGAGAAGGCCACCTTGGGAATTATCTTCTTCTGCTCCAGCATATTGATCTGCACCATCGGATCCGTGCGACTCGGGGTGCCGATCACTTCAAGCACCCGCTCCGCAAGGCTTTCAACGCTTACGACAAACTCCCAGGCGCGCTTTGCCGCCAGCCTTTTTGCGCCCGAGGGCGTGAGAGCCTCGGCATTGATGTGCTTATGGCGCATTTTCTTGCCAAGATCTATATGGGCATCAACACTTCCGTCCTCGCCCTCCTCGGAAAGGGTTATCTCAAGAGGCTTGCCGTATTTTTCCAGGTACCACTTTCCGAGGAGCTCCTCGTAGCTTGGCTCGTCGGGTAAGCCCTGCTCAATGAGGGTGATGGGGTCCATCATTTTGATGAGAACTGACTCAAGGGTTGGGGTGTGCCAATCGCAGTCAAGAGCCACGGCGCCGAGGATCGCCTCGAAAAGATCCTCCTTCACGGAGTCCTGCTCATAGACCTTAGCCTGCTCGTCTCCCGAGCCGAGGCAGAGATATTTTGCAAGATCAAGCTTGTCTATCGCCGAGGCGAGAGTTTTTCTTTGAACGAGCTTGATCTTCATTTTGCTCATTTCAGCCTCGTCCATTTCAAAATCTCTCCACCACTGACCGCGTATTCTGCCGTAATCCACGCCGTCCGCAACCCTGAGAAGCCTCTTTGAGAGAAGCCTTGCAACGAGCATACCGAGCACGCTGTCTCCTATAAATTCAAGCTCCTCGTTATCAAATTTTATTTCGCACTCGTATGCAAAGGATGAGCGCACGAACGCCTGACGAAGGATGCTTTTATCGGAAAACTCGTATCCGAGCTTTTCTTCTACGTCGGCGACGTTGATTTTTTTAAGATCTTTAATTTTAGACATTTCGTCTCCTTTTTAGTTTTTATTCTGCCCGAGCATAAGAGGTAAGCCGCAAGAGTCGCCGTGCGACACTCCCGACCTTATCAGCCGATAAGATGCTTTAACCGACCCAAACCGAATAAACAAAAAATTCACCCCTTTCCCGCTGAAAAGAGGTGAAGAAAAAAGCGGTGCACAAAAAAGAATAGATAAACCTAACCTACTCTCTACCTGCAAACCGCAAACAAAGCAAATAAATCAAATTAATCACGCCCCCTTTACACCCACCGCGCAGAAGGTCTGTCCGATGAATCTAAACGAAAGGTTATTAAGAAAGCTTATTTCCAATGCTTCGCCGACTTTTCAACCAATATTCGATTTGCCACCAGCATATTGCTCGGTGCAATTATATGGTATCACAATAATTTTCGTTTGTCAAGTGGTTTTTGAAGATTTTTTGCGCACATTCAGCCCCTCGCTTTCGATAATTCTAAAGAATTATTTTTCCCGAAAATTTTTTCGTGCCGTCCATATTTTTTTGGAGCAATTGACTTTTTCGCCTCTGCGGTACTTGATTTTTCATATAAAGGGTTGTATAATGTTATTTAAGAAAAACCTGCGGCAAGCAGGATAGCTTTACGGTGGCACTATGACCAAACAAAATATAAAAGGCTATGCGTTTATTATATTAAGCGCCGTTATCTTCGGCTGTATGCCGCTGATGGCAAAGCATATTTATTCGGACGGAGTTAATTCCATAACCCTCGTGCTGATGAGAAACCTTTTCTCTCTGCCGCTCCTTCTGGCCCTTGCCTTCATAAGCGGAGGCAGCCTTAAGATCTCGGCCAGGGCACTTCCCTCTGTGGGTCTTATCGGTATTTTTGGCTGTGCCGTAACTCCTCTTTTGCTTTTCAGCTCCTATAATTTTATGGCAAGCGGCTCGGCAACCGTTTTTCATTTTGTGTATCCCGCTATCGTTGTTATCCTTGAGATCTTAACTCGCAAAAGCAAGGCGGGACTTGGGAATATAATGAGCCTTTTGCTTTGTGTTGGCGGTGTTGCAATGTTCTACACCCCCGGTGCGGAGATATCCCTCGCGGGAGGCGCGCTTGCCCTCGCATCGGGACTGACCTACGCCATCTATATTTTCCTGCTTTCAAGCTTCGGCTCAAAGGGAACGAACACCTTTGCCTTCAGCTTTTACGTTTCCCTTGTTGCTTGCGCGGTGCTTTTCATCGTCGCGCTTATATCGGGTCAGCTTGCCTTCCCCAAATCCGTTTTCGGTTGGGTGCTTTCGGTGGCGTTTGCCCTTTTGGTAAACGGCTTGGCGGTGGTGCTCTTCCAGCGCGGTACATTTATTATCGGAGGCGAGAGGGCGGCGATACTTTCAACTTTTGAGCCTATCACGAGCATTATAGTTGGGGCTATTGCCTTTAGCGAGAGCGTTGGTCCTCTCACGGTTTTGGGATCGATTTTGGTTGTCGCGGCAAGCGTGCTTATTGCGCTTTCGGATAAAATAAAGCTTAAAAGTAAATAATTATATACATAATCAGTACATCTATTCTCATTTAGAACTATATTCGTTTTTATATTGCACGATGATTTTTGATAAACTTTATTGCAAAGGAGAAGATATATGGAGCATCTCGTCGTTGCGATAGCCTCGGCTCTCGCAGGAATTGGCACGGGTCTTGTGGGCCTCAGCGCGGCAACCGCTATGGTGCCGCTTATGATAGTGCTCTGCCCTACCTTCGGCGGCGAGCACGGCGCCTTTATGGCAACCGCCATAGCCCTTGCCTCGGATATTCTCGGCTCAGCGGTGACAACGGCGGTCTACGCAAAAAACAAGCGTATAGACCTTCGCCACGGCTGGCTTATGGCTGTCCTTATTATCGGTATGTGCACGGTTGGATCCGTGGCGGCTTACTTCACTCATCAAACAGTTCTTGGCAGCTTTTCACTCTTCCTTTGCGTTGCTATCGGTATCCGTTTCCTCGTGAAGCCCGATTCAAAGGAACGACCCGAGAAGGGCGGCGGAGCGAAGCTTTCGGCAAAGGAGATCGCCGTATCCGTGTTCTTCGGGCTGACCATCGGCTTTGGCACGGGATACTTCGGCACGGGCGGCGGAATGATGATGCTGATAGTCTTCACGGCTATGCTGGGCTATGAGCGCAGATGCGCGGTCGGTACATCCACCTTTATTATGACCTTCACCGCCCTTATAGCCTCGGTGAGCCATATTCTGATGGAGCCGTCTATTATATTTGAATGCTGGGATTTTCTGCTGATCGCGGTGGTGTGCGCCACGTTGTTCTCGCTTGTGAGCGCAAGATTTGCAAACAGAGTGCGCGGCAAGGTGGTTGGTATCGCGACGGGCATTATCCTCCTTTCCATCGGACTTGCGATGCTGATAATCAATAACATCTCGCTTATCGATCCTTATTACCTTTACGAATTTTTAAGGCTACTTGGGCTATACTTCGGCTACATCGGCGCGCTTGCCTTGCTTCTGATACTCGTCCGTATGTTCACAGGCGTGCCCGACTATATTTTCCGCAAGCTTCTTCACTTCGTTGCCTTCACCTCTGTTCTCCCCCTTGTGCTTCTCACGGACATCTGGTGGATAGCTGTGGCTGTGGAGGGCGCGTTCCTCTTTGTCGTTATTATCGTTTTACTGATTTGCGAGAAGCTTCCCTTTTATAAAAAGCTTTTCGTTGAAAAGGGAAACCACGAGGTCATCGTGAGCTTCGTTATACTCTTCGGTATGATCTCGGGACTGTTGGCTCTTTTCTGGGGCTTGCTCGGCTCGGACTTCAGGTTTATCCCCGTGGCGGCAATTATGGCTTGGGGACCCGGAGACGGCGCGGCGGCGATAGTCGGCAGACGGTTTGGCAAGCATAAGCTTTCGGGGCGGTTGATCGAGGGCGTGAAATCGGTTGAGGGTACGGTAGCTATGGCTGTCACATCCTTTGTGTGCACGCTTATCACACTTCTTTCCTTTGGTGTTCCGACTCATCTTTCCTTTATCTTCGCCGCGGCGGTCTCCCCTGTGGCGGCTCTCACGGAGCTATACACCAAAAGAGGCTTCGACACCGTAACGGTCCCCCTGGCATCTGCGACGATACTCTCGCTTCTTGCGTTCATTATTTAACGCAGCTCTTAGCGTGTTCTCCGTTAAGGATAACACGCAGTCAAATCCGTCTTCGACGGGTGAAATCCACCTACGGTGGATGAAATCGCTTTCGCGATGAAATCCTGCTTCGCAGGGTTATATATAGACGGATTTGATTTCATCCAAGGCGACGCCTTGGATTTCATCTGAATGAAGTAAAGATTTCATCGTTGCCGTGCAACGATTTCATTAAACAGACAGAAAAAAGAGATAACATTTCGGCACATTAAAAACCGATTTGTTATCTCTTTTCTTGTTGGTTTGGCTATTTTTCAGAGATCCTTCTCCGAATTATTTGCCTGCTGCCTTCTTTTCGGAAAGCTTCTTATCAATAAACTTGATGCCGAAGAGAGTACCGATCATAATGGCAATACCGAGAGGCAAGCAGATCCAAACGATCTTAACAAGTCCTGCGATAATGAACATTACGAAGGATACCGCCGCTACCGTGATAGCATAGGGCATCTGGGTGGAAACGTGGTTAAGGTGGTTAGACTGTGCACCCGCGGAGGACATAATGGTGGTGTCCGAGATGGGAGAGCAGTGGTCGCCGCAAACAGAGCCTGCAAGGCAAGCGGACATACCGATGATGAAGAGCTCCGAGCCGAAGGGGAACATACTCTGAACGATGGGAATGAGAATACCGAAGGTACCCCAGGACGTACCTGTTGCGAAGGAAAGAACGCAAGCAACAAGGAAGATAATAGCGGGAAGGAATGCCTGAAGACCCTCTGCAACGCCGCCCATAAGCTCCTTAACGTACGCGCCTGCACCAAGAAGACCGGTTGCGTTCTTAAGTGCGGTTGCGAAGGTGAGGATAAGGATAGCGGGAACCATTGCAATGAAGCCCTTGGGAATGCACTCCATAGCCTCCTTGAAGGTGATGAGCTTACGTGCGATGAAGTAAACAACGATCACGATAAGCGCGATGATACAGCCCCAAGGAAGACCAACGGTGGCATCTGTGCCGGAGAAGGACTGAACGAAGCTTGCACCGTTAAGAATACCGCCTATATACATAAGGCCGAATATGGAGAAGGCTATAATAGCAACGATGGGAATGATAAGGTCGAATACTCTGCCCTTGGGATTTTCTTCGGTCTCAACCGCATCGACTCTCTCGCCTGTGGTGTAAAGGTCGCCAAGCTCAAGAGCGTTCTTCTCGTGAAGCTTCATAGGACCGTAATCAAACTTCATAAGAATGATTGCAACTACGAATACGAGAGTGAGAAGCGAATAGAAGTTATAGGGGATAGCCTGGATGAAGAGCCAGATGTCAGCACCCTCCTGAGCCGCAAGCTCATCGGGAAGATAGCTGGAAACTGCTGCTGCCCAGCTGGAGATGGGAGCTATCATACAAATGGGAGCCGCGGTTGCGTCTATGATGTACGCGAGCTTTGCACGGGATACCCTGTGGCTATCGGTTACGGGACGCATAACAGAGCCTACGGTGAGGCAGTTGAAATAGTCGTCGATAAAGATAAGCACGCCGAGAGCGAAGGTTGCAAGCTGAGCGCCGACTCTTGTTTTGATATGAGTCTTAGCCCATCTACCGAATGCCGCGGAGCCGCCCGCCTTATTGACAAGGGCAACTATAATACCGAGAACAACGAGGAAGATGAAGATGCCTGCGGTGCCCGAAACTGCGCCGATAAGACCGTCGCTGATGATAACGTCGATACCCTTGGTGAGCGAGAAGCCGCCTGCGTTTACGCCGCCTGCAAGAAGACCGCCCGCGAGGATACCCACGAACAGAGAGCTATAAACCTCCTTGGTAATAAGAGCGAGGCCGATAGCAATAACGGGAGGCAGAAGCGCCCAGAGGGAGCCTACTACGCTACCGCTCGCGCCGCACTCCACGCATCCCGCGCCGTCACAATCGGGGCAAGTAACAGTGTTTGCGTATCCGCCTGTTGCGAAAGCCACGATAAAGAGCACAAGGATCACTGCGATTGCGGCAAGCAATGTGATTTTTCTTGATTTACTCATAAATCCTCCAAAATTTTTCTTGATTAAGATTTGGTAAAAAACTTAACATACACTTATAATAGCATATAAATAAGGAAAATGCAAGCAAAAAATAACAAATACTTCACATTTTTTTCAAAATTTGCACAAATATACTTTTTCGGTCGATAACAAACGCAAGATATTTCGGTCGGCTCGGAGGATTTTCTTTTGCTTATTTGGTTTTTGCAACCGCCGTTTGCAGGTCACTCGCAACCGCAAAAGCCTCCGTTTTCCTTTAGGGGTTGACAAAATGCTCGTTTTAGTGTATAATTGAAATGTTGAGTTGTCAACATCTTCATTTTTTGTCATAATTTGGAGAGAAATGCCGACGGCTTGATAGTAACAAAGGAAAAGGATAAATGATTTCTAGGTACGAAAAGCTTTCCTCTGCCATATCCGAGATAACAAGGCTTATCAACAGAATATCCGCGGAGGTTATGAAGGACTACGGCTTAAAGGGCTCGTGGGCGAAATACATTCTTGTGATGAAGCGTCACAGGACGGGCATCACCGCCACAAGGCTCGGAAGGCTCTGCGAAAGAAACAAATCGGACGTATCCCGCTCGCTCTCGGAGCTTGAGGAGCTTGGTCTCGTTATCAAGGTCACGAGTGGCAGGTATCGCGTTAAGATGGCTCTCACCGAGCGAGGAATGGAAATTGCCGACGGTCTTTCACTGAGAGCTATGGAGGTTATCTCCTACGTTGGAAAGGACATCAAGGACGAGGAGAGGGAGATATTTTACCGTCTGCTCGATTCAATAGCGAAAAATCTTGAAGAAATTGAGGATGGAAAAATAACCGTTTGATTCCATCGGTCGTGACCGCTCGGGCTCACCTGCGGTCGCTTGCGTCGCATAGGCGACGGGAAAGGAAAAACTATGGCTGACTACAAAATTTTCACCGATTCTGCGTGTGATTTTACAATTGACGCGATCTCCGAGAGAGGTCTTGTGTGCCTTCCTCTCACCTTCCGCTTTGAGGGAGAAGAGAAGGAATACAAAAACTACGATATGTCTATCACCGAATTTTACGATAGAATGAAGGCGGGAGGCGTTGCAAAGACTGCGGCTATCAACACCGAGAGCTTTGCGGAGGGCTTCCGCGGTGCTCTTGAGGGCGGATACGACGTTCTTTACATCGGCTTCTCCACAGGCCTCAGCACCACCTATAATTCCGCAAGGCTTGCAGCACTTGAGCTTGCCGAGGAATATCCCGAAAGAAAGATCGTCTGCGTTGACACCCTTGCGGCATCCGCAGGTGTTGCGCTTCTTGTTGATATGGTGCTTGAAAAGAAGGCGGAGGGTGCAACGATCGACGAGGCGGCGGCTTACGCCGAGGAGCTTAAGCTCAAGATCGCTCATTGGTTCACGGTAGACGACCTCGTTTATCTTAAGAGAGGCGGCAGAGTGAGCCCCACGGTTGCGTTCGTTGGCAACCTTCTCGGTATCAAGCCCGTGCTTCACGTTGATAACGAGGGTCATCTCACAAATGTCAGCAAGTCCCGTGGCAGACACGCCTCCATTCTTGCTCTTGCGGAGAGGCTCGGAAAGACTGCCGAGGCAGGCAGTAAGGTTTATATTTCTCACGGCAGTTGCATAGACGATGCAAAGAAGCTTGCATCGGTCGTTGAGGAAAAATACGGCTTCAAGGTACAGCTTATCACAGACGTTGGTCCCGTTATCGGTGCCCATAGCGGCCCCGGTACTCTCGCGCTCTTCTTCGTGGCGAGCGAGAGATAATAAAGCCCTTCAGAGGTAATTATTCGTTCAGAGGTAATTATTATGGAAAACAACACTAAGCCTGCCGCCAAGGTAGCCGACGAAAAGAGCAAGAAGGCAATGCTTGAGGCGGAAAAGAAGGCTGAAGCCGACAAGAAGAAAAAGGCGGAAGCTGAAAAGAAGAAGGCTGATGCCGATAAGAAAAAGAAGGCTGAAGCCGACAAGAAAAAGAAAGCCGAAGCAGATAAAAAGAAGAAGGCGGAGGCAGATAAGAAAAAGAAAGCCGAAGCGGATAAAAAGAAAAAGGCTGAGGCAGATAAAAAGAAAAAGGCTGAGGAGTCAAAGAAAAAGGGCGGCGGTCCTATCAAGTTCCTCACAGGCTTCCTTTTTGCCAAGATGATGAAGGGCGGAGCAAACGAGCTTCGCGCTCACGCAGACACAGTTAATAAGCTCAACGTCTTCCCTGTTCCCGACGGAGACACGGGCGACAATATGAGTATGACCATTGAGAGCGGTGTTGCCGCCCTTGAAAGTATGAACAGCGACAGCCTCGCTCACGTTATGAAGGCGGCGTCAAAGGGTATGCTTCTCGGTGCGAGAGGTAACTCGGGCGTTATTCTTTCCCAGTTCTTTGCGGGAATTGCAAAGCATCTTGAGGAGGCGGACGAAGCAGACCCCGCAACTATGGGTAAAGCACTTGAGGCGGGAGTTGACAGAGCTTACGCCTCGGTTATGACTCCTATGGAGGGTACGATCCTCACGGTTGCGAGAGAGTCGGTTGAGTATGCTATTTCAAGAATTACCCCCAGAAGCACCATAAGAACGCTCTTTGCGGATCTCGTTAAGGAGATGCACGCGGCGGTTGAAAGGACCCCCGAGACTCTCGCGGTGCTTAAGGAGGCAGGAGTCGTTGACTCGGGCGGAGCGGGTCTGTTCTATATTATTGACGGACTTAACAAGGTGCTCAACGGTGAGGAGCTCACCCAAGTTGAAGCGTCTGCCGCACCCACACCTGTGCAAAATGCGGCGGTTGGCTCGGGCTTCGGTCCCGACAGCGTTATGACCTACGGCTATTGCACTGAGCTTCTCGTTCAGCTTCAGAACGCAAAATGCGATATTGAAAAATACGACGTTGAGGAGCTTAAGGCTTATCTTTCGGGTCTTGGCGATTCCATCGTTGCCTTCAAGACCGACAGTATCGTTAAGATCCACGTTCACACTCTCACCCCCGAGCTTGTGCTTGCTCATATGAGAGAGGTTGGAGAATTCCTCACGGTGAAGATTGAGAATATGTCGGTTCAGCACTCGGAGCTTATCGAGGACGAGGGCGAGGAGTCGGGTGTGAGTGACGCCGATAGAGCTGCGGCTCTTAAGGATGCAGGCTTTGCGGCACCTAAACCCGCAGAGGCGGCTATCGCAGTTGAAGAGGCGCCTGCCGAGCGCAAGAGGTACGGCATCGTTGCGGTTGCCACAGGCGACGGACTTAAGTCCATATTCACCGAGCTTGGCACCGATTACATTGTTGACGGCGGTCAGACGAACAACCCCTCCACAAGCGATTTTATTGAGGCATTCGGTAAGATCAACGCAGAGGATATCTTCGTTCTTCCGGGCAATTCCAACATAATTATGGCGGCAAATCAAGCCGCAGAGATCTACACAGAGGCAAGAGTTCACGTTATCAAGGCGAAGACCATCGGTCACAGCTACGTTGCCCTCTCCTCCTACGACCCCGAGGCGGAGTCTGCCGAGATGATCATTGAGGCGGCGGAGTCGGCTATCGAAGCGGTAACTACGGGATATATCTCCCCCTCTATAAGAGACACGGCAATAGACGGCGTTTCCATAAGATCGGGCGACACCATCGGTGTTATCGGAAAGGAGATCGTCGTTTCCGCGCAGAAGCAGTCAACGGCGACCTGTGCCCTTATAAACGCGATGCTCTTTATGGGAGACAAATTCCTCTTCACCGTTTTCGTTGGCAAGGACGTTGATCCCGAGGAGCGCGCAAAGGTCGAGGAGTACGTATCGTCTCACTTCCCCGACGTTGAGTGCTATTTCCTTGAGGGCGGCCAGGAGGTCTATCCCTACCTCTTCGTTGCGGAATAAAAGAAATTAAAAAATTGGCAAATATCCAAAGCCGCTCGTTTTTGCGGGCGGCTTTTGCAACCGAAAAATTTTCTGCAACTCTTGGTTGCGCTTTACATTCAACGCAGAGTTGGTTGCATTTTTTTAAAAAAACTGTATCATATTATTGTTGAGGTATAACGGAGGCAAGATGGAGCTTTGCGGCTTGATCGGCCTTCGAAATTCTCGATAGTAACCGAAAAGAGGTTTTATATGACGATAGGCGAGAAGATCTATTACATCAGGACCGAGCAAGGAATTTCCCAGGAGACTCTTGCGGAGCAGCTTGGAGTTTCAAGGCAGTCGGTCTCAAAATGGGAGCTTGGAGAATCGGTTCCCGTGCTAGACAAGATCAGCGCGTTATGTAATTATTTTGGCATTTCTTATAACGATTTTCTTTCCGAGGATGCGGAGATCCTTCCAAAAAAGACCCTGCCGACCCTCACGCCCACGGGCATCGGGGCAAATAAATACTTCGGCACAGACGGCTTCAGGGGCGAGGTTAATATTTCGCTCACCTCCGAGCAGGCGTATAAGGTCGGAAGGGTGCTGGGCTGGTATTACAGCACCGGAGCGACCCTCGGCAAGCGAGCGAAGGTGGTTATCGGCAAGGATACGAGGCGTTCAAGCTATATGCTTGAATATTCAATAATCGCAGGTCTTTGCGCATCGGGAGCAGACGTTTATATGCTTCACGTTACGACGACCCCCGGTGTTTCCTACATCACCCGATGCGATGATTTTGACCTTGGAATTATGATCACCGCCTCTCACAACCCTTATTACGACAACGGCATAAAGCTGCTTTCCTCGGAGGGTGAGAAGCTTGACGATGGCGTGATCTCGGTGGTTGAGAGCTATCTTGACGGCAGGCTCTCCGAGCTCGGGATCGAGGGAGAGGATATTCCCTTTGCCACAGGCGAGAAGATCGGACGTATCACCGATTTTACTGCTGGAAGGCACAGATATATCGGCTATCTTATCTCCCTGGTCTCTCACTCGCAAAAGAGCCTTCGCATCGGAATCGACTGTGCAAACGGTGCGTCGTGGTCTATTGCGCCCGCCGTATTCAACGCGCTCGGTGCCGAAATATACACGGTTGGCTGTGAGCCCGACGGAGTTAACATAAATCGTGGCGTTGGCTCAACGCATATTGACAATCTTATAAGCCTTGTGAAAAAGAACAGGCTGGACGTGGGCTTCGCCTTTGACGGCGATGCAGACAGATGCATTGCGGTGGATGCCTCGGGCGGCGTTGTGGACGGAGACAAGATCCTTTACATCCTTGCAAAAAGGCTTAAGGAGCGCGGAGCTCTTGAGGGAGACGCGGTGGCTCTCACGGTGATGTCCAACGCGGGTCTGCTTGCGGCACTTAAGGCGGAGGGGATCGGATACGATATCACCCCCGTGGGAGACAGATTCGTTTACGAGCGGATGCTGGAGAAGGGCTATGCGCTTGGCGGCGAGCAGTCGGGGCACGTTATTATGAAAAAATACGCCACCACGGGCGACGGAATTCTGACAGCTCTTATGATAACCGAGGAGATGCTTTCAAGGAAAAGCTCGCTGAAGTCGCTTGCGGCAGACGTTACCATTTTCCCTTCTCTTCTGAAAAACGTGACCGTTACCGACAGGGATGCGGTTATGGCAGACGGAGAGGTGCAGGCGACTGTTAATGCCGTGAAGGAGAGGCTGGGCTCTCACGGAAAGGTGCTTCTTCGCAAGAGCGGCACCGAGCCCCTCATACGCATTTTGGTTGAATCGGAGAGCGAGGAGGAGTGCTCCCAATGCTTAAAGGAGATAATCGGCGTGATAAAAAAGAGAGGTTATATCTGTGACTAGGAATTTTGATAGCATTTCGGTCGAGAGACTTTTTGAGAATATTCCCGAGGAGCTTGCGGCTCTGTTCTCGGGTGTTACCTACCCTTGGGAGGTGCTCCCGAATATAAGGAAATATATTCTGGAATATTTGCCGAAGGCGGGGCTCACCGAGATACTTCCCGACGTGTATGCGGCACCCGATGCAAGGATCGCAAAGGGAGCGGAGATAGTCGGTCCGACGGTGATAATGTCGGGTGCGGAGATACGCCACGGCGCGTATATTCGCGGCGCTGCCTTTATCGGGCGCGGGGCGATCGTGGGCAATTCCACGGAAGTTAAAAACGCGCTTCTTTTTGACGGCGCAAATGCTCCTCACTACAACTACGTTGGAGACTCGGTGCTGGGTTGTCGCGCTCATATGGGCGCGGGGGCTGTCGCGTCAAACCTGAAGTCGGTGGGCGGCTCGGTCACGGTGCACCTGGGCGGCGGTATCGACACGGGGCTTCGCAAATTCGGCGCAATACTCGGAGACTCTGCCGACGTTGGCTGCGGTTGCGTTTTAAATCCCGGGACCGTCGTTGGTCGGAGGTCGATCATTTATCCCTTAACATCTGTGCGCGGAGTTGTGCCCGAGGGCGTTATTATGAAGGGGCAAAACAACTTCTCAAAGAGGATATAAGCGCAGCTTTTTATTATATTTTCTCTTGAAATACAGAAAGAAAAAAGCAAGGCTTTTTGAAAAAGCCTTGCTTTTTATAATAATTGTTTACATTTTGGCGCGTTTTTGACGGATCATCCGATATTTTATTGTTTTTGCTTCGGAGAAAAATTACTTATTTCCCTTTTCGGTCTCCATAAAGTAGGTCGCTTCGCTATCCGCTGTGGAAAGAGCAAAGGCGAGAGGGAACATCTCAAATGCGGCAGAAACGTTTCTCGGGTCCTCCGTGGAGGAATAGCCCATATGATATCTGATAGCGAAGGCTTCCTCTCTTGTGAGCTTCATATATCCCGATATGATATAAACGCTTTTTTCTCCGTGACCGTAGGGGAGCTTATCGTCGAATTCGAAGGTGTCTACTCTCTGCCAAACACCCTTCTCGTCCTTCACGTTACGGAACCCTTTTTTATAAACGTTTACCTTGCAAAGATCGTGAAGCAGAGCGACTATGGCAATGCTCTCCTCGGAATATTCGAAGCCGTAAACGTTCTTCACCCTGTCTGATTCAAGGTAGCCCTTAAGGGCGGTGTAAACGTTCAGCGAATGCTCAACGAGACCGCTTTCATAGGACGAATGAAACCTTGCGCTTGCGGGGGCAGTGAAGAAATCGGATGCAGGCGAATCAAGGTATTCAAGCAGCTTATCCGCGCCCTCGCGCTTTATATATTTCGTGTATATCTCAATGAATTTTTGCTTTGCGTTTTCCATAACCGTCTCCTGATTTGTTTTACTACATTTTAACATAAGTTTTTTGTGTTGTCAAGAGCAAGGCACACAAGTATCGACTCGGATATTTTGATAAAATGTATTAAACGTATTCTATTTTGACGCCGCTTGTATCTCTTAACGCGGTTTCGTTGAAGACACATCTCCGTTTTACGGTGATCTTTTTGAGCTTCGTGCATCCTCTAAAGGCGTCGGTGGCGATCGAGACCACTCCGGGCATATAGGCTACCTCAAGCTGCTTGCAGTTTTCAAATGCCCAGCCTTGAATTTTCTCAATACTACTGGGAAGTGTTATCCTTTTAACACCTGTGCCGGACAAGATCATCCAAGGAACGATCTTCCACGTACATTTTGAAAAATCCACCTCCTCAAGAGAGGTAATATTCTCAAGTCCAAGCTGAACCTCCTTTAGCGTGGACGGCAATATCAGCTTTTTCATTTTCAGGATCTGCGGGTCATTCAGTTCATTGAGTCTCGAGGAATACCACGTTATACCCTCGGGAATTATTACCGTGCCCTCTTCCTTCCCCTCTCCGATAAACACACGCACGTTCTTCACCTTTTTATAGAAGAAGCCGCTCGGGATCTCTACCTCTTTTCTGCCGATCTTAACCGTTTTCAGAGATGATGGTGCCGTCTTATCCGCGGCATTGCCGACGCCAGATGCGGTCTTATTCGCGGCATTGCCGACGCCAGATGCGGTCTTATTCGCGGACTTGCCGACAGTAGATGTTGTCTTATTCGCGGACTTGCCGACGGTAGAGTTTGCGGCTTCGTTGGTAGCCTTGGCGGAAGTGCTTTTACTAGCCGAGGACAAATTTGCCTCGTATTCATCTCCCTTGAAAAGGCTCTTATCCAAGATCTCACATCCCTCGGGAATAGCTCCCTCTGCTACCTTGCAGCCCTTCGGGGCATAAATTCTCTTAAGATTTTTGCAGCCCATAAAGGCTCCGTCGCGTATGGACTTGACCTCATCGGGCAAAACGATATATTCAAGGGCGGTTCCCGCAAAGGCTTTGGTTGGGATAGAGGTGATCTTTGCTTGCAGATCGATCTTTTTCAGGTTGGTACAGCCCACAAAGCAGGAGCCCTTCATAAAATATACGCTGGAAGGTACGACAATGCTTTCAACGACTGCGCATTTTTGCGCTTTGAATGCGCCCGACTCAATAGTGGTGACAAAGTCGGGAATAACAACGTGCGCCTTTGGGGTGTAAAGACCTGTTATGATGATCTCGCTGGAGGTATTTTTATAGTTAAAGTCCTCAAGTTTTTTCTTTGCCCAATCGGTGAAATGATATTTTCCGTTTTCATAATAAAGCGGCTCCTTTGATTTTGCGGCTTTATCCGACGAGCTCGCAGAGCTGCTTGTCTTTGCGTAGCTGCTTGATGATGAGCTTGTATAGCTTGCGTCCGATGTGCTTGAATAGCTGCTTGAAGATGTGCTTGTGTAGCTACTCGTGCTTTCAGAATTCGAGCTCGACGACGAGGATGAAGTCGCACTGTAAGTATCAAAAGATGAGCTTGTGTAGGAGCTTGTTGGGGCTGGCTTCGGCTTTCTCATTCCGTTAAGAAGACCGTAATACACTCTTGACGTGGTTGGACGAGCGGGGTCTCCCGTTTCGTTACCGAAGAAATAGTCATCCCTCCACAAGCCCGATTCGATGTAACCCTCACAGGTGATGAGCGTGCCGCCGTGTTGCTTTTTTCCGTTCTCCTTTTCACCGATGTAGAGGCATTGACCGTTATTGTAAACGTGTATAACGTGTCCGTTGTGATTTCCGCTTGAATATTCGCCCATAATCATATCGCCGTTGGCGTAAATTTTTTGGACGTAGCCGTCGGCCTGACCCTTGATATAAAATTTTCCCACCTCAAGGATCTTTCCGCCTTTGCCGTAATCGAGACCGAAGGCTTGAATTCCTTCGACGTAGCGCGAAAGCCAATTGCCGAGCTGGCGGCCGCCGTGCGTTGCGATCTTTTCGCCGAAGCCCAGATAGTCTCCGCTATACGCAAGATCTCCGTAGTATATTATTCCGTTTGAATACTTACGTCCATCGGGCTTCCATAGTATTTTCGAAACCGTACCGTAATCAAATAGTACCTTATTAAAGCCACCACCCTTAACAGAATAGTAGCCCTCGCCGTGAGGACTATCGTCGCGCCAATTTCCCATATAGATCACTTCACTGCTATAAAAGCATACGCCGAAGCCGTCTTTGTATCCACCTGCGAAATCACCTATGTAGTAATTTCCGTCTGTGTCGATATGACAGCCCTTGCCGTGATAGCGACCCTTGTAAAAATCGCCAAGATACTTCTCGCCGCTATCGTACGCCTTATAGCCCAGGGTCATATGATTTTTCTTCCACTTTCCAAAGTAGATATAGCTGTCGCCCTCATACACACGAAGGACGCCGTAGCCCGTTGCTTTCACTTCGTTTGTTTCTGTGTCGCGATAGACCTCGCCCTTGTATTCGCCTTCTTCGAAAATGACCTTGCCGTATTGCATACATTTCTCCTTCGTGGGTTGACTTATCTATATTTTACCACTAACCACAGCTAAAATCAAGAGGCAAAGAAAAATAGAAAAAACGTCAAAGCTTCCAGCCGCGATGCCGTACTATAATTTGATTTTCTCCTTTAGTGCATCGTGGCTACGCGCTCTGCGCGCCGTCTCCGCGCAAAACAAAAAAGCAGAACTTGATGCTCTGCTTCCTTGTTTGTGATATGGCTACGAAAAGGATACAAAATCCTAATGGGTGCATTTTCACATCATTATCTCTGTATCGAAGAATTTTTCTTGAAAAGCAACCGAATTTGCGATTTCTTCCTTTGTGAAAAACTTACTTTTAGGAGCTACAACCCATTTATCCTCGATGTCATTAAGTCGATGGATAACGGCAATAACCTTTCCAACAAATTCCGTAACAGGTTCATTTACACCTAAAATATAGGCATCCTGTTCTTCACCGTCAGGGGCACTGACTCCCGGAATACATCCATAGTTAACAGGATAAATTATGTCTTTATGCTTTGGGTGGTGAGAACCGAGCGGTCTATCAACGACCACCTTTACAATGTTTCCAATCATATTATCAACTATCCATATTGGTCTTTGTGGTATTGATTGAAGAAATCAACATTCTTCTGATAGCACCGCAATCGTGCAAGAGAGTTTTCACAACATCATCAGTAAAAATCTCGGATTTTTGTATAAGCTCAAGCCAATACTCCGTTTCATAACATTCCTTTAACGCAATTTGAAGCTTGGATATAAAATCTGCCTTGCTGTGAGCATATTTTGCTTCACGAATATTAGCACCAATAGATGTCGCACTACGCTCTAACTGATTCATAAGAGAATAATGCCCCTTAATTCCGTCAGTCACTTTCAAAATACTTACTGCAAAATCCATAGATAAATCTGCAAGTTTGTTTTCTGCCATAATCATCACCTCGACTTAAGTATAGCACAAATCCTAGAGAAAAGCAAGAATGAAATCCTGCTTCGCAGGATGAAATCCAAACGAGTTTGGATGAAATCTTCAGCCTACGGCTTCAGATGAAATCAAATCCGCCTCTCATGACCCCGCGTTAGCGGGATTTCATCGCGTAGCGATTTCATCCACATTAGTGGATTTATTCCGACGAAGGCGGATTTAATTGAAAAAGACTCAAGATTGGATCCAATCTTGAGTCTTTTTCTGGTGCGGGAGACGGGACTTGAACCCGTACGTTGGAAAACACACGCCCCTCAAACGTGCGCGTCTGCCGATTCCGCCACTCCCGCGAACGTCATATATTATACACTAGAATTTTTGATTTGTCAATAGGTTTTCGAAATTTTTTTCATTTTTTTGTTTTTACCTGTTTTTACCTTAATTACTATAGATATTTTTGCGCGCAAATATTAATAAATTGTTAACATATTCATAAAAAGGTTGCATTTAGCTCGATATAGTGATAAAATGAAGATAGTCGTGGAGACTGATTGCTTCAAGGGTAAATCTATTTTGACTTCTTTGTATCTTACATTTGAGCTGATCGGTTTTTGCGGCGTTTTGTTTTTTTGGTATTTTAAAAGACATTTTAAAAAAGGAGAAAAAATTATGAAAAAGAAGCTGCTATTTGCATTGCTGGCACTTATGCTCTGCTTGGCAACGCTGACGTTTGTTGCCTGCGGCGGCGATCTCCCCACGGGCGACGGCTCCGACACGGGCGACGTCACACCGCCTGCCACAGAGGATGATGCAATTAAGACCATCTACGCGGCGTACGTGGTTTACGAGGAGACAAACTCGGGTAAACCCTTAAGCTACGAGGACTGGCTTGCATCCATCAAGGGTGCGGCAGGTAAGGACGGCTTGACTCCCAAGGTCAAGCTTGAAGGCACGACCTTCTACGTTTCCTACGACAACATTAACTGGACTGCCATCGGAGCTCTTGACGGCTTCAAGGGTGAGGACGGCAAGGATGGAGCCGACGGTAAGCCCGGTGCAGACGGTAAGCCCGGTGAGGACGGTGTCTCTCCCCTTCTTAAATATGAGGAGGGCTGGCTCTACGTTTCTTATGACGAGGGCAAGAGCTGGGATAAGCTTTGCGAGGTAAGCGCAGGCGCTGACGGCGAAGACGGCAAGCTCGGCGAGGACGGCACGACCCCCAAGCTTAAGCTTGAGGACGGCGACCTTTACGTTTCCTACGACGATGGAAAGACCTGGGAGCTTCTCGGAAATATTCAGGGAGCTGACGGCGAGGACGGCAAGCCCGGTGCAGACGGTGCTCCCGGTGCAGACGGTGCACCCGGCGCTGACGGTGCCCCCGGTGCTGACGGTGCCCCCGGTACAGACGGCAAGCCCGGCGAGGACGGCACGACCCCGAGGCTCAAGCTTGAGGACGGCAACCTTTACGTTTCCTACGACGATGGAAAGAGCTGGGAGCTTCTCGGCTACATAGGCAGCGGCGAGAGTGCGGCTCCTGTTACCATTGTGGGCGTTACCACCGAGACGGTTGAGCGCGAGGACGGACTTTACATCATATTTACCTATCATATGAGCGACGGCTCCTCACTCACAAGCGAGGCTTATATCGGCGGTGTTTCCGACGAACCCGCAGATCCCGAGGATCCCATTGATCCCCCTGTTGACGAGGAGCTTGAGCAGCTTCGCGACAGCCAGCTTTCAAGGCTCGATAGCCTTTGGGCGGAGTTTTCGGCGATGGGCGACGTTTCGGAATACAAGGAATGGCACGAAAGCAATCTTGCATTTATCAGAGAATGTAAGGATTACAACGAGCTTCTTAACTATATTGAGAGCATTGATCCCACATATAACGAGCTTTATGATAAGCTTTCGGGCGGAAACGCACCCGAGGGTGTTAAAAACTATGAGCTCTCCTCCACTACCTTCTCGGTGGAGATTGGCGAATACGAATCCCTTGAGGATATCATTCTTAAAAACGAGCTTTCCATCAGGATCTATTTCTTCTCGGGCGAGGTTATCTCTCTTCCCGTTACAGCCGATATGCTGGTATACAAGGAATTTGATATAAATACCACAGGGCATTACGAGGTAGAGGTACACTTTAACTATAACGGTGCTGATTACGTTGCATACTTCTTCGTTGTTATTTCGGAAAAGGAGGTTGTTCCTTCCGTATCCGAGATCAAGGCGGAGATGCTTCTGGAGCTTGATTATATCTGGAACGAGCTCTGCGCTCTTGGCGACACCTCTGCTTACCTTGAACAGCACGAGGATAATATCCGCCGCATTGAGGCTGCGGAGACCTACGAGGAGCTTGCGGCTCTCGGCGAGGAGCTTGGTGCCTTCTATGAGGCTATCTCCGAGGAGCTCGGCGGCGACATTGGCGGCGACCCTGTCGATCCCGTTTACGTTACCAAAATCTACGCGAACGCAGACCGCATAGAGTACGTTGCGGGCTCGGGCAAGTCTATCTCCGACGTGCTCTCCGAGTATAAGCTTATGCTTATCGTCAATTTCTCCGACGGCACGAGCGGTCGCTATTACGTGACCGAGGATATGCTTATCCTTGATTTCGCGGGGCTTGATTTCGTTGGCGAATACAACGCGACCATCGAATTCAAGTACAACGAGGACGTTTATGCGGTAAGCATTATATTTGCAGTCGTTGCAGGCGAGGACGATTTTGACCTTGGCGCGTATATCAAGGAAAATATGACACTCCTCTCCACAGGATACGAAAATCTTCTTTCCCAATACGGCGAAGCCTTTGAGGCTGCCGCAGCCGAGGGCTTCAACGATTACTACACAAGGCTCAGATCGGCAACGACCAAGGATGAGGTAGATTCTATAATCGAGGAGGCAGAGAGCTTCTTCCGCGCCATAGTTAACGAGCTTGAGGGCGGCGGCTCAGACGAGGGCCTTGATGAATACAAAGATCTCCTTGTCTCAGAAATAAACAACCTTATCGACGACGGACAGCAGAGATTCGGCGATAGCTTTAAAAATCTCATAGGCGGCAGAGGGCAGATCTATTTCGATATGCTTTACGAATCCGAGACTATGGAAGAGGCTGATCGCGCCTACGACCTTTGCGCAAATCTCATAGACGAGGCGATCGGCAGACTTGAGTCAGAGGGCAACGAGCTCAGCGCTTTTGCAGACAGGCTCATCTACGAGCTTGACCTGGAATACGCTAATTGTTACCTCGGATACGGCGCAAAAGTCTTTGAGCTTGCGGACGAACAGATCAAGGTCTACTATGCCGATATAAGAGCCTGCGAGTCTACCGATGATATGATGACGCTTGCAGAAGCGGCAAGAAGCTTCCTTAAGCAGGTAGTCAATAAGATTATGGGCGGCGGCGAGCCCGAGGGTGAGGTTATCGGCGTTTACAATATAAGCGACGATCATACCTTCAATCTTTTCGGCGTAACTTATATCAAGCTTTATTCAAACGACTTGATTGAGTTCCTCTATGAGGACGGCTCGCTTCATTATAAGAGCAACTATTACTTCATTCTCGACGGAGTTATAGCAACCTATTACAGATCTCCCCTTGAGATGCTCATTCAGGTTGACTCGGTTAACGAGCTTGCATATTTCTACGTTCCCCAGGGTGATCATCAGATCCTTGGCAGCTACACCCTTGATATGGGCACGGATGCAAACGGTGTAAGCTATATTGTCGAAATCACGGTTCTTGACCTTTACCTTAACGGTCAGAACGTTTGCTATCTCCACGGTCCCTCATCCTCGGGTGATGTGGTGATCTTCACCGACAACACGGTACTCCTTGAATGTAATTTTGACGAGGGCTACATAAACTACGGCGGCATCAAGCTTATGATCGGCGAGGACGGCTCGCTCACACCCGAGGAGTCCCCTTCCGATAAATACGTTGAGGATGCTTATATAGACGTACACGAGATCAACTACGCCGAGGGCGATTTCGATCTTGAAACGCTTATGGCGCTTCTCAGCGACTATCCTATTCAGATCTTCTTCTCAAACGGCGAGGCTATGACGAAGTTTATCACAAGCGATATGATAATCTCCGAGGTGCCGAGCTACTTAACGTTCGGCGAGAGCTATTCGGTGACTATCGCGCTTGAGCTTGAGGAATACGGCTTCAGCGCAGAATTTATCGTTGACATCAAGGTTGATCCCAATCTTGATGGTGCCGAGATTCTCGGAAGCTATTACTTTGAGACTGTCAACCCTCTGACAGGCTTTATCTCCTTTGATATTTACGATAACGGTCTTCTTGCTGTAAACGGCGAGGAGGGCACCGATTACGTTACCTTCACCCACGACGAGGCGGGCGTTCTCTGCTTCTACTATCAGGGCACAGACGTCTTCTTCAAGACGAGCGAGGACGGCACGGTTTCCGATTATATCCCCTCCGAGGTATTCTTCGGCGAATACAGCTACGGCGGCAGGCTTTATCTAAAGCTCTTCGGCGAATACACCGTTGCGGGCAGTTACTACGCAAGGCTCGGTATGTTAAGCTACGAGCTTGACGCGGAGGGCAACAAGATCGAAATAATCAACTACATCACCACTCGCGTTTACGTTGACCTTTCCGAGGGCAAGATAGTGATAGACGGCGTTGGCGAATTCGGCTTTGCCGACGGCAATCTTATTCCTCTTGTTAGCGATAAGGATAAGGATATCGCACGGGAAGAGCTCCTGCTCCTCTGGAACGATAAGCTCAGCGGACTTGAGATCCCCGATGAAAAGCTCGCGGCATTTGAGGAAATGCTCAACGAGATGATGAGCATAAGCTATGCTCAGGACTTCTACTCTGCATACTATGCTGCGGAAAACTACATCTACGAGCTTTACAGCGAATACGGAGATTTTGGCGGCGAGACTGATGCCGACGTTAAAAAATACGCCGAGGCTACTGTCAGCGAGCTGTTTACTATCCTTGAGGAGTACACCTCCCGCTACGGCGAGAAGTTCTACGGTCAGGTCATCGACGTTTTTGATAAAACGGTTGAGTGCATCTACGGTGCAACCGAATATTATGTGATCGACGATTACAGAAACGAGCTTTTGAATTACTTCAACCTTGTTGCAGGCGAGCTTGAAGGAGGCTCCTCCGATGAGATCCACGTTATTGATTGGTATCCCTCGGTAAATTCCGTGACCGTTCCTCTCGGCACTGCTTCAAAGGACTTCTTTGAGGCTCTTGCAAGCGACATCGTCGTGACCTTTAAGCTTTCAAACGGCGAGGTTCTGACCTTCGCTCCTTACGTGAAGTATGATGAATCCGATATACCCGAGATATTTGATACGTCCTTTGAATACTACATCGTCTATCTTGAGGTAGAAAACGATTACGGCCTCTACTCTATCAGCATAGACGTAACGGTAGTTCCCGATATGAGCACGGCAGAGGTGCTTGGAAGCTACAAATTGGCAAGCGGCTATTATCTTCTCGGCATCGAGAGCCTGACTCTTTACTCAAACGGGGTCGCGGCTGTTAACGGAAGCGATGAGATGCTCATAGGCTATTTCTACTACACCGATAACGTTATTGCCATAAACCTTGACGATATCTACGTTTATTACCTCATCACCGAGGACGGTATGCTTGATGCTTACGACCCCTCCGAGGGAGAGGTTGCGGGCTCCTTCACCATTGACGATGGCGAGACTATGACCGTGCTTGGCAAGTATGAGGGCGCAGGCGAATACTTCATTCATTACGGAATGGCGGGCGAGAGCGTCACCGAGGACGGAATGACCGTTAAGATAGAGGACCGCATCACCTTCAGAGGCTACGTTGATCTTGAGGGACTCACGATCTCCATTCCCGAATTCGGCGACTATATGATCGCCGATGGCGGCAAGCTTATCGAGCTTGCGAGCGATAATGCAAGAGAATCTCTCGTTCGCGATATTGACGAATATATCATCAATCATCCCGAGTATGCCGAGGAGGAGCTTTACCAAAGGCTCAGCGAGCTTCGCGCTCTTGCCGCTGAGGCTCTCACCTACGACGATCTCGATACAATAAGAACTGAATTCGACAACATCTGCTTCGAGCTTGACTCAAACGAAGAGCTGACTCCCACCGATCCCACCCCCGAAAACGGTATCACCATAGATCGCTATGAGTTTTCCGAGGGCACAAGCTATGCGGAAATAGACTCCGCGATCTCGGCTAACGCAAACTTTGCGATATACGTTGACGGTCTTTGCTACCTCGTTGTGTATAACGAGCTTGATGTGACTATTCCCGAGGAGCTTATGAATTGCGAGGTCGGAGAGCACTACATCGACGTTCGCTGTGAATACAACGGTCTCATCTACGAGGACGTGATCGTGGTTGTGATCAACCCTGCTAAAGATTCGGTTACCGATAACGCATACGGCAATATCTGAATTTTATAAGGAAAGCACCAAAATGCAAAGTATCATTTGCATTTTGGTGCTTTTTATTTGTGTAGGGCGACAGAATAAATAAAATCAGATGATCGTTTTTTTAAAAAATGGGTTTCTGTTGGTGAAGTTTTTGCTATCGCAAAAGTGAAGTTGCACCGCGAACCCCCAAAGCTCATGCTTCGCTTCGGGGAACCCCGTTTCAGTGAAGTTTGTACTCCGCACAAGTGACGTTACGTTTGCCCATCACTTCGCCGTCAGGCGAAACTTCACTCACGAAGCGAACTTCACTATCGAAGATAACTTCATTTGCCCAAAGGGCAAACTTAGTTGGGGCACCCGCTTTATCTCGGGTGGTAAAAGAGGTGAAGTTTTTGCTATCGCAAAAGTGAAGTTGCACCGCGAACCCCCAAAGCTCATGCTTCGCTT
>JAFQRL010000016.1 GCA_017410065.1 Clostridia bacterium | reverse complement strand
TGTTCGTCAGGCTACGATTTCGCTATCCCTTCTTCTCGCCTGCACCTCACGATGCAAACCTTGGGAGTCGCTTTCGGGTTGGTCGGTAACTACCTCCCAGCGGACTTTCACCGCAGAGCATTGATATGCCCGTCATACAAAGAAAAGGCAGAGAACAACTTGCGTTCTCTGCCCTATTTATATAAATCTTTACGCTTTGTTTATCAGATCTATCAGCATATCCTTGAGGACCTTCGGATCGCAGTTGCCGCGAAGCTCCTTCATACACTTACCGAAGATAGCCATAATTGCCTTTTCCTTGCCCGCCTTATAGTCGGCAACAGCCTTGGGATCGGCATCAATAGCCGCCTTAACGGTCTTTTCGATAAGACCCGTATCGTTGGAAACGATATAGCCGTTTGCCTCTGCATAAGCGGCAGGAGAAAGTGTCGCATCGTCGAACATTGCGGAGAGTATCTTCTTGCCGTTTGCTCTGCCGACCTTACCCTCCGACACAAGCTTTATAAGCTCGCCGAGAGCCTTGCCGTCGACGGTGAGCATATCGTAGGTCATCTGCCTGGAATTGAGAATACTCATAACCTCGGAGATCATCCAGTTTGCCGCATCCTTTGCGCTGCCCGTTACCGAATAAGCCCCCTCAAAGCACTCACAAAGAGCTATGGACTTCGTGATCTGCTCCGCATCGTATTCGGAAAGACCGAGCTCGTCGGTATAGCGAGCAAGCTTAACCTCGGGGAATTCGGGGAGAGATGCCTTGATGGAATCAAACCACTCGTCGTCAATAACCACAGGCATTACGTTGGGGTCGGGGAAATAGCGGTAGTCGCCCGCAGTCTCCTTGGTTCTCATCGCGTAGCTCTTGCCCTTGATATCATCCCAACGGCGGGTCTCCTGAACAAGGACCTCGGTGTTGTTTTCAAGAGCATCGATATGCCTTGCGGTCTCGTATTCGATAGCGCGCTTGATAGCCTCAATGGAGTTCATATTCTTCATTTCGGTACGAACGCCGAGCTTATCCGAGCCCTCGGGGCGAACCGAAAGGTTAACGTCGCATCTCATAGTGCCGTGAGCCATCTCGCACTCCGCGACCTTCGCAAATCTCAAAAGATTTTTAAGCCTTTCAAGATAAGCCTCAACCTCCTCCGCGCTTGAAAGATCAGGCTGGCTGACTATCTCAATAAGCGGAACGCTGGTACGGTTGAAGTCAACGTGAGTGGTATCCTCGCGGATATCGTGAACGAGCTTGCCCGCATCCTCCTCCATATGGATCTGCTTGATGCGAACTCCCTTTTTTCCCTTTGAGGTCTCGATCTCAACAAGACCGTTCACCGCAACGGGAGCAAACCACTGGGTGGTCTGATAAGCCGCGGGAAGGTCGGGATAATAATAGCTCTTTTTATCAAAGGTAGTAGTGCGGTTGATATGGCAGTTCAGCATAAGACCCGCCTTCATACCGAAATCAACGACCCTCTTATTCACCACGGGAAGCATACCGGGCATACCCGAGCAAGCGGGGCAAACGTGGGTGTTGGGCTCTGCGCCGTAGGAGTGAGCCGAGCAGGAGCAGAAGATCTTGGAATTTGTGGCAAGCTCGCAGTGTACCTCAAGTCCGATGACAGTTTCGTATCTCATTATCTTCCCTCCCCTTCAATAAGTTCAGCCGCCGTGAGAAGCTTGCCCTCGGAGAACGTGCCGCCCATAAGCATAACGCCGCCCGCGACCACCGCAGGGAATCCCGAAATGCTTGCGGGTGCGGTGTAAAGGTTCTCGGTGAATGCCATATCGGGGCAAGCTTCGATAGCCTCCTTGGTATATTTCATCTCGGAGGTGGCGGGTGTGAGCACAAGGTCGTAGCTCTCAAATATCTTCGAAAGCTTCTCCACGATAACACGTCTCACCCTGAGAGCCTTATCGTATACCTTCATATAATTCTCGGTGGAGAGAGTCTCCGAGCCGTAAATGATAACCGACTTAAGAAGCGCGCCAAACGCCTCGCTTCTCGATTTGGTGTAAAGCTCGTCAAGACCCATAAAGCTCTCCGAGCGATAGCCGAACTTCACGCCGTCGTAACGTGAAACGTTGTTGCAGGTCTCGGCAGACATAAGAATATTCCAAGCCGCTCTCGCCGCAGAAAGCTCGGGAGCGGAAATAGTCTCAACCACAGCGCCCGACCTCTCAAAGGAAGCCGCCGCAAGATCAAGCTTTTCCTTCACATCCGCACTGATACCGTCAAGGAAATCGCCGATTATCGCAACACGGGTGGGGGCTTTTCCTGCTTCAAGGGCAGATCTGCACGTCTGCTCGGAAAGGCTTGTTCCGTCCTTATCGTCGTGACCGTTAATAACCGAGAGCACCTCGCGGCACTCTGCCGCACTCGCCGCAACCACGCTCACGCACTCGCCTGAGCAAGCCGCGGGAATGGTGCCAAAGCGGGAGACTGTGCCGTAGGTGGGCTTAACGCTAACAAGCCCCGACTGCGCGCTGGCACGTCTCACAGAGCCGTTAACGTCAAGGCAGATAGCCGCCTTTACCTCGCCCGAGAGCACTATCTCGTGAGCGGCGGAAACAAGGGCACCGTCCTTATATATTGCGCCCGACACAGAGCTCTCGCCCATAAGGTCAACGCCAAATTCACCAACAGCCGCCTTGCCGCGAACGGCATAGCCCGCCTTTGCAAGCCTTGAGATGACCTCCGCATCAAAAAGGCTCATATAGCCCGAAAGCATTCTGGAGCCCGCGGTGGTGGGAAGGTCCTTCGTTAATATCATATCGTCAAGCACGACGGCGGGTGCCGCGCACTCAACCTTTGCATTATAAAGCTTCATTTCGTTCACCTCCGCTTATTCGATCACGCGAGGAACGCACCAATAGCCCTCATCGGTCTCGGGCGCGCCGCGCTGAAGCTCGTCACGGCTGAAGGGATGAGAGACAACGTCCTCTCTCACAACAGTCATAACAGGCAAAACGTGAACCATTCTTTCAACCTCGGAGGTCTCGATGCCCGAAAGCACCTCACTGTCGGCACCCCTTCTTTCAAAGAAGCCTATAACCGACACCTTTTCCTCCTCGGTGAGGCTGAGCTGATTTAGCATCTCAAGCCTTCTGAGTAATTCTCTATCCATATATTTTTCCTCGTAAAAAACTTTAATCTCTTACCTTGATGTGAACCTCTCTGAGCTGCTGCTCGGTAACTTCACCGGGTGCGCCCATCATAAGGTCCTGCGCATTTCCGTTAAGCGGGAAGGCGATAACGTCGCGGATGGTCTCCTCGCCCGCGATAAGCATTATCATTCTGTCCACACCGGGAGCCATACCTGCGTGAGGAGGCGCACCGTAGGAGAATGCGGTGTAAAGAGCACCGAATTTAGCCTTGAGATCCTCCTCGCCGTAGCCTGCGATCTCAAATGCGCGTCTCATTATCTCGGGGTTGTGGTTACGAACCGCGCCCGAGGAAAGCTCCACGCCGTTGCAAACGATGTCGTACTGATAAGCAAAGATCTCAAGAGGATCCTTGTTCATAAGCGCGTCCATACCGCCCTGGGGCATAGAGAAGGGGTTGTGGGTGAAGTCGATCTTGCCTGTCTCTGCGTTGAGCTCGTACATCGGGAAATCAACGATGAAGCAGAACTCAAAGCTATCGTCCTTGATAAGTCCAAGCTCGGATGCGATCCAGGTCCTCATCTCGCCTGCAAGCTTATTGATAACGGATGCCGCATCGGAGATGAAGAAGAGGGAGTCGCCCTCCTTCATACCGCAAAGAGCAACAAGCTCCGCCTTCTGCTCCTCGGTGAGGAACTTGGCGATGGGGCCCTTGAATTCACCCTCCTCAAGGGTGATGTAGCCGCAGCCAAACTTCATACCGATAGAACGGGAGTAGGTGTCGATAGCCTTCTCGAACGCCTTCTTGCCGTCACCCTCGCCGTCCTTCTTAACGAGATAATTTGCCACGATACCGCGAACAAGCTTATTCTTGAAGGGAACGGTCCTGCCGTTGATGTTAAGGAATTCGTGCTTTGCGAAGAAGTCTGTGAGATCCTGAATAAGGAGAGGGTTTCTGAGGTCGGGCTTATCCGAGCCGTACTTAAGCATAGACTCCGCAAAGGAGATGCGGCGGAAGGGAGGCTTTGAAACCTTCTTATCCGAGAACTTCGTGAAGGTGTTGTATACCACCTGCTCCGCAACCGCGAAAACGTCCTCCTGGGTCGCAAAGCTCATCTCAAAATCAAGCTGATAGAATTCTCCGGGAGATCTGTCCTGGCGAGCATCCTCGTCTCTGAAGCAGGGCGCGATCTGGAAGTATCTGTCAAAGCCCGAGGTCATAAGCAGCTGCTTGAACTGCTGAGGAGCCTGAGGAAGCGCATAGAACTTGCCCTTGTGCTTTCTAGAGGGAACGAGATAATCGCGCGCACCCTCGGGAGAGGAAGCGGTGAGTATGGGAGTCTGTATCTCAAGGAAACCCATCTCCTCCATCTGGGAGCGAAGGTAGGAAAGGATCTTCGAGCGAAGCACGATGTTGTCGTGGATCTTCTTGTTTCTGAGATCAAGATAACGGTACTTAAGTCTTACGTCCTCTCTTGTCTGTGTGGACTGATCGATCTCAAAGGGGAGACCAAGCTTTGCAGGTCCGAGAACCTCAACACTATCCGCCTTTACCTCAATAAGACCGGTATCAAGCTTTTCGTTTACAGTCTCGGGATCTCTCTTGGTAACGGTGCCCTTGACCATAACAACGGTCTCCTTGGGCATACCTGCGATCATTGCATCGTCCGAAAGAACGATCTGTGTTACTCCGTAGTGGTCGCGAAGGTCAACGAAAAGCACGCCGCCGTGATCGCGCACAGTGCCGATCCAACCGCAAAGGGTCACGCTCTCGCCGATATGAGCCTCGCGTAGCTCGTTACAGGTGTGAGTTCTTAACATTTCTAATTCCTCCAAATTTATATACGATTTTATTTTAACCAAACTAAATAGTTTATATTGTTCAGGTTATAGCAAAATATGCCGACGCAGAAAAAACAAAAAACGCCCCTCGTCCCACAACCTACCTGGGACGAAAGACGACTCTTCCGCGATACCACCCAAATTGAGCACCGAGGTGCTCCACCTTAATTAAGTCTTTACGCGACCAACGCGCGGTTCTAATCACGAGGATTTCCTCGCTTTCTTCCGCGAGCTCCGAAGTGTTTTTCTGCGGCGACCCACTACCGTCTTTCACCAAGCGACGGCTCTCTGCAAGCTGACGTCTCCGCGTACTCTCTTCATCATTGCCTAATTTAACGAATACAGTATATCACAATTTATATATTTTGTCAATAGGAAAAATTATACATTTTTTCGCGCCGCGCGAAGAAATTTTTTATTTATAACATCAAATTTGTTTTTCCGAAAGTCCAACAAAATAGTCTGCGCTGACACCGTAAAATCTGCAAAGCTTTATCATATCGTCTATTTTGAGCTCTGCTCTGCCCTCCTCAATGTGGCTATATCCCTGCTGACTTTTGCTTATCACCGCACCGACCTCTTTTTGAGTCAGATCTCTATCCTCGCGCAATGCTCTCATTCTCGCTCTGTAATTCATAAAAACTCCTTACGCAATATTATTTCCGTAAAAAGTTTATCATACTCAAAATTTGAGTATTGACATTTACTCAATAATTGAGTATACTATATTTATTCCGTTCAAAAACTCAATATGAGAAAACCACCTTGAACGGACAGGAGGATATATGATAATCTTTTTTTGTATCGTGTTGATTATTGTCGTGGTTGCGCTTTATGTAATTACCGCCATAAAAGCTCATGAATTAGCTGAAGAAAAAGGGTATGATTGTGGAGGAACTATTGTCGTTCTCAGTCTTTTTGGATCTCCCTTGTTGGCTATGATTTTCGTCGCCGCTATGCCCGATATACACCATCGTGAAAACGTAAATCGCATAAGAACCATTCTTGAGGATATGAAAGCCTCCTCGGAAGAAAGCTCTCAAGACCTCGTTGACATCAAGGAGCTTCTGGCAGATTCGTTGGCATCAAAGGAAAGGTCGCCTAAAACAAAGATGAAAACGAAAATGAGAGCAAGGGCTCATTCGGAAAGAAATGATCTTTTTCACGATTAAAAACAGAAAACGCAGACCTGCCGTATCGCAGATCTGCGTTTTTTATCAATGCTCTCCGCCGTGGTCGGGCTCGTCGCCCTTCTCACCCTCGGGAGTCATTTCGCCATCGGGAGCTTTTTCACCCTCGGGAGCTTTTTCGCCCTCGGGAGACCTCTCACCCTCGGGGAAGCCTTCAGTCTCGTGACCCTTTCCGCCCTCGGGAGACTTACCTCCGTCTTCACCTTCGGTGAACGAGCCTACCTCGCGAGAGAGTATCTCGCCTGTTTTACAGTCGATCTTATAGGTGTATACGAGAAGTCCGTCCGCCAGCTTTACCGTGAGAATATATACCATTCTGCGATCGCCGTCAGCTCTTTCCCAGCCGACCTTAACGCGGATCTCGCAGCCCTCAATATCAAGAATACCGAGATCGGCAAGCATCGCCTCAAGCCCATCCGAGCTATCCTTATAGCCGCCGACCGAGCCTGCGGAAACGTCGCCCTCAAAGCGGTCGTCTCCCTCTCCTCTTGATGAGTAAATGAGGTTGAGCTCCTTTATAGACATCTTGGAGAATTCGTCCTTATCGTCGTCAGTGTAGTCATCCATACCGCCAACCATCTTATTTATAAGATGCATCTTGCCGGGAGACACGCCCCTCTCCTCTGCCTCGCGCTTGATCTCGTCGTCAACTCTCACGCTTTGAGCTATAACCGAGCACTCAACTCCGCGCGACTCAAGCGAGTGATTTGCGCGCTCTGCCGCATCTGCAAGCAGAAGCTCGGTTTTCTCCTCGGAGCCGTCTATGCTGATAAGCACGGAATTTGATTCGGATGTGATGAATTCGTGCTCGTACATCGCGGCGAGAATATCGTCTATTCCCTCATCCAGGGGCTTTCCCGAAAGCTTAAGAGAGGCTATCACGTCCTCACCGTCGGAGTTTGCCGCGGTGCATTTTATTATTTTGTCGCCGCTGTCAAGCTCCAGCACAACAGACGGATTTACGTCAATATAAACGGTGGTAACGCCGCCTGCGGGTACTGCTCCGCCGTCATCGGCGGTGTTCCCGAAATATGCGGAAAAGCCTATTGCCGCGCCAACTATCATCACAAGGCACACGGCAAACGCCGCAACTCTCCTTCCAACGGATGAGGAGACCACCTCAAGACACCTCTCAATAAACGAGGGTGCTTTTTCTTTTTTCGGAAGCGGGGCTCGGGGTAGCTGGGCTTCGCTCTTGCAGGCTTCGATTATGCTCTCGCGAAGTGCGGGGCGCTCGTCCTTAAAGGCTTTTTCTATCTTTTCTTCAAGCTCGTGCCGCCTCATAGTCCTCCCTCCTTTTCTTTTACCTCGATCTGAAGCTTCTTTATTGCCCTGTTGTATTTTGAAAGGACTGTGGAAAGTGGCTTTCCGAGAAGCTTCGCTATTTCTCTGTGCTTAAGTCCCGAAACGATATGTAGAGCTATTATCTCTCTTTCGTCCTCGGAGAGGAGCGCAAGAAGCCTGTTTATCAGATCGCTGTTTGCAACGCTATCTGCAAAGCTGCTTCCCTCGTCCTCAATATCTATATGCTCGTCTGTGGTGATGAATCGGCTGCTCTTATTGAAATGCTTTCTTATAATATTCATCTCAACCGTGAATACCCAGGCAAGAGGCTTGCCCATCGGGGTGTATTGAGTTGCCGCACGCCATATCTGAACAAAGGTGTCGTGGGTCACGTCCTCGGCATCGGTCTTGCTTGCGGTTTTGGATAAAGCATAGGAATAAACGTCCGACTCTATGAGCTCATAAAGCTCGCCCATAGCCGAAACGTCGCCCTCTGCCATAGCCGCCAGCACTTCCTCGATCCGCGCATCCCTCGTGCGACGCTCGTCTGCCGTCATAGCAAATACGATAAGCACCTCATCACCTCCCGTAGTTTTTCTAAAGCGCACTTTACTGCACGTTATATTGTACCACAAAAGGTGAGAAAAAACAAGACCAATTTACTTTTATTTTAGGAAGCTCCTAACGCAATATCGGCAGACCGTCTCCCGTTTCTTGAAAAAGGCGGCGAGGCAAGCCCCACCGCCCCAAAACAAGGAGAAGAATTTCACCGCATATGCGGCTTCAAATATCACGCAGCAGGATCTACCGCAAGCTCCGAGCCGTTAAGTTCTGCCCTGATGACTACTCCGGAGTATGCCTCTATAACCAGCTCGTACTCATCGCCTGCACGTGTCTCTATCTCAACCGAGAACAGAGGGCCGCTCTCGGAATCAATAAGCTTTACCTCGACCTCGGAGAGCTGAACGTCCTCAATGTCAAGCTCGGAGATCGCCTTGTCTATGATCTCGCCCTTGGAGAGTATCTTCTCGCGAAGACCGTCTGCGCCCTCGCCGAAGAAGTGATCAAAGACCTTATCCTTCACGCCGTCAAAATCAACCTCGAAATCGAAGTCGAAATCGATCTTATCCTTATGCTTATTGATAAAATCGCCAACGATCTTATCGAAATCGGGCTCAACGAACTCCTCGGACTCAACCGAAAGGATCTCGCCGCTAACCGCGTCTATCTCAAATTCATATTCAAGACCCTCGTGCACGAACTCAACGTCGAAGATCATCTTGCCGTCCTCTCTTGAGATGTGAGCGCGAAGATGAGTAATATTCTCGGGGTCGATCTCAAGGCTTTGAAGAGCCGCGTTAATAGCAGCCTCCTTCTCAACGTATGCATCCTTGATAGCCTTGCCGATCTTGTTGAAGTGAGCCTTCACCTCATCGGAGACCTCGTCAAGAAGAACGCGGAGATCGGAGATGGAAAGAGCCGCAAGCTCCTCCTCGGAAAGCTCGGGGAATTCCTCTCTTATTCTCTCGATAAGGCGAGCCTTGCCCTCGGAGATGTGGTGCTTATCAGCGATCTTTTCTATCTCGCCGCGAACCTTCTTATCAAGCTCGCAAAGCTCCTGCTCGATAACCGACGCGTGCTTGCCGTGCTTTTCAAACGCCTCGTTTACCTTTGCTTCAAGCTTCGCAGAAACCTCAAGAGCATTCTTCTCAATGGAAATGAGCACCGAGCTCACCTCATCCTTAAGATAGCCCTCCTCGTTGAGCTTGTCGATTATCTCCTCAACAGCCGCCTCGTATTTCTCGCCCGAAAGATCAAGCTCCGCAAGAATAGCCTCGCCGTCATCGTTGGTCGCCTCAACCGAGATGACCTTGCTTTCCGCATCAACGAACACCCGAACACCGGGGTTTACGTCAATGGTGAACACCGCCGCCGCAGAATCCTCGGGGCTCTTCGCCTCGTCGTTCGTACCGCAGGAAACAAGAAGTCCCGCAGTCATCGTAAGTACAAGTAAAAGTGAAATCAATAGTCTTTTCATATCTGTCATCCTTTCTTTTTCGCCTTAAAACGAAGTCCCATAGTGATATCGTTTCTCGGACTGTTTTCATTTAACTAATCGGCAAGCGAGACGTTTTATCGCAGACTTCTCAAAATTTTTTTCAAAGTCGCTTGACATTATTATAAAAAGACTATATAATTAAAATAGTTATTCGCATAAGCGAACATATTTTTTTCTGATATTCGCAAAAAGCAAGTCTCCGAAAAAGCGAAAGGAGCTTTTTATATGGATTTTATAACCGTTAAGGCAGCGGCTGAAAAATGGGGAGTCAGCCCCAGGCGTGTGCAGATACTTTGCGCAGGCGGCAGAGTCAAGGGAGCTTATCGCTTCGGCAGATCCTGGATGATACCCTCGGGAGCAATTCTTCCCAACGCATACAGAACAGACGAGGAAAAGCTGCCGATGCCAAGGCGAAGCCCCTTCCTTGATATGACGAACCTATATAACAAGGCGGGCGGTGCGGCGGAGTGTGCCGAGATGCTTATAAACCGCCCCGAGGCGCACGCCCTCTTTGAGGCACAGCTCGCATACAGGCGCGGAGAAATAGATAAGGTATACGAAAAGGCAAGATTCTTCCTCAATTCTCATTCGGGCTTTTACGCCATTCTCGGCGGCGGTATGCTCCTTGCTCAATGCGCTATATGGAGAGGCGACCACGAGCTTTGGGCGGAGGCGAAAAAGCATATCTGCGAGGCTCCCTGCAAAACCAAGGAGGATAGCGAGATAGTCTCCCTCTCCCTTGCTATAATAGATAGCTCGGTATACGATAATAAGGACTACCCCGAGTGGTTTACCTCGGGCAGCTTCGAGCCTCTGCCCCCCGACGCCCACCCCGCCGCAAAGGTGTTTTACGTGAAGTACCTTTATATGTGCGCATACGCGATCGCGTCGGGCGAGGTCAAGCACGAGGGCGTGCAGGGTCTCGGGGTTATGAGAATGATACCAAGCACCATCGAGCCGCTTATCACCCAGGCGGTGGTTGATAAAACTGTTATACCCGAAATCTTCTTGCGTATGTCCTGCGCTGTGGCATACCATAATTTCGGCGAAAGAGAAAAGGCGATCAAGCATATAGACCGCGCCATCTCTCTCGCCCTCCCCGACAGACTCTACGGTATCCTCACCGAGTACGTCAGGCATTTCAACGGTCTTCTGGAGGAAAGGCTCCTCCTCGCGGATAAGGATGCCACGGACGAGATCCTCTCGCTCTATGAAAAATACCGCCTCGGCTGGGCGAAGCTTTCGGGTCGCGTGAGAAATAAGCAGCTTGCAACCAACCTCACCCCGAGAGAGCACGAGATCGCAAAGCTTAAGACCTTCGGCTTCAGACCGAAGCAGATAGGCGAGATGCTCTACCTCTCGGAGTCTATGGTGCGCTATCTCATCACCCAGATCGCAAATAAGGCGAACTGCTCCGAGGATGATTTTTCCGAGATAATTTAAGCGCTTGTTCGCCAATGCGAATAGATTTTTATTCAAAGCTATTCGCCAAAGCGAACAGTTAAACCCATCTTAACAATCAAAAAGCTTGCGCTGGAAGAAAGTTTTCCCGATTTTTTGGGAAGGCTTTCTTCCTTTTTCTATATATACGTATCCATAGCACTTCTTCTCCGAATTTTTCTCTTTGCGTTTTTCGGGTCGTTTTTCGCAATAAAAATTGCGGAAATTCGGGTCGTTTTTATAGTGACAAAAAATGCCGCGCCGTGATAAAATATTATCGTAAGCAAACCGAGCGAGGTGCCGTCGGGGCTTTGAGCTCCTCGGGCGGTGCCATCGGGCAAGACAGTAAAAGCCGAAAGGAGGACGGATAATGGTAAAGCCAAAGGAGGGCGACCTTTTCGCAAGGGCTTGCGTTTTTGGCAGGACCTTTGAGATCTACTACGGTTACTACGAGGATTTTGAGCGGAACAGTATTTATAACGACCCCGTTCCGATCTATCCCGACCTGAAGCTCTGCCCCGTCTTCACCGACGGCGGCGAAAGAATAGTCACCGAGATGCAGCTTGCCTGCGAGAAATATTCGGGTAGACCCGACGAAGACCGTTGCGGTCGGTGCTCAAACTTCAGGCGAGGCGAATTGCTTTTCGGGCTCTGCACCGCCTGTGAAAACAACGAAAAATAATAAATTTGATATTATAAGGAGATCTAAACAATGAAAAAAACGAGGACCATCACACGATTGATCGGCATCTGTGCGTTACTTTTTGCACTCGCCCTCACGCTCGCCTCCTGCGGAGAATGTGAGCATACCTACACAGACCTCTGCGACACCTCCTGCAACGAATGTGGAGAGAGCAGAACGGCACCCCACGATTATGCAGACGCGACCTGCACCCTTCCCTCGACCTGCAAGGATTGCGGAGCAACCACGGGCGACTCTCTCGGTCACGCCCCACTTGAGGACGACGGCGACTGCACCACCTCCGTGCCCTGCGATAATTGCGACGAGCCCGCGATCCCCGCAAGAGACGCTCACGAGGCGGGCGAGGACGACGGCGACTGCCTCACCGAGGTTATCTGCAAGCATTGCACCGTGGTCGTTATTCCCGCAGATCAGAACCACGATATCGACCCCGAGTACAAATCCGACTCCGAGCTTCATTGGCACGAGTGCAAGAGAGATAATTGCACCGTTCATCTGAATGAGGGAGAGCACGCAGGCGAGGACGACGGCGACTGCACGACACCCGTTATCTGCTCCACCTGCAAGCTTACGCTCATAGAGGCAAAAGAGAGCCACACCGTCGGCGCGACAAGCCTTGACTGTGAGGAATGTGAAAAGACCGCCACCGTGCTTGTAAAGATAGACGGCAAGGATCTTTACCTCACCTCCATCACCGACGCGCTTCTTGCGGTAGCAGACACGACCGAGAGCAATCCCGCAACCGTCAGGCTTCTGGATAATTACACGTCAAGCAAACCGTTATCTGCAAACGGCTACTTCACACTTGACCTCAACGGCAATACAATCGAAAACACAGCGGATTACAGCTACGTCATTATGATCAAATCCGGATATCTCACCATCGTTGATACCGCGGATGACGGTACGCTGAAAAGCCAGTACGGTGTTAGCGTTCTCCCCAACGCGGGATTGACCATATCAAGCGGAACTATTGATTCTTCCGTTGCATACGGAATACAGGGACATCAAAATTCTACCATAGTTATCGAGGGAACTGCAACTGTTAAGTGTGATAAACTTTATGGTGTCTCTACCAATACAGCAAGCCTTTATATAAAGGGAGGAACTCTTCAGGGAAAGATCGCTATTCTATACACCTCTCCCAAAGAGATCATAATTTCCGGCGGTACGATCATCGGCAGTATAAGCAACAACGGACCAAAGGATAGCATTCATCCGCTCATTATCGGCGGCAGCTTCCCCGGCGGAATAGCGCTGACCGACAACTGCGCACCTATAGATCAGCTTATTGGTGGCGGCCACGGTTACTTCATTAACGATGAGCCCGTTACGGTTGAAGCAGGCGCAAAGAAGCTGGAGGGCAGCATTGTCGTTAAAAAATTCAGCTTTCTCTACGATGAAGCAATAAACACCTATTACGTTAGCACAGCCGAAGGCTTTGCTCAGGCTATTGCCGAGGCACAGCTCACGGGAACAGCGGACAATGTCGCAACAATAAAGCTTACCGATAGCATTTCGTACGTATTCGAGACCAAGGATGCGCCTGCGTTCACTATCGAAAGCGGAGTGGTCGCTCTGGATCTTAACGGATATACCTTTGATCTGATAGCAGCAGACGGCGTAGGCATCAAAGTGAAATCGGCGACCCTTATTGTCAACGACAGCGCCGGCGGCGGTAAATATATCACCAATTCAGCCTACGTTCTCTCCGTCTCAACCCAAGGCAGCTTGACCGTAAACGGCGGTCACTTTGAAACGACCTATGACCGCGGTTTCTGTGTACACGGCTTTGAAGCAAAGAGTATTATTATTAACGGCGGAAGCTTTAAAACAAATTGGGTTGCAATCAATCCTCAGAACACCCCCGAGTTTGTTTTCAGCGGCGGATCTGTGGAGGCAGGCGTAACGGCGATATCCCTTCGCGACAACACCTGGACGATCATCGGCGGAACGTTCAACGGCGGAGAACAAGACTTTGCCGGTGACCCGACGGGCAAGCTCGGCTTTGACCCCGAAACAGGCGAGGGAGCTTATTTCCCCGGCGGATTAACCTTGTACTACGGCACCCTGCAGCAGGCTCTTGCAGAGGGCGCGGGCTACTTCGATGCAAACGGTAACCAAATTACCGAAGGACTTGACGGACAAATAATCGAGGGCGACGTTTACGTCAAGCGCATACCCACAGAGTAAATATAAACTTAAGGCACGCGAAAAGCCGAGCTATCCAAATTTACGGACAGCTCGGCTTTTTTTAATCTTTTTTCACCCCAACTATTGACAAAGAGCCAATTTACCTTGTGTGCTTCGCGATAACTTCCTTAACAGCCGCAATAACCTTCTCTATATGCTCCTTTTCCCAAGAGGGATGGAGGAAGAGGGAGACGGTCTGATCGCGCAGAGACCTTGCCACAGGGCAAACCACCTTGGAATAATCAACCGTTTTGGGGTCGGTGTATTCCTTGGACTTGAAGGGGAACTGTGCGTCGCCGAAGCCAACGCCGTTCTGATAAGCCTGCTCAAGATAGGATTCGGGCCAAAGAATACCCGAGCAAGGAATTCCCATTCCGATAAGCTCCTTAATAAAGTCCTTTGCGGTGATGTCCACAACGTCAAGATCGAGAAGGATAGGATACCACCAATAGGAATTCTTTCTTTCCGCAGTATTCAGGGGAATAGCCTTGATGCCACGAAGGTTGCCGAGAGCCTTATCGTACATTGCCGCATACTCAAATCTGCGGGCAAGGTTCCAATCGTCGTAGCGGCGAAGCTCGCAAAGACCGATCACCGACTGCATCTCTGTGAGGCGGTAGTTGAAGCCCACGCGCCTGTGTATGTAAGGAAGCTTTTCCTCAAGAGCGAGCATATTCATTCTGGTGCGCACGTCGTAGCCGTGGTCGCGGAAGGAGCGGCACTCCCAGCCGAGATCCTCGTTGTTTGTAACAACGCAACCGCCCTCGCCGCCTGTGGTGAACTGCTTGGACTGGCAGAAGGAGAAGCATCCAACGTCTCCGACAAGTCCGACCTTCGTGCCCTTATACTCACCGCCGATGCACTGTGCGCAGTCCTCAACGACGTAAAGATTATGCGCTTTAGCGATCTCAAGAATAGGACCCATATCGCAGACCACGCCGTAAAGGTGAACGACCACGATCGCCTTGGTGCGCTTGGTGATAAGAGCCTCGATCTTCGCGGGATCTATGGTGTGATCCTCGGTAACGTCGCAGAACACGGGAACGGCTCCCGCCTGAACTACCGAGAAGGAGGATGCTATAAAGGTGTAGGAGGGAACGATGACCTCATCACCCGCTCCCACTCCGAGAGAGGAAAGCGCGATATGAAGTGCCGCCGTGCCGTTGGTGCAGGAGATAGCCATCTTCGCGCCCATCCACTTGGCGAAGGCATCCTCAAACTCCATACCTATCTTACCCGTCCAATAGTTTACCTTACCCGACGTGAGTACCTTCGATACCTCCTCGGGCACCTCGGGAGCGAATTGGGGCCAACCTGGGAAGCCGATCTCCTCAACGCCCGAGCCATTCATAATAAGTTCCTTCTTTTCCATTTTAAAACTACCTTTCCAAAAAAATTCTTTCGCTTGCCGCAAGAAGCAAATTCTCTGCCCCGCCGTAAACGAATTTTGATTTGCATTAAATATATACAACTATATAATATACCAAAAGAAAAGATTATGCAATGCTAAATTTTCCAAAATATCTGCACGATATTCCAGTCTGTCCGTTTTTCTCCATATTTTCGCCGTAAATGACAAAAAAGCGAGGGCTCGTTATGGGATGGTATCCTTATCGGAGAATTTACAATTTACCAAAAATGCAAGCATCGCATTTGACCGGTCAAACGCAAATATGGGCTATGCCCAAACCCTTATTACAAACAGAAAGAGCAACCACGCAAGACGAAAGATCTTGAATGTTTGCTCTTTTCTGTTGGTTTAATGAAATCGTTGCACGGCAACGATGAAATCTTCACTTCGTTCAGATGAAATCCAAGGCGTCGCCTTGGATGAAATCAAATCCGTCTATATACAACCCTGCGAAGCAGGATTTCATCGCGAAAGCGATTTCATCCACCATAGGTGGATTTCACCCGTCGAAGACGGATTTAACTGCGTGTTCTCCGTTAAGGATAACACGCTATAAGCCCTCGCTCTCTCCGAAGACCCGAATTCGGGTCATTTATTTTTATATAGCAGCCACCGCTGCTCGCCCTTATCTTACGGTTGCCTTTGCAAGGTTAAGATTTGGGAAGAGTGTAGCCACGTTAGCCGCCGTTACAGCCACGCCGTCAACGGTGCAGCCATCAAGCACGATAGTGCCCCATACCTGAAGATCTGTGCCTGCCTTGAAATCACAGCCTGTGAAGGCGTAAGTTCTTGCACCGCCGAGGTGGATCTTGCCGCCCTCAAACTCACAGTCGTTAATGGTAATGGTGCCTGTGGAGGGAGCATCCGTTTCAAAGTGCAATGCATAGCCCTCGCTGTTAGAGCCGAAGGTGCAGTTATCAAACACAACAGAGTTGCCGTATGCACGTCTCACGCCCGCCGCAAAGGTCACGTTCTTGAAGGTGGACTTTCCGCCGCCCTCCATACAGGTGAATACGGTGTTTGTGAAGGTAACGTCCTCAAAGTGAGACTCATTCCAGATAGAGCCTACACCAAGTCCCGAGTGCTGGATGGTGTACTCAATATTGGTCGCACCCTCGCCCGCGCCCTTGAAGGTGATATTGCTTCTTGATGTGCTCATAACGAAATCGCCTGCGTCAAGAAGAATAGTGTCGCCCGAATTTGCGGAATTGATAGCCTCGGTGAGATCTGCTGTGGTGTACGCGATCCTCACGCCGTCGATAGTTACCTTATTATAAACAACGCCGTTTACGGTAACGTTATCAACCTTGGAGTTCTTGATCCTCCAAAGACCTGCGAAGTCCTCGTCAACCTTGTTCTCGCCCTTGGTGATGAGCTCGTAGCTATTAACAAGACTGCTGTCTATCTCGATCGCCGCCACGGTGTGTCCGCCTGCAAGCGCGCTTGCGGATGCGTTGAAGGTACAGCCGTTAACAGTTACCTTGGAGGAGCCAACGGAGCCCTCGTTGTAGATAAGGATAGCCTTACCGCAGGTGTTGAAGGTACAGTTGTTGAACTCAACCTCGGATGCGCCGTAGGTCCAGATGTAATCAACGATGCCCGTGAGATCGAAGGTACAGTTATTGAATACCTCCTTTGCGCCGTAGAGAGAAACGCTTCCCACGATGGTTGCGTTGTTGTAAACGACCTCGCCCGAATGCTGTATTCCCTTCGTGAAGCCGCCGCCTGTGCCGAAGTCTACGGCAATATCCTCAAAGGTGAGGTTAGCGGAGTTTACGCCCATTGTGGAAACGTTGATCTTGGAGTCACCGAGACCCACGATCTTAATATCCTTTCCCGAAACCGAGGAAGGAAGGGTATATGTGCCTGCGGAGATATATACAGTGTCGCCCGATACGGCAGCGTCTATCGCGTTCTCGACCTCATCGTTGGAGGATGCGCTCGCCATAACGGTGTTGTTATCGATCAGCGCGAAGGTGGGATCGTGAGGACCGTTATTATATGCAACTTCATCGGTGCAAACGCCGCTGATGCTTGCAGCATCGGTGGTGTTGTCGGTTACGGTGAAGCGAACTGCCGCAGGAAGGCTGAGGCCGTTATTCATATCCTGAAGACCGCCCGCGATACCGCTGCCGAAGCCTGTGCCCGCCGCAATAGTATTTGCATAGCTTACGTTATTTGTGATCACGCCCTGCTCGTAAACGAGACCGACGATACCGCCCGCGCAATAGCCGCCCGTGATGTTACCCTCGTTGCGGTTTCCGTCAACGAGAATGATCTCGTTCACGGGATATGCCGAGGCGTTGTCCTGATAACGGATCCAACCGATGATACCGCCCGCGTTGCCGTTTCCGCCGTTTGCTGCGATATCGCCAAGGTTTTTATTGCCGCTGACCTCGCCGTAGTTGGTCTGCTCGCCGATGATACCGCCCGCTGTGGTGCCGTTATTGCAAACCACGTCTGCGTTGTTGGTGCAATCAACCACGTTTGCCGCAGAGAAGCCAACGATACCGCCCGCCGCATAAGTGCCAACGATCGCGCCGTTATTAACACAGCCCGAAATATTTATCTCGGCACCGTCCTTGGTGTAGTACGCCTTACCGACGATACCGCCTGCCGCATCACTTCCGCCTGTGCTTGTCACATCCGCGTTGTTTGTGCAGTTTGTGATAGTGCCGTCTGCAAGAACACGTCCGACAAGACCGCCAACAGCCTCGTCGCCTGTTACGCTACCGCTAACGGTCACGTTGCTGATCTCGCCGCCGATCATAATGCCTGCAAGAGCCGCAACAGAATCGCCGTTTGCGTTGATAGCCGCGTCAAGATTAAGATTCTTGATGCTTGCGCCGTCGATAACGCCGAAGAGTGTATCGGTAACACCCGAAATGGTGAAGCCGTTACCGTCAAGAGTTCCCTTGAAGGCGTCTCCCGTATAGGAGCTGCCGCTTCTTGTGCCCGCCATAAGAGTGGTGAAATCTGCGGGAAGCTCGATATCACCCGCAAGCTCGATCATACCGTTTTCCCGAACGGCATCAGCAAGCTCCTCTGCGGTGGCTACCTCAAAGATCTTATCGTAGTCGTTACCGAAGGAATCGGACTCGGATGCAAGCTGAGTTGCAAGCACGTTAAGATCGAAGCTGATAGATGCGTTCATATACTCGTTGCCCGCAAGCTCATCCATATGAACTGCAAGTGCGAAGTAGTGGATGTCGCCGGGCTGCATAGCAACGCTTGTCGCAGATACAAGCTGCGAGCCGAGCTTAACGCTCTTTGCGCCTGTTGCGTCCCAACCCGAGAGCATATTTGCAGGAGCCTGTGCATCGGGTGTGATGGTGTATGTAAGCACCTTGTCAAGATCCTTCTCAATGCCCGTGACGTTGAGAGCTACCTTATACTTAAGTGCAAGAGAGCCTGCGTTCTTGATAGCAAGATATACTACCTGTGTCTTGCCTGGCTCCCAAAGTGTGGACGAGCCGTCTGCCGCAGCAGCGAGACCGTCTGCACCGAAGATGGGATTTGTTGCGTTGGAAATATCAACGTATGCCGAGCCGTCATACATATGAAGCTCTACGTCAAGATTACCCGCAACGATCTTGTTACCT
>JAFQRL010000015.1 GCA_017410065.1 Clostridia bacterium | reverse complement strand
GGACGAGCCGACTCGGGAGCAAGACCGTTTGCAACGAGGTCGTCCCAATATTCGTCTGCGGTTATGCCGTCGCCCTTAACGCCCGTGGGGTGATCGTATGTGGGAGCAGAGCCGAAGCTTGCAAGCCAGGAGGTGCAGCCCTGGTCACGGCCAAGACGGTAGGTGGTGGTGCCCGAAACGCCGAGCTGAGGGTTATAGAAATAGCCGTTTGAGGGATTCTGAAGGCTCTTATAGTAGTAAACTATCTGATACTTCATAATGTCCGGAAGTGCCTTTGACACGTCACCGCCGAGGGTATCAAGCATACCCGAGGAGCTGAGGTGAGTAAGGATCTGACTCGTAGCCTCAATGTTGGGGAGATAGCCGAGGTGGTCACGTCCCGAGGCTGTGCCGTAGAAGCCGCCGATGCCGGGGTCATACATATTAGCCCACCAGCCAACGATGCGGTCGTCTATCATCGAATAATAAGTACGGAATGCATCAACGATCTCTTCACCGACAGCATCTCCATACTTTTTCTTTGCAGCTTCCTCAAGCTCGGTCCACTTATCAACGAGGTAGTCGCGGTCGATATCCTCCTGAAGGGCGATAAGGTCGATGGAACCCGACATTATAACACCCTTGGGAAGTGCGAGATATTCTCTGCCCGCAACGTACTTTTCGGTGAACTCCTTGAGAACGTAATCCGCTACCTGGAGATTCGTATATTCGTTTTCGTCAAAGCAGATAGCTATCTTACCGCTGTCTGCGTAAACAACGTATCTCTGATCAAAATAGGAATCCTGCTCTATTCTTTCGAGATACTTCTGTGCTGTTGCAATAATGGGTCTTGACTCATCCTCCTGCTTTACCTGTATAAGAAGCTCAAGCTCCTGATTGGGGGTGTAAATAGAACCCTGCATCAGGCCGCCGTTGTTGCCCTTAACAAGAAATTCATCCATCGCTCCCTTAAGGTCGTTAACCTCAGGCGAGAAGTAGGATGCGATGAGAAGAACCGAGTCGCCCGGCGCGTATACGGTCGCTGTGCCGTAATCGGGGCGCTTGTTCGCGGAATCATCATTGCTTGTTTCGTCATCGCCGCAAGCAACAAAGCAAAGCAGCGTCATAACGAGAACGAGCAAGCTGATCAAATACTTCTTCATAATTCTCTCCTTTCAGAATTAAAAATTGAAGTGTGTTTAGCAGGAGCTTTTGTAAAATTCGGCGTAACACCGACCTTTCACAGTGCGCAGAATATTGTACAACCCTCTCTGCGGCAGACGCAAGCGGCATAACGTTTTACCCTCACGTCCTATAATAAGGTGATCTGCGAGACGGATTCAACTCTCGGCAGACCGCCAAAATTATTTTATATATAATTATATAAGTAACCACATTATAGCACGGCGTTTTTTTCGTGTCAATAACTAAATAGTTCGTTTTTTGTCTTTTTAATGCTTTTTTATTTTTTGTTTGTTCAAAATTAACAACCAAACGCGCAAAATTTCAGCACTTTGACGAACTGAATATTGTGCGAACCGTATTTCAAAATTCGCAAAGAACGAGAGACAGTTGCACTAAAAAATCACAAAAAGCAAGAAAACGCGCCCCTCGGCAAAAACCGATAGGGCGCGCAAAATTATTTGGTTTGCTTAACGTATGCAGGCTACCTAGGAAGCTCGTAGCTTGCAAGAAGCGCAAGCCTCATATTATCTATATACGCCTTGCCGCAGAAGGCATTATTGAGAGCAAAGGTCACAGACTCAACCTGATCGACCCTCGGCAGATCAAGCGTTCCGCCGTTCACCTTCAGGTTAGTGGCGCCCGTGCTCACCTTTGTTTTCAAGACGGATACCTCGCCGTTGACGTAGACGGCGTATTCAATATCGGTTGGAGCTCCGCCTCCGTCCACCGCCGTTACGCGATAGGTAAGGACGATATGATAAGAATTTCCCGCTTCAAGGCCCGCAATGACCGCAACGAACGGCGAATTCTTATTTTCGCAAACGCCCTTAACGAAGTTGTGATCGTGGAACTACTCGTGAATGAGCTGAAGGCTCATATCGTCAAGATAGAAGACGCCAAGGTTCTTGTTGTTGAACGCGAAGCCAACGTAGTTGATATCGCTGACCTTAAACAACTTCTTCTTCGCCGCACTCGCACTTGCCTTCAACGAAGACGTGGGTGTGCTCGGAAACGTCAGGAGTCTCGGGTACGTAATCGGGATCCTCTGCACCGCACTCGCACTTGCCTTCAACGTATACGTGCTCGTGTGCAACATAGTCGGGATCCTCTGCACCGCACTCGCACTTGCCTTCAACGTATACGTGCTCGTGTGCAACATAGTCGGGATCCTCTGCACCGCACTCGCACTTACCTTCAACGTATACGTGCTCGTGTGCAACGTAGTCGGGATCTGCCTCGCCGCACTCGCACTTGCCGTCAACGAAGACGTGCTCGTGAGGAACGTAGGTGGGGTCGATAACGCCGCAAACGTCGCAAACGCCCTTAACGAAGTTGTGATCGTGGGGCTCCTCGTGAATGAGCTGAAGGCTAATATCGTCAAGGTAGAAGTCGCCGATGTAGTCGTTGTTGAACGCAAGGCTCATCATAGAGATTTCGGAAACCTTGGGAAGGTTTGCAGTGCCCTTAACGATGTTTGCACCGTAAACTCTGCTGCTTACCCAAACGCACTTATCGTCAACGTAGGTTCTGTATTCGATCTCGGTGGGTATGCCGTTTTCATCAGCCGCAAGCACTCTGTATTCAATACGGAGAGTGAACCATTCGCCGATATATGCGCCCATCGGGCCCTTGCAATTGCCAAGAATCTCGTCCTGATCCCACGCGTTGTTGTAGGAATGTCTGTATCTGAACTCGGAACCGTCAGCTACGCTTGCGGTGTCGAAGTAGAACTGTGCGGGGCAATTAGCCGCCGTGGTGCTTGCACCGTAGAGTCTGAGCTGAATACCTGAGTTAGATGTAATGTTTTTAAGAAGTATTTTTGCCTCGAAAACTGCAACGTTAGCATCCGCTACCTCGCTTGTTACGTAGGTCTTTGTGCTAATGCCCCAGTTGGAGGAGCTGGTCTGGGGATTGCCGCTTGAATTAACGTAGCCCTCGTTAAGCTGACCATTGCAGTTCTTGCTGATATGAAGTACCTTATTGTCGGTGCCCTCAACGGTTATTATCTCCCACTTGTTCTCGCCGATAGTGTAGGGAGCCTCTGCGGCGTCACCCGTTGTGATAACGAATAACTCAGTCGCAGGCATCTCGTCAAACTTAAGAACGGGGGGAACGTAATCGGGATCTTCTTCGCCACACTCGCACTTGCCCTCAACGAAGTTGTGGGTGTGCTCAGGTCCCTCGGGCTCCTCGTGGAGAAGCTCAAGCTTGATATTATCGAAGTATGCGTCGCCAAGGAAGCTGTTGTTAAGCGCAACGATTATCGAATCGATCTCGGAAACCTTGGGAAGATTTACTGTACCGCCGTTCTGAACAAGGTTTGTTGCCTTATCATATACAGTGGTGGATACAACAGGATCTGCATCACCGATCTGCATGCTGTACTTGATCTCGGTGGGCACACCTGCATCGTCGGTAGCTGTTACCTCGTAGGTGATAACGTAGTGGATCTCCTTGTTGCGGTAGTCAGCACCCTTGGGAAGTGTAAGCAGGAAGGGAGAATAGTTCTTACCTGTCTTGCCGTTGTGGTTCATAGTGATCTGGCTATCGACCGCCGTAATTTCGGTCATATTAAGATCAAATGAAAGCACAGCAACCTTGGGAGCAGACTCGGTCTTCGTTACCTTAATGGTCAAAGACGTGCCGCCGTTATAGGTGGTTCCGCTGGTGTCCTTGCCTGCCTTGTCGATGAAGAGCTTCTTGTCGCCCTCAACGTCAACAACAGTCCAGGTGTTGAGCTCTGTAAAGTTAGGATGGGTATAAATAGTGAGAATGCTTGAGTAATCACCATCGAAGGTAACGGTGTTATCCTCGGGCTCGGGTACCTCTTCGGGATCCTCGTGGAGAAGCTGGAGGCTCATATCGTCAAGATAGAAGTCGCCAAGATATGCGTTGTTGAAGGCGAAGATCGACGTAGTGATCTCGGACGCCTTGGGAAGCGCATAGGTTCCCGCAACAATATTCTTGCCGTAGATCGCAGAGCTTGTTGCAACAAGGTTACCGTCAACGTAGGTTCTGTACTCAATAGCCGTGGGCTTGCCGCTCTCGTCGGTCTCGGTCACTCTGTACTCAATGCGGAGAGTGAACCACTCGCCGATGGTTGCGCCGCTCTTTACGTTGTAATACTCGCCCGACTTGTTCATCGCGCCGTTTACGTAGTCGGCGTATGTGAACTCGGAGCCGTCGGCAGTCTTGCTGCCTGTGGTGAGCCAGATCATAACGGGTGCGTTAGCAGCCGTGGTGCTTGCACCGTAAAGTCTGAGCTGAATTCCGGAATTACCCGTAATGTTCTTAAGAAGGAACTTGGATTCAAACACAGCAACGTTTGCGTCTTCCTCGGTCTTTGTCACCTTAAGGGTGTGAGAAACGCCGCAGTTGGTGTTGAGCTCGGTGCCCTCTTCGTTTTTACCGTTCGCGCCCTTCTTGATGTAAAGCACCTTGTTGTCGCTACCCTCAACAGTCGCGATGGTCCAGGTGTTTTCACCAACAACGCCTTCGGCAGTGAAGCCTGTGGAGGCTATCTTAAGGACAGATTCCTCGGGCATAGAGTCGAAGGTGAGCACGCTTGTGTCAGGTGCTACGTAGTCGGGATCCTCTGCGCCGCACTCGCACTTGCCGTCAACGTATACGTGCTCGTGCTCCTCGGGTACCTCGGGTGCCCACTCTGCAAGGAGAGCAAGGCGGAAGTTATCGAAGTAAACGTTTCCAAGGAAGGAATTGTTAAGAGCGAAGGTAATGCTCTCAACCTGAGCAACCGTGGGAAGCTCGTACGTACCGCCGTTTACCTTAAGCTTCGTTGCCTTGGGATGAACGGTGTTATTTGTGATGGGATCGTTATCGTTAACGTAAACGGTGTATTCGATAGCGGTGGGAATACCGCTTGCATCGGTAGCCGTTACCTTATATGTGAAGGTAATATGATAATCGGTGTTTGCCTTAAGTCCGCTTATTGAATAAAGGAAGGGAGTATATGCGTTGCCGAACACGCCCTGATGTCCCATAGTGATCTGGTTATCAAAGGCGGTTGCTTCCTTTATCTGCATATCGAACTCATATACCATAATGGTAGGATTGCTTTCCCTCTCGGTAACTCCTACCTTAAGGGTCGTGCCGCCGTTCCAGCTTGTGCCGCTGGTATCCTTGCCCTGCTTTGAGACGTAGAGCTTCTTGTCGCCGTCAACGTCAACGACAGTCCAAGTGTTCTTGTCTGCAAAATCGGCATTGGTGGAAACGGTGAGGACATCCTCGTATGCCTGATCGAAGGTGATGACCTTCTCGGGCTCAACGGGAGCCGCGGGAGCAGCCTCTGTCTTGATGTAGGAGTAATCGATGTAGGTCTCGCCCTGGAATGCGCCGTAGTTGAGAAGGACCGCATAGCCTACTGCATCGTAAGGTGTGTCGGTATATGCGTCGCCAACCTTGGTGCCCGAATAGTAATCGCCATCGATGAGAAGCTCATCATTGATGTAGATCTTGGTGCAGCCAACGGTCTCGCCAACGATATATTCGCAACGAAGCTTGAAGAACTCGCCCGCCTTAACCGCAACAGAGGGAGACTTGAAGCCGCTGTTTGTCGTACCCGAAGCCACTCTCTTGTATGCCTGAATACGGAGCGCACCGTCTGCGCCGCCAAAGTTAATAAGCGTGTAAACTATCTTCTCATCGGTTGCTTCGTCGTGGAGAGCAAACTCAAAGTTCTGAGTAGTTGAGCCTACCGCAGGAGCGTATGCAAGCACCGCCTCGTAAACAACGGTCTTATATGAGCCTGCCGCATCGGATACGTGATGCTCAAAGACCTCCTGCTTGCCCGCCTCGGTCTTAACCATCTGAAGCATCTTCGCGCCGTTCTTATCAACGACTGCGAAGGTGTTCTGCGTGCTTTCCTTAAGGTCAACCTTAACGGTGCCGGCCGCTACCATATCCTCAAACTTCTCGTCGAAGGTGATAGCACCCTCGGGAGCATTGAAGCCTGAGCCGATGGTGGGGTCGGGAATAACGAGATCGCCTGCTACGTAGTCGTTTGCAACAAGCTTTCTGAAGCTGAAGTTATCAACCGCGAAGCGACCCCTGTTGGATGCATTGAAGGAGAAGTTCATCGCCGAAACATCAACGACCGAAGGAATAACAGCCGCGCCGCTGTAAATATTCTTACCGCGGACTCTGGTGTCCTGAAGCACGAGCTTATTGTTTACGTATGCTCTGTACTCCATAGCAGTGGGAACACCGCTTGCGTCGGTGGCGGTTACTTCATACTCAATTCTGAATCTGAACCAACTTCCAACCTGTGCGCCGGTGTCTACCATCTCGGTGGTGATGTATTTGCTCTGGGATGCATCCCAATACTGATTGCTGATCTTGAATGCCGAGCCCTTATCCTTGCCGTCTGCCTTGAGAAGGATCATATACGGAGAGTTATCGTTACCCACAGTCTTACCGGACAGAGTAAACTGAATAACCTCTACCTGCTCGTAACCGGAGATATAGTAATCCGCCTCGAAGATCGCGATCTTGGCATCAGCCTCGATCTTTGTGGGATACTGGTTGAATATAACGCCCGAATTGGAGTCGATATAGGACTGCTTGTCGATGTAAAGCACCTTGTCGCCTGCCGTTGTTGTGGTGAGGAAATAGGTGTTAAGGAAGTCCTGAGAGGTGATCTTGGTCACGCTCTTATCGGGGATAGTGTCAAACTTAATTGCATCAGCCGCCGCGGGAGTTGTGATACCCTCGGGAATGATGTCGGGAACGACGACCTCGGGCTCGTCGGGCTTATCCTCGGGAACCACAGTGGAGCCGGGACGTCCAATGCCCATATCGTCGATGGTGCCTGTGGACTGGATAAGGCTGAAGTTATCGAAGTCGAAGGTACCCTTGAAGTTGGAGTTAATGCTTATAGCAGCTCTCTGGATCTCGCTTGCATCGGGAACATCCTCTGCACCTGCGTAGATAGACTGGCTATAAAGCGAATTGGAGGTGTAGATAAGCTCGCCGTTGATGTAGGTTCTGAATCTGAAGGTATCCTTATCGCCCTCATAATATTCAATCTTAACGGTGAACCATTCGCCAACCTTTGCAGGTGTGTCGAAGGCAGTGACTGCCGCCTTGCCGTTAGCGTAATCTCTATACTGGATAACTGAGCCGTCCGCCGTGCCCTTAAGAGAAAGAAGAACGAACAGAGGCATCTGCTTTGCGCTGGTCTTTGAGAGTGTGCCAAGCTTGATCTCTATTTCTGCCTTGGAGGTGATATCCGAAAGCTTTATATCAAACTCAAAGGTCGTCTTAGAAGCGGTCATACTCTTAACCGTCGCGTTGGTAACGATACCGGGGTTGGTGTTGGTGCCGTTGACAGCCTTGGTGAAGCGGAAGATACCCTTCTCGCCGTCCTTACCGACTGCGTCAACTACTGCGTGGCTGTTACCTGTAACAACGTTTGAGATGGTGAAGCCCTGAGCAGGCATACCGTCCTCGAAGGTAAATACCTTATCGATCGCGCTGTTGCCCGACTCCTCGTCATAGGAATACTTGATAACAGGATCAAGCTCAAAGACCATCTCAAGGAATCTCATCCAGTCAGCCTCTGTGAAGAGAGGAACCTGATAGGAGCGGAGACCGAAGCAGCTGAGCATTGCGTTGATGACCGACTGCATACCGAAGCCGTTTGCGTCAACGTTAGCCTCCTTAAGTCCAAGTCCGATGGGGCATCCGCCGTTTTCCTGAACACCGCCGCTGATGCTGTGGGAGAAGCCGCCGTCCTCGCACTGATATCTGCTCTGCTTGTTGTAGGTATTGATAATAGACTCGGGACCGAACTCACCGAGAGATGCGTAAACGGTGCCAACGACCTCGAAATCATCATAGGGATCGGAGGGAGTGCCGTTATCATCCCAATAGCCAAGAAGAACTTTCTTCTGCTCCTCGGTGCCGTAATTCTTAACGTTGCTTATAACGCCAGACATTGCTTCCCAGATGTTGTAGGTCTCGCAGATGTTGGTCTTAGATTCCTCGTCGCTCTGGATACCGAGCAAGCATCCCTCAATAGCCTTGAGAGGCTCGGGATATGCAATTTCCCACGCATTGTAGATGGGGATAGCCTTCATAAGACCGTTGGTATTTGCATACTTGCAGCCCGCGAAGGGATCTGCGGGGTTGGGAGTGTATGCTCCGAAGAGACCTCTGTCGTTGATATGGTCGTTAAGAACCTTAATAACCATCTCGCAGAAGTCCATACCGTAGTACCACTTGCTAGAATCGTCGCTCTTGCCGAGCTTCTTTGCGGCACCCTCGATCTGCTTATAGGTTGCGTTGATATTCGAGCAAGCCGAATAGGGATTGGAATCTATCTTGGAAGCATAGCCCTGAAGCCAGATGTCAAACTCCTCAAAGCTGGAAAGGAACACGGATGCATCCTCGGACGCCGTGAGAGCTATCTTTGAAACGGCAACAGCCGCGCTCTCGCCGCCGAGCTTGCCTGTGATGTGCTGCTCGTAGTCCTCAAGAGACTTGGGAACGTAGGGACGAGCCGACTCGGGAGCAAGACCGTTTGCAACGAGGTCGTCCCAATATTCGTCTGCGGTTATGCCGTCGCCCTTAACGCCCGTGGGGTGATCGTATGTGGGAGCAGAGCCGAAGCTTGCAAGCCAGGAGGTGCATCTGCCCTGGTCACGGCCGAGACGGTAGGTGGTGGTGCCCGAAATTCCGAGCTGGGGATTATAGAAATAGCCGTTTGAGGGATTCTGAAGGCTCTTATAGTAGTAAACTATCTGATACTTCATAATGTCCGGAAGTGCATTGGCCACGTTACCGCCGAGGGTATCAAGCATACCCGAGGAGGTGAAGTGAGTAAGGATCTGACCCGTACCCTCAATGTTGGGGAGATAGCCGAGGTGGTCACGTCCCGAGGCTGTGCCGTAGAAGCCGCCGATGCCGGGGTCGTACATATTAGCCCACCAGCCAACGACGCGGTCGTCTATCATCGAATAATAAGTACGGAATGCATCAACGATCTCTGCGCCGACAACGTCGCCGTACTTCTTCTTTGCAGCCTCCTCAAGCTCGTTCCACTGATCAACGAGATAGTCGCGGTCAATATCCTCCTGAAGTGCGATAAGGTCGATGGTACCCGACATTACAACACCCTTGGGAAGTGCGAGATATTCTCTGCCCGCAACGTACTTTTCGGTGAACTCCCGGAGAACGTAATCCGCTACCTGGAGATTCGTATATTCGTTTTCGTCGTAGCAGATAACGATTTGACCGCTGTCTGCGTAAACTACGTATCTCTGATCAAAATAGGAATCCTGCTCTATTCTTTCGAGATACTTCTGTGCTGTTGCAAGAATGGGTCTTGACTCATCCTCCTGCTTTACTTGTATAAGAAGCTCAAGCTCCTGATTGGGGGTGTAAATAGAACCCTGCGTCAGGCCGCCTTTTTTGCCCTTAACAAGAAATTCATCCATCGCTCCCTTAAGGTTGATAACCTCGGTCGAGAGGTCGGATGTGATGAGAAGAACCGAGTCGCCCGGCGCATATACGGTCGCTGTACCGTAATCGGGGCGCTTGTTCGCGGAATCATCCTTACTTGTTTCGTCATCGCCGCAAGCAACAAAGCAAAGCAACGTCATAACAAGAACGAGCAAGCTGATCAAATACTTCTTCATAATTCTCTCCTTTCAGAATTAAAAATTTGAAGTGTGTTTAGCAGGAGCTTTTGTAAAATTCGGCGTAACACCGACCTTTCACTTTCACAGTGCGCAGAAATTATACAATCCTCTCTGCGGCAGACGCAAGCGGCATAACGCTTTACCCTCACGTCCTATAACAAGGTGATCTGCGAGACGGATTCAACTCTCGGCAGACCTCCCAAATTATTTCATATATAATTATATGAGTAACCCCATTATATCACGGCGTTTTTTTCGTGTCAACAACTAAATAGTTCCTTTTTTGCTGTTTTTAACAATTTTTTATTTTTAATTGTTCAATTTATACAACGAAACGTACAAAATTTCAGCAGTTTGACGAGGCTTAATTTTTTCGACACAAAATTTTATCATTACCCGTCAAGGCAACCACCACAAATCAATTATACCTTTTCCCGTACGATCTCCGCTTTCACCATACAACGATGATAGGACCACAGACACCGAATTATCTCAAAGAAAAAAGAGGCACCGCCACAAAAAAGCAGAGCGCGCCCCTTTATATAATTTATGAATGAGCCAAGCGAGTCAAGCTCACCTCTCCCGAATTAAGCGAGCGCACCCCTTCCGCAGTCTCAACCGAAAGCGAATAGTCCTCATTTACACCAAGCACCACAGCCTCGTATTCCTCGTCTCCACGATGCACAGAAACGGTCTTTCCGATAAGGTTACATCTCCTTCTGTATTCCGAAAGAAGCTCGGAGTCGGAGGGGCTCTCGCCTCTCATAGCGGCAATGAGCTCGCCGCAGAGATTATCGAAATTTATCTCGCAATTTGCATAGTCGGAAAGAGTTGTAGCAATAGGCATTTTTTCCTCAAAACTGTGGATTTTGTAAACATTTATTCCCATTCCGACCACATAATAGCGCAATTTGCCCTCCTCGTCAAATTCGCCCTCGGTTAAAATTCCCGCAACCTTTTTGCCGTTCAGATAAAGGTCGTTCACCCATTTTATATCGGCAGCGATCCCCGTGGCAGCCTCGATAGCTCTTGCCGCAAGCACCGCCGCCTTGGCGGTTATTCCCGCGATATCAAGCTCCTCTCCGGAGGGTAAATAAAGAAAGCTGATATATATTCCGCCGCGCTCGGAGAGGAAGCTTCTGCCGCGCCTGCCGCGACCCGCGCTCTGCCTGTCCGCGAGGAACACCGCCTCGCGACCCACTTCTCTTGCGTATTCCCTCGCCCTTGTGTTGGTGGAGTCACATTCCTCGTATCTTATAAGCTCCGCGCCGCGGAGCAGATCATTTTCTATTTTCACGTCTCTCATTTCTCTTTTCCTTTTGGAATATCGTTTTTATGCATCTATATTTTAAACTATTTTTCATAGGTTGTCAACCTAAAAGAGCACAAGTTACCAAGGCTTTGGCGTCCCGCATCCTCACTTATCCTATTTTTTCTCCAAAGGACTTGACAAACCGAAAAAAATATATTAGAATATATAATGTTAAATTTATGCCCTATAAAGGCTGTGACGGAGAGAGTAGTTCTGCGAGAAAGTCCAAAGAGAGTCGGCACTTGGTGCGAGCCGACGGCGATTACCCTGTAACGAAGATCACTCCCGAGCCGCGCGTGTGAGATGCCTCCGCATATTAATGCGCGCCGTTTGCCCCCACGTTAGAGGAGCGCGTATTGATGGATACGTGAAAATGGTGGTTATAGCGCGTGTGCGCCCATTTCCGTGCGAAGTGGGTGTTTTTTATTTCGTTAATAAAGATAAGGAGATATACTATGGCAAAGGAAATTTACGAAAAGGTCCCAACCTCCCTCAATTTTGTTGAGAGAGAAAAGGCGACCAGAAAATTCTGGGAAGAAAATTCGATTTTCGAAAAGAGCATTTCTCTGCGCGAGGGCGGTGAAAACTACACCTTCTTCGACGGCCCCCCAACGGCTAACGGCAAGCCTCACATCGGTCACGTTCTCACCCGAGTTATCAAGGATATGGTTCCGAGATATCAAACGATGAAGGGCAAGAGAGTTCTCCGTAAGGCGGGCTGGGATACCCACGGTCTCCCCGTTGAGCTTGAGGTTGAGAAGAAGCTCGGCATCGACGGCAAGGATCAGATCGAGAGCTACGGTCTTGCGCCCTTCATCAGCCATTGCAAGGAGTCGGTGTGGAATTATAAGGAAATGTGGGAGGACTTCTCCGCAACCGTCGGCTTCTGGGCTGATATGGAAAACCCCTACGTTACCTACACAAACGATTTCATCGAGTCCGAATGGTGGGCTCTCAAAAAGATATGGGACAAGGGTCTGCTCTATAAGGGCTTCAAGATCGTTCCCTACTGCCCCCGTTGCGGCACTCCCCTCTCCTCTCACGAGGTAGCTCAGGGCTATAAGACCGTTAAGGAGCGCTCGGCTGTGGTCCGCTTCAAGTGCACCGACGAGGACGCATACTTCCTCGCTTGGACCACAACTCCCTGGACCCTCCCCTCAAACACCGCCCTTTGCGTTAACCCCTCGGACACCTACTGCAAGGTAAAGGCGTGCGACGGCTACACCTACTATATGGCAAAGGCTCTGCTTGACACCGTTCTCGGCTCTCTTGAGCGCGAGGAGGGCACGGCGGCATACGAGATCCTTGAGGAAATGAAGGGTATCGACCTTGAGGGCAGAGGCTACGAAGCCCTTTGGGCTTGTACCGCGGAGTCTGCCGCAAAGCAGAAGAAAAGAGCGCACTTCGTCACAGCGGATAATTACGTCACAATGTCCGACGGTACGGGTATAGTTCATATCGCTCCCGCCTTCGGTGAGGACGACTCCAGAGTCGGCAAGAGATACGATCTTCCCTTCATTCAGTTCGTTGACGGCAAGGGCGAGATGACCAAGGACACCCCCTACGCAGGTCTCTTCGTCAAGAAGGCAGACCCTGTGATCCTCGTTGATCTCGATAAGGAGGGCAAGCTCTTCTCCGCTCCCAAGTTTGAGCACGATTATCCTCATTGCTGGAGATGTAACACTCCCCTTATTTATTACGCGCGCGACACCTGGTTCATCGAAATGACGAAGGTTCGCGACAGCCTTATCAGAAATAACAACACCGTAAACTGGATCCCCGAAAACGTTGGTAAGGGAAGATTCGGCGATTGGCTTGAAAACGTTCAGGACTGGGGACTTTCCCGAAACAGATATTGGGGCACGCCTCTTAATATCTGGGAGTGCTCCTGCGGCAAGAGACATTCCATCGGCTCCATCGAGGAGCTTAAGTCTATGTCGGATAATTGCCCCGATAATATCGAGCTTCACCGTCCCTTCATCGACGAAGTCACCCTTCGCTGCCCCGATTGCGGCGGCGAAATGAAGAGAGTTCCCGAGGTTATCGACTGCTGGTTCGATTCAGGCTCAATGCCCTTCGCCCAGTGGCACTACCCCTTCGAAAATAAGGAGCTCTTCGATTCCCAGTTCCCCGCAAACTTCATCAGCGAGGGCGTGGATCAGACCCGCGGCTGGTTCTATTCGCTTATGGCGATCTCCACCCTCATCTTCGACTGCGCACCCTATAAGAACGTTCTCGTCCTCGGTCACGTCCTTGATAAGGACGGTCAGAAGATGTCCAAGTCCAAGGGCAACGCCGTCGATCCCTTCGAGGCTCTTGAGCAGTACGGTGCAGACGCTATCCGCTGGTACTTCTATTCCAACTCCGCCCCTTGGCTTCCCAACCGCTTCTACGGTGAGGCTGTGGTCGAGGGACAGAGAAAGCTTATGGGAACACTTTGGAACACCTACGCCTTCTACGTGCTCTATGCCAACATAGACGGCTTCGATCCCACAAAGCACGCCCTTAACAAAAACACCCTCACGGTTATGGATAAGTGGATCCTCTCCAAGCTCAACTCGGCTGTCAAGGCGGTTGACGAGGACCTTGCCGCTTATAAGATCACCGAGGCAACGAGAGTTCTTGAGGGCTTTGTTGACGAGCTCTCCAACTGGTACGTCCGCCGCTGCCGTGAACGCTTCTGGGTCAAGGATATGCCCGAGGATAAGGTCAACGCCTATATGACTCTCTACACCGCCCTTGTGACCATCTCCAAGGCGGCGGCTCCTATGATCCCCTTTATGACAGAGGATATATACAGAAACCTCGTTTGCTCGGTTGATAAGTCGGCTCCCGAGTCCATCCACCTTTGTGACTTCCCCGTCTGCGACGAATCTATGATAGATAAGTCTCTTGAGGATAATATGGAGGAGGTCGTTGACGTAGTCGTTCTCGGCAGAGCCTGCCGTAACGCGGCAAAGGTCAAGAACCGTCAGCCTGTTGCAAAGATGTACGTCAAGGCAGAAAGAGTGCCCGAGGAAAGCTTTATCGCGGTTATCGCAGAGGAGCTTAACGTCAAGAGCGTTGAGTTCACCGACAACGTTTCAAGCTTCACCACCTACACCTTCAAGCCCCAGCTCCGCACAGTCGGCCCCAAGTACGGCAAGTACCTCGGCGGCATAAGAGCGGCTCTCTCCGAGCTTGACGGCAACGCCGCATACGCAAGCCTTAAGGAAACGGGTGCTATCACCTTCACCGTCCAGGGTGCGGAGATCTCCCTCGCAGAGGAGGATCTTCTCATTGAGATGACAAAGCAGGAGGGCTTTGAGTCGCTTTCCGATAGAGGCGTCACCGTGGTTATCGATAAGAACCTCACCCCCGAGCTTATCGAGGAGGGTAACGTCCGCGAGATCATCTCCAAGATCCAGACAATGCGTAAGGATTCGGGCTTTGAGGTTATGGATAATATCCGCGTAGCCTTCACAGGCAACGACCAGGTCGCACTTATCGCAGAGCGCAATAAGGCAGAGATCCTTGAGGAGACCCTCGGCAAAGAGCTTCTCGTCGGCACCACTCTCACTCACGCGAAGGAGTGGAACATCAACGGTGAGTGCGTTACCATCTCGGTTGAAAAGCTCTGATAAAACATCCTAAAATTAAAAATCGCGGCAATATATGCCGCAAAAAAGAAACCGCGGCAAAATATACCGCAAGAAAACGCCTCCCAAAGCATTTTATGCCGAGGGAGGTGCTTTTTCTTTAATTTTGTAAATAGTTATTTACTTCCCAGCATTTATTTACCGTTCAAAGAATGGATTCCCGCTCCGAGGGGATCTTATTTTTTCTGAATTTTGTGGCGGTAATTCCCGTCTTATGCGAGAAAAATTCGGAGAAATAATTTTCGTTATCAAAGCCGACCTCGGCGGCAATCTCGCAAACCGTCATATCCGTTTCAATAAGCAGTCTTTGCGCCTCTGTCAGTCGGCGGTTGAGTATATATTGCCTCGGGCTTAAGGAAAAGGTCTTTTTGAAAAGATTTGCAAAATAAGCGGGGCTCAAATTCATCATTGAAGCAAGGTCTGCAAGGTCGATCCTCCCTCTGAAGCTTGCCTCAATATGATCAAGCACACAGCGAAAACGGTCAAGCTCCACAGACGATGCTCTCGCCCCCTCGATAAAGTCCGCAAGCAAAAGGCTCATAGCTCCCTGCACCTTCATTCGCGCCGAGGGAGAGTCGCTTGTATAATTATTCACAACGGTGGAAAGCAGACCCTCCGTCATCGGTCCGCCCGAGACACCGTAGCTATCCGAAAGATATCTTAAGAGGGAGAAAGCGCGCTCGTCGCATTGGAAATGAATATAGTATTTATTCATCTTCCCGGATATTCTGCTCTCCACCACCGAAAAGGCGGGAATGAGATAAACGACGCGGGGCTTCAAGTCGATAGTTTTGTCTGTGAGCCGAATGGAAGCCTCGCCCTCTGTGAGATAATAGAGCCTGTGGTAGCCGAAGTGCCTGTGATCCTTATTCCACACAACGTCGTTCCACTCCTCGCCAACCTCTCTCCGCTCGGCAAACACCACCGAAAATAACAGTCTTTCAAAAATTGCCTCTTTCATAAGCCACCTACGTTTTGTTAAGAAATATGTGTATTTTTGCTATTGAAATAATTATATATCGAATCTATAATAAAGTCAATAGTAAATTATAAAGGAGAGTTGGCTTATGGCAAACAGAAGACTTTCGGGCGGCTATCCAACCATCGGAATACGCCCCACAATAGACGGCAGACGAGGTGTGCTCGGAGTGAGAGAATCGCTCGAGGAGCAAACGATGAATATGGCGCGCGCCGCAGCGGCACTCTTTGAGCGCGAGCTTAAATATTCAAACGGCGAGCCTGTTAAGGTGGTCATAGCAGACACCACCATCGGCAGAGCACCCGAGGCGGCGGCTTGCGCCGAAAAATTCCGCAGAGAGGGCGTGGATATAACCCTCACCGTCACCCCCTGCTGGTGCTACGGCTCCGAGACTATGGATATGGACCCACTCACCGTCAAGGGCGTTTGGGGCTTTAACGGCACCGAGCGACCCGGGGCCGTGTATCTTGCGGCATCTCTTGCGGCTCACGCGCAAAAGGGACTTCCCGCCTTCGGCATATACGGCAGCGAGGTCTGCGACGCAAACGACACCTCGATCCCCGATGACGTCCGCGAGAAGCTCCTTCGCTTCGGCAGAGCGGCAATTGCGGCAACCGCTATGCGCGGAAAGTCCTATCTCCAGATTGGCGCACAGTGTATGGGCATTGCAGGCTCGTGCGTTGATTATTCCTTCCTTGAAAATTACCTCGGAATGAGAGTTGAATCCGTGGACGAGGTGGAGATCATCAGGCGAATGAGGGAGGGTATATATGATAAGGAAGAATTTGATAGCGCCGTAAGCTTTGTTCGTGAAAGCTTCAAGCTCGGCTTTGATAAAAACCCCGAGTCTATCCGTCACACAGAGGAGAAAAAGGAGGAGGAGCTTCGCTTCAGCGTGCTCACCGCCATTATTATAAAGGACCTTATGTGCGGCAACGATAAGCTCCCCGAGGGCTGCCTTGAGGAGTCGGTGGGACATAACGCCATCGCCGCAGGCTTCCAAGGGCAAAGGCAATGGACAGACTTTTATCCCAACGGCGACCTCGCCGAGGCAATGCTGAATTCCTCCTTTGATTGGAACGGCGCGCGGGAGCCCTATATCCTCGCCACCGAAAACGATATCTTAAACGGCATATCTATGCTCTTTATGAAGCTCCTCACAGGCAGACCCCAGATCTTCGCCGACGTGCGCACCTATTGGTCGGAAAGCTCCGTCAAGCGCGTCACAGGCTACGCCCTCGAAGGCAAGGCGAAGGCGGCGGGCGGCTTCATACATCTTATAAATTCGGGTGCGGCTTGCCTCGATGCCAATTGCAGAGCAATAAACGAAAATGGCGAGCCCGAGATAAAGAGGTGGTACGAGGTAAGCGAAGCCGATATAAAGGCTATCGCAGAGGGCGTTGAATGGTCGCCTGCCGATCTCGGCTACTTCCGCGGCGGCGGTTTTTCCTCAAGATTTATCACCAAGGCGGAGATCCCCTGCACTATGATAAGGCTCAACCTCGTGGCAGGTCTCGGACCCGTGCTCCAGATCGCCGAGGGCTGGACGGTAGACCTACCCGACGAGGTCTCCGACGTCATCTGGCGCCGCACCGACTACACCTGGCCCTGCACCTGGTTTGCCCCCAGAACCGACGGCAAGGAGGGCTCGCCCTTTGAGAACGCCTACACCGTTATGGCAAATTGGGGCGCCAACCACGGCGCCATCAGCTACGGCCACATCGGCGCCGACCTGATCACCCTCGCCTCGATGCTCCGCATCCCCGTGTGTATGCACAACGTCCCCGAAAAGCAGATCTTCCGCCCCGCCTCCTGGTCAGCCTTCGGCTCCTCCAAGGAAAACGCCGACTACCGCGCCTGCTCCGCCTACGGCCCCCTCTTCGGCAAAACCCATAGATGATCTGACTTCAAAATAGCAAGCAATAAGCAAATAGCAAAAAATATACAATATAAGAGTAAACAATAAAAATCCAACAATAAGCAAAAACCGCGCCAAGGCATATCAGCTTGCCTCGGCGCGGTTCTATATTAAAATAGTATCAACAATAAATCTAATAGTCTGCGGGATTTTTTGATGAATTCGGAGCGAGAATCGTCTAACACCAAATTATTTTCTAATCACCAAAAATCCAAGACCCATTTAGGAGGCAGATTTTCGATGATTACAAGTGAACTCGGCGTGACAGGCATATATGAATATGTCGAACGCCGAGTTCGATTGTAAGCGCGGAAAGGTGCCCCTAAATCAGCTATGGCGGGATGCCCAATACCCATCCTTATCCGGCACCCACTTAATATACTTTATCACCGGCTGCTCTTCCTTTTCAAGAATAATGCCTGCCTGCTCCGCATCGGCATACTTTGCGTAATCGTTCATAACCTCCTCAAGCACGCTCATTCCCGCAATAACGTATCCGAAAGCGGCGTATTGAGGATCAAGCTCGGGCATATCCTTCATACAGATAAAGAACTGGCAAGCGGCGGTGTTGGGATCATTTTCACGAACCATAGAAATAACGCCCTTCTTGTGGCTGATATCGTTTGCCCAGCCGTTGTCGGGAAACTCGCCGAAGATCTTGTTTTCAAGAGTGCCCGAGCCGTCGCCGTTGGGGCATCCGCCCTGAAGGAGTCTATCCTTATCAACGATATGGAAGGTGTTTCCGTGATACTTTCCGTCGTCCGTGGTGGGCGCATCATAATAGCCGCCCTTAACAAGACCGATAAAGTTTACGACCGTCTTGGGTGCGGTGGTCGCATCAAGAAGGAACACAACTCTGCCATATCCCTCAATGCACATCTCAACGTATCCAACGTTGCGCTTTGCCGTCTTGGTGTCTCTCTCGGTTGCAAAAACGCAAGCACCTGTGCCAATAGTATTGGTTTTAGCCTGGTCCTGCTCATACTGTGAAGGCTCACCGCAAGCCACAAGTCCAAGGGTGCATATCAAAATTAAAATCGCAAAAATTCTTTTCATTTGTAAACCTTTCTTTGCATTTTATATATTTTGTGAAACAAAAAGCTCAATAGCCGTATATCCTGTCACACCGCCGTATTTCGAATCAGCATCAACTCTTGTGAGTGTTAAGACGATCTGTGAAAGCCGCTTTGTGCCGTATCTTTTGCTAGCGGCAATAACGTGCTTTAAGCGGTAGGGATTTATCTTGGTCTGCGCCTCGATGTCGGAAGCCCCCATACCGTCGTCAAGAAGCATTGATACGGTGAGAAGCTCGCTATAAGTTTTCGCCATCATACCGATGATCACCGTGGGGTCGACCCTCTTGCTTCGCATATCAACGAGAGCATCAAACATAAGCGCCCGATTTCGCTCGGATATGGCGGTTGAGAGAGCGAAGGTGTCGCACTCGGGACTAGAGGTTGCAACCTCCTCGACCTCCTTCACTCCCACGGTGGAAAGTCCCCTTGAAAGAGCAAGCGCCGAAAGCTTTTCAACCTCGTTTGCAAGCACCTCCATAGACCTTCCCGAGCGAAAAACGAGAGCCTTAAGAGTGTCAAGCGTAACACCCACGCCCGAAGCATCGAAATGCTTTTTCAGCCAGCCGTAAAGCTGATTTTCGGTGGATCTGTCGAAGCGGAGAATATTTATCTTATCGGAAAAACGCTTAATAAATTTTGAGGGTCGCTTCGGGGTGCCGAAATCCAACCCCTCGTCTGCCGCAGAGAAGGCAACGACCGCATACGGATGCTCGGAGGTGAGGGCACAAAGTGCTTCCAGCTCGTCAAGAGCCTTCTCCTTCATAGCGGAGAAATTCGCCCTTTTCCAAACTATCATCTTGTAATCTGCCATCATCGGCGGCGACTTCACCGCCTCGGCAATATCCTCAAAGATGACCTCGGGTCCCTCAAAGCTAATGCTGTTGAACACCGCAAAGGCGGGGTCGACCTCCACCGCGTCGCACAGTAGCTTAAGGTAGTATCTTATAAGATACTCCTCCTCGCCGCCGAAAATATAAACGCCCGAAAGCGTGCCCGACTTTATTCGGCTCTTTAATTCGTTTGTATCCATATCTTCATTCTGACAGCCTTGTCCGCGCCGCCAATGCTCATATTATAAAGTAGATCTACCTTGCCGCCCTCGTGGGTGATCTCTGCATCAACACGCCTCGGCAGGATCTTAACGTCAAAGCTATACTGCCCCATTGAATAAACCGAGCTGTGAGACACACCCTTCACAAACTCAAAGGAGCTCTCAATAGCACCGCGGCGAACCACTCGCACAAGCCCCTCCCTCACCTGAAGCTCGGAGCTTATGTCTCCGCCCTCGCTTTCCTCGGCGTAGGTGAGACGGTAGCCCCCCTCCTCAATAAACAAGAAGCCTGTGAGCTCCTGCTCGGTCCTTTCGGGAGAATCGGTGGCAATCCCCGCCTCGTCAAGATTTTCTATCCTTGATTCAATTTTGATTCTGGCTTCCTTTATCGTCGCCACTCCCTCTCTCTCCTTTCTGAATATTGCTTCGCAATATTCAATCACGGCTTTGCCGTGTATATCATCAGCTCTTTGAGCTGTATATTTGCTATTCGTCGGTCGTACACGCCGAATAACGCAAGATACCGTTAAAAACGGTATGCATCACGGCACAGCCGTGTATATCATCAGCCTCGCGCTGCATCTCTCACTCTCCGTCCGAGATCCGACCGCAAGCGGTCGCCCTTCGGGTTTCGGCTTCGGGCTCCGCCCTCCGCTCAAGATGACAGCGGACGGTGCCTGCCTGCCTATATTCCACAAAGCTCCCTTTCCCCGTCCTTAAAACAGCCACCCAGCCTCGCAGAGCTCCCCTCCCTGTCATCCTGAGCCTGTCGAAGTTTTGCGAGCGAGGAGCGAGCAAAACCAAGGAGCAAAGCGACGAAGGGATCTCGCCCGTCCCATATCTCGGGATAATGAAAACTAACCATTAAATCCGCGAAGCGGTATGGAATCTGCGCACCGCGCAGTATGGAATCCATCTCGCAGAGATGGTATGGAATCCGCCATCGGCGGTATGGCATCAAGGCGTAAGCCTTGTATGGAATCTCTCGCCACACGAGAGTATGTCATCCGCCCCTTGGGCTGTATATATTGGTGGCGGGAAGCATCGCATCCCGCCACAGAGTCTTATCTTTGCTTTTTCTTTCTGTTGTATTCGCTGATGGGGTTCACGAAATCGCGCCAATTGAAGCTGCCCGCGTCAAGAGCCTGAACGAGGACCTCGGCGGTGGCGATGTTGGTTGCGATCGGAATGTTATAAACGTCGCAAAGCCTGAGGAGACTAAGCTCCGCCTCGTATACCTCCTGGGCAGGGTCTGTGCCTCTGAAATAGAACACAAGGTCGATCTCGTTATAAGAGATCCTGGCGGTGATCTGCTCGGTGCCGCCGCCACTGCCGGGCATCATATTTTCAATATCAAGGCCTGTGGCATCCGCGATATATCTGCCTGTGCTATCGGTGGCGCAAAGGCTATGCTTGCTCAAAATACCGCAATATGCGATACAGAACTGTGCCATCAACTCTTTTTTATTATCATCCGCAATAAGTGCAATATACATCTACGGTATTCCCCCTTTATTTTTGACAAGCTCACAAAAGAGCCGCCCATACTTTAAAATATATCAATAAAATGATACCACAAAACGGCGGCTTTGTCAATCCAAAACATAATAAAAAAAGTATGCTTCGACAACTTTTCAGCGCATTACACAAAATAAATTAAAATTCTTTTGCTATTTTCACAAATAGGGGTTGCTTTTTATTCCAAATTGTAGTAAAATATCTGTGTTAAAAAATAATCAAACGAGGATTTTTAATATGAAGACCTTTAAAAGAATCGGCGTGCTCACATCAGGTGGAGACGCGCCCGGAATGAATGCGGCGGCAAGAGCCGTTGCAAGAGTCGCTCTTGAGCGCGGAATCGAGGTTATGGGTATCTATCGCGGCTACTCGGGACTTATCAGCGGCGATATCAAGCCCCTCGGCCCAAGAGACGTTTCCAATATTATAAACAGAGGCGGCACCTTCCTTTATTCCGACCGTTGCCCCGAATTCAAGACCCCCGAGGGTATGCAGCAGGCAATTGACACCTGCCACCGCTTCGGTATAGACGGTATCGTTGCCCTTGGCGGAGACGGCACCTTCCGCGGCGCGACCGACCTCACCGCTCACGGTATCCCCTGTGTCGGCGTTCCCTGTACCATCGATAACGATATCACCTCCACCGAAAACACCATCGGCTTCGACACGGCTATGAACACCGTCGTTGAGATCATCGATAAGCTTCGCGACACCTGTGAGTCTCACGCAAGATGCAACGTCGTTGAGGTTATGGGCAGAGGCGCAGGAGATATCGCTCTCAAAACCGCCATCGCATCGGGCGCAACGGCAGTGGTCGTTCCCGAATTCCCCTATGACGATAAGTCCATCTGCAAAAAGATCAAGGCAGGCAAGGAGCTTGGAAAGCGCAACTTCATCGTTATCGTTTCCGAGGGTGTCGGCTCCGACTACGCACCCACTCTCGCGAAAACCATCCAGGCAGAAACAGGTGTTGAAACCAAGTTCGCAAGGCTCGCCCACATCGTGAGAGGCGGAAACCCCACTCTTGCAGACCGTGTTCTCGCATCCCGTATGGGTGCCTTTGCCGCAGAGGAGCTTCTCCGAGGCAATTCCAACGTGGTCGTTTGCGAGGTAAACGGCAAGATCGTAGCAAAGGATATCAACTACGCCCTCATTCTTGACAGAATGTATAAGGGCACCCTTAAGGATGGCGACCTTGATAAATTCTCCGCAGAGGATATCGAGCGTATGAAGGCAGAGATCGAGGTTAAAAAGGCAACCCTCCTTGATCTCTTCGCCGTCGGAAATAAGATCAATATCTGATAAATATATCATACCTTTTCGATTTGATCGCACCTTCCAAATTACAAACAAATAAATAAAATTCAACATAAAAAACGGCGTAAATGCAAACAATTATTTGCAAATATGCCGTTTTTTCATATCAGCCGCAGGCTGTATGTAATCCGTGCACCGCACGGTATGTCCTCACGGCTTTTGCCGTGTATGGAATCAAGGCGCAAGCCTTGTATGGAATCTGCGCATAGCGCAGTATGGAATCCGCCATCGGCGGTATGGCATCAAGGCGCAAGCCTTGTATATCATCAGCTCTTTGGGCTGTATATCATCGACACGCAAGTGTTGTATATCACCAACCTCACAGAGGTTGTATATCATCAGCCCATCGGGCTGTATATCATCAAGGCGAAGCCTTGTATATCATCAGCTCTTTGAGCTGTATATTTGCTATTCGTCGGTCGTACACGCCGAATAACGCAAGATACCGTTAAAAACGGTATGCATCGCGGCTTTGCCGTGTATATCATCAACACGCAAGTGTTGTATATCACCAACCTCACAGAGGTTGTATATCATCAGCCGCAGGCTGCATCTCCTCCCTCCACACCTTCTGCCAGCTCAATTCCCGAGGTCTTGACATCAAGCGGTGAATTTACGTCTATTGCGCAGGAAAGCCCCTTCGCACAAACGATGTCGCGCACCGAGATATTCTCGCCGCGGCAATTATTGAAGCAGATAGCGGAAAGTCGGTCTATCTTCACCCTGTGGTGAACGTGAGTGTAGCCCACGTCGCTTGCAGGCGGCTCCGAATTTACGCCGTAAAGAAGCTTGTTTATATAAACGTTTTTCAGCTCACAGCCGTTGAAATACATTCCTATTCCGCCATCGGAAACCATCATAATATTATCAAAGGTAGCATCGGCGAGTGAATTTGCCACGTAAACGCCAAAGCGCGCCCTGGTGATAACGTCGCGCACCACGATGTTCCGCGTTTCTCCAAGCAGGTTCAGCCTCGCGGGGTAGTCGTTGAGATCGCCTATTCTTATAGCCGCAAGCGCCCTCCTTTCACCAAAGGCGGGGGAAATATCCACAACGTTTGATATCTCCACGTTGTATATCTTGAAGCCGCCGCGATTAAGAATTCTTATAGCGTCGCAGGCACTTGTCTGATAGGTGCGGATATTCTTGATTATTATATCGTGAATATCGGGGTCCATATCGTAGTCGCCGTCAACGCCGAAGTTTGTGATAGCCACGGTGTCGTCACCCACAAGCCCCGCAATATTCTCAATAAGGAAATTATGGCAACCAACCCTTATATCAATTCCGTCCTGATTAGGTACGTTTGCCATCGCCTCAAAGGTAATATCCGCAACGTGCCCGAAGGAGCAATACTCAAAGCTCATAGCCCAATATCTCTGATTGATAAACCGCAAGCCGCGCACGGTCACTCTCTCAACATTCCTGAACTGAATTCCGCGGTTGATATAAATGCCCGTGAAGCCCATATATTCGGTCTTCTTTATGAATTTTCCGTCGTCGTCGTATATATTGAAGTTGGACTCAAAAACGCCGTTGTGGTTTCCGCCGTCAAGAAGCGCGTTTCCAACACCGATTATCTGTATGTCGTGCTGTCTCGTCTCGGACCTCCACCACTCCACGCCAAAGCGCGCCGAGGAGTTTTCAAAGAAATGAATATAGGTGTTGTCCATCAGCCTCAAATGGCAGTTTTCAAGAGTAACGAAGCTGCCCGAATAAAGCTCAATGGTCGCGTCAAGCTCCCAGATGCACTTACCCGTGCGCTCGTTGTAGCGAGGTATAACCACCGCCGCGCCGTACTTTGCCGCCTCGTCAACCGCCGCCTGTATCATAGCAGAGTCGCTTCCAAGCTCCTTATAATCATTGGGTGAATACACGTTTTTCATAATACACGCCTCACGCGAAGGGCTCCCCTCGCCACATCTTTCCCTTTTATCTTCAAATCAGCAGCCTATATTTATATCGAATGTATAAACCGATAGCCGCCCACAACTCTATAATATCATATTCCAAAAGCCAAGTCAAGAAAAGCAAAAGCAAAAAGCCGGTGAAATTAGTGAAATTATTTGACTTTTCTTCCGACATAGTGTAAAATGTAATTATCAATGCTAAAATCCGTACGAGGTACCGTTATGAAAAGGATGCTTAAAGCACTTATTATATCATCAAGCCTTCTCGCAATATTGCTTATACTTGCCTCTTGCTCTCACGAGCACACCCCCTCCGATTGGATAGTGGACACTCAACCCACCTGTGAGGCAGACGGTTCACGGCACAAGGAGTGCCTTGATTGCAAAGAGACTTTAAAAACGGAAACAATCGATAAGCTTGATCACACACCTGTTATAGACGCGGCAATAGCTCCCACCTGTACCGAATCGGGCTTGACCGAGGGCAAGCATTGCTCTGCTTGCAAAACTGTGCTCGTTAAGCAAACCGAGGTTGCCGCGCTCGGACACACCGAGGTTATTGACAAAGCAATAGCCCCCACTTGCACCGAAACAGGCTTGACAGAAGGCAAGCATTGCTCTGCTTGTAAAACTGTGCTCGTTATGCAAACCGAGGTTGCCGCGCTCGGACACACCGAGGTTATTGACAAAGCAATAGCCCCCACTTGCACCGAAACAGGCTTGACAGAAGGCAAGCATTGCTCTGCTTGTAAAACTGTGCTCG
>JAFQRL010000014.1 GCA_017410065.1 Clostridia bacterium | reverse complement strand
TTGTTTGCATATTCCGCACTTTTTTGGTTTTTGGCAAGATATACTGAATAAAAATAAATTTCAAGTATTATCGTTTTTTTAAGGGAGGCGCTCGGTGATCTTGCTTGTATTCGTCGGATCACGTCAACCGACCGTGACTCTCTCGCCGCCAAGCTCTCTTGAATGCTCCGCAGCCATACCCAGCCTGTAACCGTTTACGGATATCTCCAGAGCACTCTCGGGAACATCGCCGCTCAAAAGAAGCAAATAAAGGGCTTCTATCATCGCAAGGTCTCCGCCGCCGTGTGCTGAAGCGGCGCTTGTGAACTCTGCAACCTCAATAACCTCGGGTGCCTCACCAAAGCGACTCAACGTCAGCCTGTCTCCGATAAGCTCCAAGGAGCCCAAGGTGCCTCCGATAAGATATCTTCTGCCGCCTATCGCGTTGAAGCCCGTCATAGAAAGTGTCGCGCGGATACCGCTCTTAAAGCTTGCCTGAAGGAATTGATTGTCCACGGCATCGTTGTCAGAATAATAAACGCATCTGCCGAATTGCCCCTCACGGATAGCCGCGTAAAGCTTTTCCTCGGTTATGGGGGCTGTGGCAAGAGCGCTTGTTGGCCAGGAGTTTTCGGGCTCGCCATCCTTATGCCAGCCGTCAATATATATTCTTTTCGCGCTATACGGGCAGGAGTCAATGTATTTGCAGTCGGTGCATCTTTTTGCCGCGCCCTCGGGGGCACATTCCGCTTTGAAATGATCCACCCCGCCGATAGAGGATACGGACGAAGCCTCTCCGGCTATGGCAGATATTATATCAAGATCGTGGCAGCATTTTGCAAGCAGCATACCTGCCGAAGCCTCGCCGCCCCTCGCGTTACCGCGCACAAAGCTATGTGCCATATGCCAAAAGCTGACAGGCTCCTCTGTGGCAACCGTCCTGACGTCTCCAATCGCTCCGCTCCCGCAAAGCTCAATGAGCCTTTTGAATATAGGTGCATAGCGAAGCACGTGACAAAGCATCACTCGCCCCTCGTATTTTTTCTGCGCCTCTATGAGAGCGCATAGCTCCTCCTCGGTGCAAGCCGCGGGCTTCTCAAGAAGCACAGTGTAGCCAAGCTCCATAGCCCGCACCGCCTGTCGTGCGTGGTCCTTATCGTAGGTCGCGATGATCAGCGCATCGGCGCGCCTCGCCTCAAAAAAGCTCTCCTCGCTCTTAAATCTTTCACATTCGGGCACGCCGAAAAGCTCGCCGTAAATTTCAAGCCTGTCCGCTCTTTTATCGCAGAGGGAGACTATCTTGAATTTATCGGGCATAGAGTACATCATCCTGCCGTAGGTGTTGCCCCCTCGTGCGCCGACACCGAGTATCGCAACGGAGAAGGTCGCACCCATCATTTTTTCTTCATTCATATTATCAAGTGCCATAACGTGTCCCAAAATCAGATAATTCGACTTTGGAACATAACTGCCTTTCCTATGATCTTAATTGAGTTAAGCTCATCCCCAACGTAAACCAGGGGCGCGTATCTCGGGTTCTCAGGAGAGAGCACAAGCTTTCCCTCCTCGGGGTAGTAATAGACCCGCTTAAGGGTCGCCTCGTCTCCGATTATGACCGCCGCGATCTCGCCGTTGTCCACCGAATCCTGCGAGCGGATAAACACCACGTCACCGTCGTTGATCCTTGCGCCGATCATAGAATCGCCCTTTGCTCGCAGGCAAAAGTCCGCATCGAGCTCGGCATCTGCCGCGCAATAGCTTTCGTGCTCCTCCTCGGCGTAGATGGGCTCGCCGCAGGCAATGTCGCCAAGCATCGGAAGCCGCTTCACGGTGATGGAATAAAGATTATCAAAATCGGCTCTCCAGCCCATAAGCTCCGAGGGAGACGTCCCGAGAGCCTCGGCAAGCCGCTCCACCTTCTCGGGAGGGATATTGGTTATAGTGCCGTTTTCGTATCTGTGGATGGTCTGTCTGCTCGTGCCGACCCTCCGCGCCAGCTCCTCAAGAGACATTCCTCTCTGCCGCCTCAGAGCTTTTAACTTGTTTGAAAGCATTTATATCACTTCCTTTTTATTAAGATGAAAGAAAAAGAGGTTGACAAACCAAATTTTCTCTGAAATTCTGCCTTGAACTATCCATATTTTATCATAATGTCACTCAAAATGCAATAGTTTTTTAAAAAAATCTCAAATTTGTCACTTGACAAGTGACGAAATGTTATGCTATAATTGTCACGCAACAGTTGAAATCCACTCACTACTGCAACATAACAAGTGACAAAGGAGGTATATTATACAATGTTTGTTAGCGCAAATGTTTACGAAGGCACACCTTCGCGTCTTTATCGTTCCCCGTGCGAGATCCGACGCGACATAAAAGTAATTTCAAAACAGATAAAAGAAGCGGACGAGATGCTCTCGGTACGTAATATCCTCGTGGAGATGATACACGAATGCTCGAAGGGCGAGCCCGAAAAATGGATAACAGAGCTTGAGGAGATCGTTTGTGAGGCGCGCCACTCATACGAAAGTCTGAAAAGGCTGGAGGGCGCGATCGACGATCTTTCCGAGGAGCTTGAGGAAAGTCTATGTGCTCTGGGACTGCGGTAAGAGCCGAGAGCCTTGACCTTCTGGTCGTTGCCGTTTGTGCCGACTACGACCGCCGCCTGTCCGCTATAAAGGAAAGGTCTGTGAGCCATCGCACCGAGATGGAATATCGCTACCTTAATTACAGAGTATATCTTGCGGCGGCTGAGATCGTCGGCGACCTATACGCCCCCGATATGATACGGGAGATCGGCGCACGTCGCGGCTATGCAAAATCGGCTGTTGAGGATTATTCCGAGCGGACCTACAAGGTCAAAAAGCAGCAGATCAAGATGAATATTGCAAAAAAGCTTCATCTTATCGACTAGGATCTGCTGATGTAAGGCTTTCTTAAAAGCGAGCTATTGGTAAACCTGCCGAGAGCTTGCGGATAAAAGGGGTATTCTGCAAGGAGGACTTGGGAGCATCCCGAAGGCTTCAGTAAAGCTAAAATATCAAGGACGTGTCGAGACGTGTCGCAATTTTGGGTGCGATTTCGGTTTTTATACGACCTTATACGACAAAGTTTTCAGTAAGGCTATGATAAAATTTCAGTTGAAAAAGAGAAAGGACAGGACGAAAAAATGCAGGATGACGTTATATTTTCCCGAGCGGCAGGCACTCTTTCGGCGAAAATACAGTGCGAGATAGACCATCACACCTCAAGGCGCATCAGAGAAAGAATAGACGAGCGGCTCATAAGCGAAAGGCCGAGCATCCTCGTGCTTGATTTTTCAGGTGTCACCTTTATGGATAGCTCGGGGCTCGGGCTCATTCTCGGCAGATGCGAGAGAGCCGATGTCATCGGCGCATCCGTGAGGCTGACGGGTCTATCCGATACACTTTATAAGCTCGTTCACCTTTGCGGCATCGAGCGGGTGAAAAATCTTTCTGTTAGATGCTGAAAAAAGGAGGGTGAAAAAATGAAAAGGATAATTAATGAAATGAAGCTGCGGCTTCCTGCCGTGAGCGTAAACGAGGCGGTGTCGCGCTCGGTGATATCGGCGTTTATGGCGGAGCTCAACCCAACGGTGGAGGAGCTCGGCGACATTCGGTGCGCGGTGAGTGAGGCGGTCACAAATTGCATAGTTCACGCATACAGGGACCTGCCCGAGGGCAAGGTCGGCTACATATACATATCCGCCAGACTTTATGAGCCGCGCGAGATATCCGTTGAAATTTCGGACAACGGGTGCGGCATTGAGGACGTGGAGCAGGCAAGAAGACCCGCCTTCACCACAGACAGTCTCGGCGAGAGATGCGGCATGGGCTTCCTCGTGATGGAAAGCTTCACGGATTCGCTTAAGGTGAAATCCACCCCCGGAAAGGGGACCTCCGTTCTTATGAGGAAAAACCTGAAACCCTGACCGACAGGCAGCTTCAATGAACACGATCGAAAAGAAAAAAGCATACGACGAAAACCTCGATCTTATAAGATCGTACAGAGAGGGCGACAGCGCGGCGGGAGAGCGGCTCGCCGTTCTGAATACCCCTCTCGTTTATAGCATCGCGGGGAGATTTGCCTCAAGAGTCGGAGACGTCTCCGAGCTTGTGGAATGTGGAATGATAGGGCTTGTTAAGGCGATAAATACCTTCGATTTTTCACACGGGTGCGCCTTTTCGACCTACGCGGTCCCTCTCATCTTCGGCGAAATTCGCCGCTTCCTCCGCGACGACGGCATAATAAAGGTGTCAAGAGAGGAGAAAAGACTTTCCGCCCTTCTCAACGCCGAAAGAGAGCGAAGGCTTGCGTCGGGCGAGGACTCGGACATCGCCGCCATTGCCGCCGCAGTGGGTATCTCCGTGCAGGATGCCGCCTCCGCCCTCTTTGCCGCCTCTCCCGTGAGATCGCTTGACGAAAACGTTTTCGACGACGACGGAGGAACGACCCTTGGCAGCCTTGTGGCAGATGAGGACGAGGAGGCAAAGACCTTCGATAAGCTCACCCTTCGCGCCGCCATAGAGGAGCTGCCCGAGGAGCAGAGAAGACTGATCGTTCTGCGCTATTTCCGCGACCTCTCTCAAATGGAGACCGCAAGGCTTCTCGGCATAACCCAGGTCAAGGTGTCGAGAGAGGAAAAGAAAATAATAGAAGCTCTTCGCCGCGCCCTTGAATAAGCCGCAAATTTGACCAAGGCTATGACTTATCTCGGTAAAATATGGCAGAGCTTCATATATTTGTTAATAAATTGTGAAAAAATAGGAAAACTATTGATTTTTCCTTCCCTTTAGTATAGAATATATTCTGTCAGTGTTAGCACTCAAAGCTTGGGAGTGCTAAAACGTATAATTAAGGAGGAACTAAAAATGACACTTAAGCCCTTGCTCGATAAGGTGGTTCTTAAGCAGGTTGAAGCTGTTGAAACCACAAAGGCGGGAATACTTCTCCCCGGCTCTGCTCAGGAAAAGCCTCAGGTATCCGAGGTCGTTGCAGTTGGCCCAGGCGGAATGGTAGACGGAAATCAGGTCGTTATGACCTTGAAGGTCGGTGATAAGGTCATCACCGGTAAGTATAGCGGCACAGAGGTTAAGATCGACGGCGTAGAGTATAATATCGTCAGCCAGTCCGACGTGCTTGCAATCATTGAATAATTGAAGGAGTTAAATTATGTCTAAGGAAATTCTCTACGGTATGGATGCAAGAGCCGCCCTTCTGAATGGCGTTGATAAGCTTGCAAACACCGTTAAAATCACCCTTGGCCCCAAGGGCAGAAACGTTGTGCTCGAAAAGAAATTCGGCGCACCCCTTATCACAAACGACGGTGTAACCATCGCAAAGGAGATCGAGCTTGAATGTGCCGCTGAAAATATGGGCGCACAGCTCGTTCGCGAGGTTGCAACCAAAACAAACGATGCTGCGGGAGACGGCACCACCACAGCAACCCTTCTCGCTCAGGCTCTCATCCACGAGGGTATGAAGAACGTTACCGCAGGTGCAAATCCTATGGTGCTCAGAAAGGGTATCTTCAAGGCGGTTGAGGCGGCGGTAGCCGAGCTTGCAAAGCAGTCCAAGACCGTTTCGGGCTCCGAGGATATCGCAAGAGTCGGCGCGATCTCCGCATCCGACGAAACGATAGGTCAGCTCATTGCAGACGCAATGGATAAAGTAACCTCCGACGGCGTTATCACCGTTGAGGAGTCCAAGAGCGCAGAGACCTATTCCGAGGTAGTTGAGGGTATGCAGTTCGACAGAGGCTACCTCTCCCCATATCTTGCAACAGACACAGATAAAATGGAAGCAGTTCTCGACGATTGCCTCATTCTTATCACCGATAAGAAGATCTCCAATATTCAGGATATCCTTCCCCTTCTTGAGCAGATCGTTCAGTCGGGCAAGAAGCTTCTCATCATCGCAGAGGACGTTGAGGGCGAGGCTCTCACCACTCTCGTGCTCAATAAGCTTCGCGGCACCTTCACCGTTGTTGCGGTCAAGGCTCCCGGATTTGGCGACCGCCGCAAGGAAATGCTCATCGACATCGCAACCCTCACAGGCGGCGAGGTCATCACCTCCGATCTCGGCCTTGAGCTTAAGGATGCATCCATAGCTCAGCTCGGCCGTGCACGTCAGGTCAAGGTAAATAAGGAAAACACCATCATCGTTGGCGGTGCAGGCGATAAGTCCGCAATTGCCGATAGAGTTAATCAGATCAAGTCGGCTCTTGAGGTAACTACCTCCGAGTTCGATAAGGAAAAGCTTATGGAGCGTCTTGCAAAGCTCGCAGGCGGCGTTGCGGTCATTAAGGTCGGCGCGGCAACCGAGGTCGAGATGAAGGAAAAGAAGCTCCGCATCGAGGATGCTCTCAACGCAACCAAGGCGGCTGTTGAGGAGGGTATCGTTGCAGGCGGCGGCACAGCTCTCGTAAACGTTATCGGCGCAGTTGATGCGGTTATCGCAACCCTTGAGGGCGACGAAAAGACGGGTGCTGCCATCGTTGCAAAGGCTCTCACCGCTCCTATGAAGCAGATCGCAGAGAACGCAGGTCTTGACGGCGCAGTCATCGTATCCAAGGTCCGCGAGGCGGGCAAGATTGGCTACGGCTTCGATGCATATAAGGAGGTATACTGCGATATGCTTGAGGCAGGCATCGTTGACCCCGCAAAGGTAACAAGATCTGCCCTTCAGAACGCAGCATCCATCGCATCCACCGTTCTCACCACCGAGTCGGTAGTTTTTGAAAAGAAGGAAGATAAGCCCGCAGCTCCCGCGGCTCCCGATATGGGCGGAATGTATTAATTCCCGAGCTTCCGATTCACGTCAAAAAACGATAAAAAACAGGCTAAATGCAAATTAATATTTGCATTTAGCCTGTTTTTCTTAACCATCAGAAAATAAAATTGAAAAAATCAAGATGGCTTTTTAAAATTATTTCATATATTTGAGAACGTAATTTTTAAACATAGAAACACCAACCTCAAGCGCGCTCTCATCAAGATCGAACAGGTCGGTGTGCAGACCGTGAACGATCCCTCTCTCCGCATTTTTAACTCCGAGACGGAACATACACCCCGGCTTTTCGTTTGATAAATAGGAGAAATCCTCTCCGCCCATACTGCGGCGCTTTTCAAGGATGTATCCGTCGCCAACGGTCTCGGCGGCAACCGCGCGAAGCTTCTTTTCGATCTCGGGGTCGTTATACACGGTTGGGTAATGCTTTTTTTGTGTGTACTCAAATCTGCCGCCTGCCGTATCGGCAACCGCCTCGCCGATCCTCTTGATCTTACTTAGCACGTATTCGGCGGTCTCGTCCGTGTGAGTTCTTAAGGTGCAGAACATAGATGCGTGATCGCAGATAACGTTGTTCGTAGTACCGCCGTGGATGGCTCCGCAGTTGAAGATTATAGGCTCTCTTGCGGATATCTCCTTTGCGATCATAAACTCAATATCGGTGTATGCTCTCACTGCCATCATAATGGCATCTCTGCCGTATTGCTGAAAGGCAACGTGAGCGCTTTTACCGTAGAAATCAAGGGTGAAGCCGTCGCTTGTGGCGTTCATATATCCAGGAACGAAGCCAACGGTGCCCGCGTTAAGATCGGTGTCTACGTGAAGGGCGATTATTTCGTCAATATCCTTCATCACGCCGTCTCGTGCCATAAGCATTGCGCCCGAGGGAGCATACTCCTCCGCCGCCTGGAAGATAAATTTAACGCGGCAGGTGATCCTATCCTTTATCTCGTTAAGAGCCTTAAGTGCGGCGAGTGCTATCGCTGTGTGGGCGTCGTGGCCGCA
>JAFQRL010000013.1 GCA_017410065.1 Clostridia bacterium | reverse complement strand
CAGAGTAGTGCCGCCATAATAATGCCCACGATTACGTTCTTTTTATACTTGTATCCTTTTTTCTTTAAGTAGAAGCCGAACACAATAGAGGCAATTGGAACAGGAAGGAACAAAAAGAATATCCACATATTCTCCGTCATTGCTTGATTGATTCCAGATAATATAGCAACACCGATCAATGCCCCCCATATCGTGCAAATGGAAAGAACGAAAAGAAGAATGGATATGATTTTTAATTTATCCTTGGGCTTTTTTGCTTCAACCTTGTTTGGTGTATTATTGCAAAAAGTAATGAAAGTTGATTCAGGAATCAAAACATCTTTTTTAATAATATAGCTTTGACCCGCAATCTGCAAAACAAGATAGTTTCCAAAAGAGTGGATTTTTTCAATGTCATCAAAGTATATTTTCAGCGTCTTTGTGACTTCCTCGTTTTTGGAAATGTTCAGTATAAAATAGCCTTCAAATATTTCATAAGAATAGGTGCTCTCCAAAAATCTACTTTCACTGTTTTTCCACGCTTTGCTATAAGCAAAATAACCTTTGATATGAGAAATCACACCGATCAGAAAACAGCCTAACAGTAAACCTATAATCGTATCGTTTGCTCCTGTGGCGACAAGGAAAACAAAAAGGACGATGCAAGCAAGCGTAAAAATAATCGCGCGTCTTATAAGCGGAAAACGTGCTTTTTTGAAAACTTCTTGCAAATCTGATTTTTCATATTTGAAAACGTACGCCTCTTTCGACTCGTTCTTATTTTCCTCTATCGGCTCGGCTTTGCTCAAAATATCATCTATGGAAACCGAGAAAATTTCCTTGAGTCGAATCAAATTATCAACGGTAGGTAATGTCTTATCCATTTCCCAAAGGCTGACAGTCTGACGGCTAACGAGCATTTTTTGACCAAGCTCTTCTTGAGATAGCCTGATCTTTTTTCTATAATATTGTATTTTCTCGCCGACGGTCATAAAAAGCCCTCCTTTCATGCAACATAATTATATCACAAAGGTCAGAAAATGTAAAGAATATCGTACTTGACCGTGTCAAGTAGCGCTTGCATCCCCATTTTTCTCTTTGTTAAAGGTTCACTTCTGCTCCCTCACCCGAAAATGCCGTTTGACATCTTTTAATTAAAATAGCTTTTCGCTAGAGCGAAAAGCTACCGCACTTATTACCTATTACCTTTTACCTATTACTTCCCCAAAAATCCTGCCATTTGAGGTAAGAGTGAAGAGGTAAGAGGTAAAAAGTAAAAATCCCGCACTTTCGTGCAGGGTTTTTTGAGATGTGTAGACAAAAAAGATGCCTACTCAAAAGTGTTTTCAATAGGAGAACTGAACTCAAATCTAATAACTTTTATGCCAAAAAGTTCTTCCAACTGTTCATAATTCAAATCAGTTCCCGTAACAGTGCTTTCCTTTGGTCCCGTTTGATATTTTTCGGTATATCTTATTTTCGGTCCTCTATCCGCATCTTCCGGATCGCCCAAATAATATCCACCTGAACCGTAAAAAAGGTGTACCCTCGATTCTATATTTACTCTGCCACTTATAAGTGCAGATTCGGTGTTTTCATCAAATTCTATAATCATGCGCTTTTCTTCTTCGCCGCTTTTCAATGAGGCAAACCATGTGCGTGAATAAGGAATAAACGGAAATGGGTTTGAAAGATCATATCCTTCAAACCTGCAAACAACGGTATCCTCTATCAAGAACCTTTGACCATTCAGTTCATATTCAAAGACAAAAGGAAACTCGCCCTCCGTAATTTGCGGTGCTGCTTCATATTTTTTTGCACAACCAGAAAAGCTCAACATTATTAAGATAGCGCACAATACTGCAATGATCTTTTTCATATTCCCACCGCCTTTCTCAAATAAATTATATCATATTTTCTGATATTTTTCAATATTTGCCGTAAAAATAGTAGGGTAAAGGTTCACTTCTACTCCCTTACCCGAAAATACCGATTGGCATCTTTTTATTTTGGCTAAAATCCGAATTTCAAGCTTTATAATAAAAATGCTTTTCGCCACCGCGAAAAGCTATCGAAATTATTCATTATTCATTAGCGAAGCGACTTCATTATTCATTCTTCATTTGAAAATCCGTTCTCGTTTAATGAATAATGAATGATGAATAATGAATAGTGAATAATACAAACAAAAATCCGCTCTCTTACGAGAACGGATTTTTGTTTGGAGGCGTCACCCAGACTTGAACTGGGGGTAGAGGTGTTGCAGACCTTTGCCTTACCACTTGGCTATGACGCCTTATTTATTATGCTATAACATTATAGCAGAGGAAAGCTGTTTTGTCAAGCCTTTTTTTGATTTTTAAAGCAAAATTTCTTATATTTTTTGTTTTCCCCATTTTTCGCCCTCTATTTACTTTTTTCTATAAGTATGATATAATAACGGTGTGAATATACAAGGAGAAGATGCAAAATATATTCATTTGGAGTTTAAATGAGTATTACTGACTGTGCGGAGGTGCACCGATGAAAGAGATAACACGCAGATTTGAGCAATTGCTTTGGGAGGGCGATGCTTCCGATAATGATTCCGCGGAGGAGTTGTATCGGGCAATTTTGCCTGCGGGGTCTTCTGATACGTGGTATTGGGGGGACGTTGATTATACTGATAAGACGATGTCCTTCTGGTGCACTAAACGGCATCTTGACCGCATAAAGAGCATCTTAAGGGCGTTTGGCAAGGCGCGATTTTTGGAAAATGGCGAGTATACGAAAAGAATGGTCGGCGCCTTAAGGTATTGGCTGGTGAACGATTTTGAAAACCCAAATTGGTGGCACAATCAAATCGGTGTGCCTGAGACTCTTGGCGATATCGCGATTATGATGAGGTCGGCTCTCGATGATGAGACCCTTCATAGGGCGGTCGCGATCATTTCCAGAGGCTCAATGGCAAAAAATGAAAGGATCGCCGAGCAATGGACGGGTGCCAATTTAATGTGGGGTGCGCTCAATACAGTACGGCACGCCTTGCTGACCGAGGATGAGCCGCTCCTGATGAGGGCGGTCGGTAAGATATCCGAGGAAATAACAGTTGGAAAGCGGGACGGAATTCAAGAGGACAACAGCTTTTTCCAGCACGGCAAAAGGCTTTATTCGGGCGGATACGGGCGCAGTTTCCTTTACGGTATATCGAAGCTACTGTTTTTGATCAACGGCACAGGGTATCAGCTTTCTCCTGAAAAGGTTGAGATCATTCTTTCCTTCGTGCTTGACGGTGTGCGACCGATGGTGCAGGGGCACTCACTTGACTGGTCCTGCGTTGGGCGCGAAATAACCCGACCCGATGCACTTGACGTCGGACTTATCAAAACGGCGCTTGAAATTCTGTTGAGTGCCGAGAAGCTGCCCCGAAAGGATGAATTGAAGGCGTTTTTGGAGTCCATACAGGGAGGCGAGCAACCTACTCTCACGAAATATTTTGATAAAGCGTGTATGCTTTGTCACCATTTCAACGGTATCTACGTTGGCGCGAAGTTCCTCGGCGACGAGCTGCTGGGAGCTGAAATATGCATAGGAGAGGGAGCACTTTGCTACAATATGTCCTACGGCACCCAAACCTGCATTATGAGAGGTGGCGACGAATATTTTAACATAGCTCCCGTGTGGGACTATTCGCGTATTCCCGGTACGACCTCGCTCATCGAAACCGACGAGCAGCTTCTTGCCAGGAAGGGGTGGGGCAGCCGACCCTTGCCAAATCAATGCTTTGGCGGCAAGCAGCAAGGCGGTCGCGCCGTGATCTACGAGCTTGCGGAGCACGACGGAATTAAAATGCTTGCGGCGGATTTTGCCTTTGAGGACGGATTTGTGTGTCTTGGCGTTGAAGTCGAGCCTCAAGATGCCGAAAGGGATGAATTCGTAACCACTGTCGATCAATGCCTTGTGCAGAGCGAGGTGCTTTTTGAAGATGATTCGATCTTGCATAACGGTATTCGCTATACCTCGCTTCAGAATACGCATATAAGCTCGGCTGTGGAAACCAAAAGGGGAAGCTGGCGGCGCAATAACGGAGGGCTTCCCGAAGATACGGTTAGCGCAGACGTGCTCACATTAAGTATATATCATTCCGAGAAAAGCAAATGCCAATATGCCTATATGATATCGTCGGCAGATATGCCGACTCCGAGGGTGGAGGTCTTGCAAAATGACAGCGCAACTCAAGCGATCCGCCTTCCCGACGGTAGCGTTATGGCAGTTTTTCATCGGGCTGACGTGCTTTTGGTTGGGGATAAGAAAATACTCGGCAACGCAGGGGATATACTTTGCTGAAGGGCGAAATTCGGCAACGTTGACCGAAAATTTCTAACCGATAATTTTTATAAACCGAGAGTTTATAATACACGAAGTTCGTGTCTGTCGGCTTGCCAGCAAGCGCGAACGACTGTATTTCAAGGAATGTACGAAAATCCCCGATTTTCGTCGTGGTGCCGTAAGGCAACACAGTTGCTTTCACCCACTAGTGAAAGCAACGGCACATATATTATAATATCTGAAAAATATAAAATACATTCATTTGGAGTTTTAATGAGTAATATTGACAGTACGGCGGCACTTGGAGAGGGACGGATAAACAAGCTTATGCTTAAGTTTTCCATTCCTTGCATAATGTCGCTGCTTGTGAGCTCGCTATATAATATAGTGGATCAGATCTTTATAGGTAACAGTGAGCTCAGCACCCTTGGAAACGCGGCAACGGGCGTTGTGTTTCCCGTATTTATTATCGCACAGGCATTCGCCTGGTGCTTCGGCGACGGCTGTGCCGCTTATCTGAATATCTGCCAGGGAAGGGCAGACTCCGAAAACGCCCATAAGGCTATCGGCGCAAGCATCGTGGCATCCTTCGCCTCGGGACTTCTGATGATAGGGATAATATATCCCTTCAAGGTGCCAATCCTCACCCTTTTTGGCGCATCCGAAAACACCCTCGCTTATTCTATCGAATATCTTGACGTGGTGCTCGCTATGATACCGATCTTCATTCTTTGCAATATGATGAATTCGGTTATCAGGGCAGATGGCAGCCCTACCTTTGCAATGGCGGCAATGCTTGTCGGTGCTGTGACGAATATCATACTTGATCCTGTGTTTATTTTTGGCTTAAGGTGGGGTATGACAGGCGCGGCACTTGCCACCGTTATTGGTCAAGGCACTACGTTTTTGCTAACAGTTATTTACTTTTTACATACAAAAACCTTTAAATTGAAGCTTAAGAGCTTTATCCCGAAGCTCTCGTCTCTCTGTGATGTCATAGGTCTTGGAGTCTCCACATTCTTTACACAGCTTGCCATAGTTATCGTGGCAATTCTTTGCAACGTTCAGCTTGCAAAATACGGCGCGCTCTCAAAATTCGGTGCGGATATACCTATTGCGATCATTGGAATACAGAGCAAGGTGTTCACCGTGGTTATAAATCTTGTTGTGGGAATTGCTCTCGGATGTCAGCCCATCATCGGCTTTAATATGGGCGCAAGAAAATTCGGCAGAGTTAAGGAGCTTTACCGCAAGATCCTCTTATGCACTCTTATTATCGGCGTTGCCTTCACGCTTCTCTTTGAGCTTGCGCCAAGCTTCGTTATCGGACTTTTTGGTGTACCGAGTAACATTCCCAATCCCGATGATTATTGGGAATTCGGCAGAATGACGATGCGTATATTTATGTCGCTTATCTCCATCAGCTGCATTATCAAGATGAACTCTATCTTCTTCCAGGCGGTAGGCAAGCCGATTTATGCGGTGGTAGCATCTATGATACGCGATATTGCCTGCTTCGTTCCCCTCATTTTAATTCTTCCGCCCCTGCTTGGTATTGAGGGAATACTCTACGCCGCACCAATCTCGGATATAGTCGCAATGATAGTTACCGCCGTGCTCTCGGTCTCCTTCATAAGATCGCTTAATAAGAGCGAGGCGACCGAGGCAAACATCGCCGTCCTCAAGCCCTCAAAAAAGGGCGTGATCATCACTATCGCAAGAGAGCACGGCTCCTCGGGCAAGAAGGTTGGCAGACTGGTTGCCGAAAGGCTTGGCATCCCCTTCTATTATAAGGAGATGACGGCTCTTGCCGCCAAGGAATGTGGACTTGATAAGGAGTTTGTTGCAGGTATAAACGATAATTCTCCCGCGGTGCTTCATAGCCTTTACCTTAGCACAGAAGTTATTCAGCTTGCCGTCAGGGCGCAGGGGAAGGTCATACGCCGTATAGCAAACGAGGGCAGCTGTGTTATAGTCGGAAGGGCGGCAGACTACGTGCTCAGAGACGACCCCAACCTCGTGCGCGTGTTTATTTATGCGCCCGAGGAATTCAGAATCACGCAAATAATGGAGGGCTACGGCGATAGCCGCGACCAGGCGAAAAGAAATATCCGCCGCTCCGACGAGGCGAGGGCTGCATATTACAAGAAGATATCGGGCCTCTCCTGGGGCGATAAGCACAACTACGATCTGATGGTGGATAGCTCCCACGGTCTTGAAGAAAGCGCAGAAACTATATGCGCCTTCGTGAGAGAAAAGGGCTTTTGATCTTTTCTAAACCAATAAAAAACGCAAAAGGCAATATCCCAAGGTGATAGGTGCCCTTTGAGCAGACGCTTGAAAAAGCTTTCAAGGCTGCTTTGGGGGTATATCAAAATATGGGATATTGCCTTTTTTATATTGTGTAGGCGATATTAATTATCGCAAACGCGCAAAACTACCTTGCCGATATTTTCGCCGCGCTCAAGAATGGCGTGAGCCGCCTCTGCCTCGGTGATGGGGAGCACCTTATAGATGGAGGGCTTGATGCTGCCGTCCTCGATCTTCGGCCATACGTTCTTCACAAGCTCGGAGAGGATATATGCCTTGAATTTCGGGGTGCGGTTACGAAGCATACTTCCAACGAGGTGCAAGCCCTTGGTGAGAAGGGGGCGAAGCTGGACCGTGGTCTCAATGCCCGCAAGAGTGGAAATAACTATCCAATAGCCGCCACGTGCCATATAGGGAAGGCTCTTGCCGAGGGTCTCGCCCGAGAGGCAGTCCATCGAAACGTTCACGGCTCTGCCGCACTCCTCCTCGGTTTTGAGTATCTCCTCAACGCACTCTGTGGTGGAGTTGATTATAAGATCTGCACCGAGGGGCTTGATCTTTTCGGCTATCTCGTCGGAAAGCACGGAGGTTATAACTCTTGCTCCGAGAGCCTTTGCCATAGGAATGGCAACCGATGCAAGTCCGCTTGCGCCCGCAGGGATAAAGGCGGTCTGTCCCGCTTCAAGATGTCCCTCGATAAAAAGATTGAGATAGGAGGTAGCGTAAGCCTCGGGGAGAGCCGCCGCTTCGACCATAGAGAGCCCATTAGGAATGGGCATCAGCATATCCTGATCAGCTGCCACGTATTCCGCATAGCCTCCTCCGCCAAGCAGAGCGCACGCGCAGTCTCCAACCTTCCATTTTGTGACATCACAGCCAACGGCCTCAACAACGCCTGCGACCTCAAGTCCCATCCATTCGGGACAGTCCTCGGGAGAGGGATATTTGCCTTGCCTCTGAAGAAGGTCTGCGCGGTTGAGTGCCGCCGCGTGTATTTTAAGCAGGACCTCAGAGCCCTTTATTTCGGGGTCTGCCACATCCGTCCAAACGAGATCCTTATTTTCATTAACAAGTATTGCTTTCATCCTTTATACCTCTCAAAGGTTATGCTCGCGAAGGTATTCGTCCATACGAAGACCGATCTCGGTGTCGCAGGGAACGTAGTCCTTCGGTATGTTTCCAATCTCAAGCTTCAAGCCGTCGTACATAGAGATCATATCCTCTTGCTTGATGCCTGTCAGGGCGAGGACCTTTGAATTGTCTGTAATTCTGTGGAAGAGCCTTGCGTATTCAAGCTGCCAGCGCACGTTTATTCTGCCCTCGGGGCTGAGTATCTTTAGGTAATCCTCCTTATCCACCCACACCGCTTCAAGACCGATGAGCTCGTTATAATACCTTGCTATCTCCTCCCAGGTCCTGTTTTCCGCGGAGCAAACGTTATAAGCCTCCCGCTTCGCCTCCTCCTTAAAGAGAATATTGGCTATAAGCTTTGCCACGTCGCCGCCCCAGGAAAGGGTCGCGGGCTTATCCTTTGCCTGGATGGGAAGAACTACCTTCTTGCCCATAAGTGCTCTTGCGACAGCGTTTCTGAATTCAAGAGTTACAAGCTGAAGCCTCATCGTGGAGAAGGTGGTCGCAGGGCGGACTACCGTCCAATTGTTGTAGGTGGAGGCGGCGAGAAGGTCCTCGTCCTGTGCCTTATAGATGCAATAGTCGTGAGATGCCTTGAGCACCTCGTCCTCGGAGCTGTCCCAAAGTCTCGGCGAGGTCTCGCGCACAGGCTGCTCCTTATCGTCGTAAACACGACAGGTGGAAAGGTAGATATAGTGATCGGTGTTTTCAAGGAAGAATTTATAATAATCGGAAAAATCGGGCTTTCCGTAGTCCATAAAGGTGATGATGCCGTCGTATTTTTCGGCGATAAGCTCCTGAAGAAGTGCCATATCAAAGGCATCTCCCCGAACGTATCTTGCCTTGCCCGCCCAGGGGGCGCTCTCCTCAAGTCCAACTCCCGTGACGTCGTAATTCAATTTAACAAGCTCGGGAACGATATATCTTCCCATCGCGCCCGTTGCGCCAAGAACTAAAACCTTTTTCATATTTCGTTCTCCTTAATCAATATTTTTGCTATGTATTTGTACTCCCCCAACAATCTCGTCGAGCACCTTCTGAACGAGATAATCGTGCTCGTAGGTGAAGGGGTTTTTCTTTTCTCCAACTATGTAGGAATAAAAATCCTGCATCATACTGTCGTATCTTCCGTTGGTGGTATCGCAATCGAAGGGAATAGTGATCTTTCTGTCCTCGTAGGTTTTATCGGCAATTTCGGTATTGGAGAAGGTTAAGACCGTGGGTCGCTCAATGGGGTAAATATTGACCGTTCCCTTGCTACCCGAGACCATAAACTGCCGCCTACCGAAGCCGTTTACCTCAACCGATGAAACGAATATTCTTGCAAGTGCCTTGTCGTATTCAAGGACGGCGAGGTTGTTATCCTCAAAATCAATTCCGTGAAGCCCCGTGCGCTTTAAAAACGGAGTGATCTTCTTCGGCTCGCCAAGCAGATAAACTATAAGGTCAACCAGATGAGAGCCGAGAATATACATTATTCCGCCACCGAAATTCGTGAGCCATTTTTTATAAGGCTCGGAGTGGTAGGTGCTCATCTCGGCGTTGATGGAATATATCTCGCCAAGCTCGCCGCGCCTGATGCGCTCAAAGCACTCCAGCACCGCGGGGTTATAACGATACATATACCCGAGCTGAACAGTGAGATTTTTGCTCTTTGCCGTGTCAAGCAGGTCCTTGTATTCCTCAAGCGTGCCGCTTGCGGGCTTATCCATATGTATATGCTTGCCTGCATCAATGCACATTTTCGCGTATTTTGTCAGGTCCCAGACGTCGCTTTCAACTATCACGGCGTCCGAGCGTTCGATGATCTCATCGACACTTAAGCGAGGGACACCCGCATAACAGTTAAAGTCGCCGCGCTTTTCTATCCATCGCGGATTTTCCTCGGCATAGCCGACTATCTCAAAAAGCTCGGGAAATTTTCTTGCGGCGGAAAATTTTGCCGAGCCGTGGTTATGACCGATGCCTATTTGTCCTATTCTGATCTTTTTCATTTTATGGTCCTCCCAAAAAAAGTATAGCATAAACCCTTCCCCAAGGTAAATATCAAATATGCTACAATTTATCATATTTGATACAAAAGATATTGAAAAATTCTCTTTTTTGTGTTATAATTAACACACGAGGGGAGGTTGTTTTTGAAAATGAATATAGACCTTTTATCAAATATGGTAATAACGAGAGTTGATTCCGTAACAGAGCTATATAACCCGAAGGGTAAAAAACAGAAAAGGGTGGGGCGCACCTGTTGGGCGGCGGTCTTCAAGCACGAGGGCTCCACGGAGTACGTTGTAAACGAAAAGCGATTTTTCTCCGACAGAGCTCACGCGGTCATCCTTCCGAAAGGGATAAGCTACACCTGGGAATGCACAGAGTCGGGGCGGTTTTGCATTATGGAATTTGACTGCGAGCTGGAGGCATCCTCGCCGATGACCTTTTCCGTTAAGAACGGAGAACGCCTTTTGAAATTATTCAGGGAGCTTGAATATAAGCGCAGCATCAAGGGCGGGCTCGGCAAGCTTGAGGGTATCAGGGATGCTTATTCGGTGATCCTTGCTCTTGCGGAGGGGGAGGCGGAGCTTTATCTTCCAACAAAAAGGCAGAGCCTTCTCTCTCCCGCCCTCGATCATATTTCCAAGGCGTATAACGAGACTATAACGAACGAGCTCCTTGCTAAAAAGGCGGGGATGTCAACGGTGTATTTCAGAAAGCTTTTCAAAAGCGTTATGGGCACCTCTCCCATTGCCTATGCCAGGTCGCTTCGTATAGAAAAAGCGAAGGAGATGCTTAAGAGCGATTACAGCACGCTCACCGACGTCGCCGTCTCTCTCGGCTATCAGAGCCTATACGATTTTTCAAGAGACTTCAAAAAGCACACGGGCGTGGCACCGTCAAAATTCAAATGATCCGAATGGGCGGCGGTCGGCGGTTGGGCGTTGCAAGGTCGACCGAAGCTTTTGAGTGCTCGGGTATTTAAAATGGTTTGAATATTGAGAATAATTATTGCATTTTTTGAAGTCTTGTGCTATAATGTTTATTAGTTAATTTTTATTTTTGGAGGTTGATATGTTTGAGAGAACAAAGGCGTTTTGCGATTCGTTTTTAGATTTGGGGCTACCCGGCTTTGATCTTGCCGTCTACCGCGACGGTGAGGAGATCCTTCGTTATATGGGAGGATATAGTGATCTTGAAAACAAGGTCAAGATCAAGGGAGATGAAAGATATAATATATATTCCTGCTCAAAGGTGATAACCTGTACGGCGGCAATGCAGCTTTATGAGCGCGGACTTTTTTCTCTTGAGGACAAGCTCTCCGATTATTTGCCCGAATTTTCCGAGATGACGGTCAGGACCGAGGATGGAATAAGAAGGGCAGAGAAGCCTATACTTATAAAGCACCTCTTTGAAATGACCGCGGGCTTTGATTACAACACCCAGTCTCCCGAAATAAAGGAGTCGATCAGGGAAACGGACGGTAGATGCGGCACCCGCGAGGTGATGCGTTATCTTGCTAAAAGACCCTTGAGCTTTGAGCCCGGAGAAAAATGGCAATACAGCTTTTGCCACGACGTTCTTGCGGCGCTTGTTGAGGTACTTTCGGGAGAAAAATTTGAGGACTACGTTAAGGCGCATATTTTTGACGTGGCAGGTATGACGCGCACTACCTTTATGCTTCCCGACGACGAGCTTTGCGAGATCGCGGAGCAGTATAGATTTGAAAACGGCGCACCCCGCAATATCGGGAAAGATATTTACATCTATAAATTCGGGCGCGAATACGCATCGGGCGGCGCGGGCGCAATCTCCACGGTGGACGATTATATTAAATTTCTTGAGGCTCTGCGCACTCATAAGCTTCTGAAGCCCGAAACGCTCACCCTTATGACGACCGACCGCCTTAACGATCAGCAAAAGCAAACCTATTGGAGTGCGGAAAATCACGGCTACGGCTACGGGCTGGGCGTCCGATGCTATAAGGAGGGCGGCAAAACAGAGAATTTCGGCTGGGGAGGTGCCGCTTGCGCATACCTTGCGGTGGACTTGAAAAACGGCATCAGCCTGTATTTTGCGGCGCATCTTTTGTCCTCTCCTACTCAGGGGATTCGCAATATGATTTATCGGCTTGTGCACGCCGAGCTCTGCGGCGTCGACGATTTTGACAGCATCAACGAGGACCTCAAAAGACTTTATAAATACGACTTGACGTATTGAGAAATTACCGAAACGGTAAAACGAAATAATATAAGAAAGTTGTCCCTTATCGAACACACTTATGGTGAACGTTCCGTAAGGGACAACTTTTTTCATATATTTTTCTGTTTTACCACTTTATGATGCCTTTGGGCTGGTTTGATTTTGCGCGGCAAAATGAATTAATTGACACTTTGTGTCATGAATTGATGCTCCGCGAGCATTTTGCGATTAGCAAAACAGAGTGCATAGTACGACCGAAATTTTCGGTCAGCTCGCAAGGAGTATCACGTGAGTTACCGCGCCGACGAGCTTGCCGTCTTGAATGATGGGGCGCTGCCCGACAGTAGTGTGGTCAATAAAGGACAACAAAATTTGTGATAACTTTTATCTTTTCGGCAACTCTCTTTATTTCTTCATCCGTCGGCAGTCTATCGGGCAGGGTATTTTGAAGGCCTAGTGCCTCATATTTAGAGCCTGCATAATTATGGTATGGAAGTACGCGTATTTTTTTGATGTTCTTGAATGGCGCAAGAAAGCAAGCAATCTTCTCAATCTGACCGTCGTTATAATCGGGCACGTAGGGAATACGGATTTCAATATCTTTCCCTATGGAATCCAAATATATGAGATTTTGAAGTATCTGCTTATTTGATAGCCCCGTGCATTTGATATGTACGTCCTCGTCGTATGCTTTAACGTCGTAAAGAAATACATCGGCGTATGGAATGACCTTATCCAAAGCGCTTTTTGATACAAATCCGCATGTGTCAACGGCGGTGTGTATGCCTTCCTTTTTTAATTCCTTTAAAAGTTCAGCGCAGAAGTCTGCTTGCATCAGACATTCGCCTCCCGAAAGGGTCACTCCTCCGCCCGAGGTTTCATAAAAATCTCTGTCCTCAAGAAGAATGGGCAAAAGCTCCTCGGCCGTCACCTCTTTGCCGTAAAGAACGGTGGCTTCACCGAGACAATCATCGGGCGTAAAGCCTTCTTTTTTGCACTCCCCGCAGCCGATGCACTTATGCGCGTAGCGGGCAGTTTGAGGTGCGTTGGTCAGTCCTTCGGGGTTATGGCACCACACACACCGGAGCGGACAGCCCTTGAAGAATACCGTTGTGCGGATACCGTCACCGTCGTGCACGGCAAAGCGTTTGATCTCAAAAATTGTTGCGGTCATACAAGAGCCTCCGCCTGACGGATAAAGCCGTCCTGTTCTTCTTTGTTAATGTTGTTCCAAAGCACGTTCCAACCGCAAACACGGATTTGAAGATCCCGATACTTTTCAGGATGGCTTTGCGCATTGCGAAGCGTGTCAGCAGAAAAAACATTTATATGCATAGCGTGACCGCCTCGTTTTACAAAGGTCATAAGAAGTCCGTGCATGGCTTCAAGACCATCATCACCCTTAACCGCAGAAGGGAGAAGTCCGAGGTCAAGCGCCGCATCGCTTGAAAAGGCGGTAGCATCAATCTTGGTAGCAGAGAGTATCGCGGCGGTTGCTCCTTCACGGTTTTGTCCCATAGATGCCGATAAATTCTTTGAAAGCTCTTCTCCAAACCGCCTTCCGTTTGCAGAGGCAGCAGTTTTTTTACCTTGATCGTATGACATTCTCGCAACGTGGAAGCCACACGTCCATTTTCCGCCACGTTCGGTAGCGTTAGGTCTATCAACCACAGATGATATTATGAATTTCGAAATATCTACTGCTATCGAATCCGGCAAATCGCGGTTGTTGCCGTACTTCTCTCTATCTAAGCTGAGCTTTTTCTGCCATATTTCATTGCCCGAAAAATCGGTATCAAGCATAGCGACAAGCTCACGAAGAGATATTTGTTTTTTATCAAAAACATATTTTTTTATCATAGAAAGCGAGTCAGCGATATCAGCTATAAAACCGCAAAGAAGCGTGCTGTTATTTGCCACAGCACCTCCGTGCATTGCATCGCGCCCCTGCGCTATACACGATGGGAAGGTTGCGGAGATCATAGACTGCGGATTTATATAAGAAAAATAATTTTCAAAGCTGTTTACGGTTTCTATCGTTGTGTCGATAACCGTCTTTAGCTGACGCTTATACTCATCATATAGTTGCTCAAAAGAAACGTAATCTTCGATGTTGAGGCTTGATGTGCCTGCGAATACACCTGTAACACCGTCGTATCCCTTGTGCAAAGCATACTCAAGCGGCTTTACAAGATTCAAGTAGTTCATCTCGCAAGAGAATGCTCCTTGTACCGCATACTCATAACAGCCTTTTACATCGCAGGTACGCGCCACATCTTCGCTAAAGCCGTCTCGCATAAGTGCCGCTCTCATAGTGGCATCGGACACAAACACTATGCTATTGTGTCCTCTGCGAATCATATCAAGTGCCTTTAGCAAAAATGTTTTTGGTGTATTCCCATTAACCTTGATTTGTATTTTGGGGTTATAGATACCCATTTTATCAAAAACATCGAGAAAAACATAGGAAAGCTCGTTTATTATGGTTGAGCCGTCCTCGTTATCACCTCCAAGGTACACGGGATTGTTCATTGCGTGACCTATAGCGGTAAATTGCAAAAAGTAATATGCAAGATCTGTGCGAATTTCTTCCTCGTTTATTCCGTTCTTTAAGTCGTTTTCATAAAACGGCAAGAATATTTTATCAAAATTACCGAGAGATCTTACTTGTAAACCTTCAATGTGCTCGCAGAGTATGAAGTATATATAGCACACCATCAGAGCCTCGTAAAAAGTTTTCGGTGCGGAATAACGAATATTTCGTAGTGCCATTCCCATTCTTTCCGAGCCTGCCGTATTATCTGCCAGGTCTGCAAGTCTGCCAATAAAATCAATTATTGCGGTATAGGTAACTTCGATGCCTTCAAAAAACGCTTCGCCTTCTTCATCCCACGGATGAGCATTGTGCGCAAGTCGACATTCCTCACGCAATCCGGAAAAACCGAGAGAAAGCACTCTTTCCCATACGGGAACGCTGTGATCGTAATCGGGCCAAATAGTTACTATACCATCTTTTTCGAGCCTAGTACGACGAGCACCGATTTCGGGAATTATTTCATCGAAGACCTCCTTACGCCACGCATTAACTAAAGTTTTGTGCAAAGGTCGGTCTGTCATATTTAGTCCGGGGAAACGGTCTCTCGCATCACAAGAAATTCTTGTGTTTTTCAAAACAAATTCAAAAGCTTTAGCTTTGCGTACGGGGTGAGGAAAATTCTTTAGATGCTCATCCTGGCGCAAAACACATTCCACTACGCTATCGGGATCCATACCCGTATCCTCAGAAAATATTTCATCACGCCTAATTATAAAACGCTCAAATCCGGTAAATGGCTTGTGCGTATCGTGAAATTTGTTCAAAATATAATCCAGATCTTGTTCTTTTATGTATTCCATAGCATCTCCTTTAGCATACCGCTTTTTTATCAAGTATAGCACGCGAGTTATGCAATGTAAATGACGAAAAGAAAACTATTGACAAAATCGAAACAAAAAGTTATAATAATCAGAGGAGTGTAATAAGAATGAGAGGAGAAATTCACCATTGAATAACGCCTGGAAAAATATAGTTATCAAGGATATAAGCATAGCGGTTTATGTCGCCCCCGACATGAAAAAACATATACATAAAAACCGCACTTATCACGGTTTTGTTATCAATACTCCTGATAGCGTTAAAGATTATTATTTCGATAACGGAAGAGTTTTGCACACTGAAGGTAATTCACTGTTCTATTTACCTAAAGGCTCATCCTACTATGTGAACATTATTCGTCAAGGCGGATGTTATGCTATCAACTTTGATGCCGAAATTGAGGATAACGAATTTTCAATTTCGCTTAAGAACACCGAGAAAATTATTCACAATTTTAAAGCTGCTTGCAATTCGTGGATAAATCAAAATGACTATACCAACGCACTCTGTATGCGGGCACTCTATGATGCGATTTACAGAGTACAAAAAGAATCTGCAAAAGAGTATATTTCAAAGAAAACGGTTGCGTTGTTAGATCCTGCTCTTAAAGCATTAGAATCCTCCTTTACCCAGAACAGTTTAAGAGTGTCTTATCTTGCATCTCTCTGCGGTGTAAGTGAAGTATACTTCAGAAAGTTGTTTCTAAACACTTTCGGAATGACACCGAAGGAGTATATAATACAAAAACGCGTCGAATATGCAAAATCTTTATTGCGTGTGGGAGAGTTTACGATATCAGAGATCGGGATTCTTTGCGGATATGCAGAGCCCTGTCATTTTTCCAGGGAATTTTCAAAGAGAGTCGGTGTTACACCGAGCCAATTTCCCCACAAATAGAAAAAGGCAATATCAAACCCGCGAGGGAATGGTATTGCCTTTAAATTTTCAATTTTCCATTTTCAATTGTCAACTTACTTCACGCCGCCTTGGGGAGCCCGACAGGAGTGCGTCGGGTAAATGGCAACACTTTTTAACGGAAAGTTAATAAAAAACACGCCGAGGCAGATTCTGCCGCGGCGTGAAAAAATTTAAGTTATTTTTTGTACCAGTAGTAAGAACCGACTGCAGATTTGAAATATCCGGCTGTTTCTCGGGGATTGTTAAAATAGATTTTTTCTCCTCCAACTTTATCCTTCCAAAACGATTCTTCACTTGTTCTGTACCACGTAGCGTTGCTCTCAAACGTCATACTGGAAAGATTATTACAATCACAGAATGCATATTTTCCTATATGCGTCACGCTATCGGGAATCACTATCATTGTAATTCCCGTACAATTATCAAAAGCGTAAGAGCCAATGATTGTTATTCCATTCGGTAATACAATGCTTGTAATATCTTTGCGTTGATAAAATGCGTAATCATATATCTGATAATCGTTTCCGTTATAGTTATTTGGAAGAGTGATTTCTGTATCATCTCCCGACTGGCCTGTAAGATAGTTGACGCCATCTATGGTAATGAAGTAAAAGTCACCCACTTTTACTAATTTTGACTCTGCGGTATGAACTATCTTCGCGTAGTAGGCAAGATATCCGTACGAATTGGACCCAACTGTTATAGTTTCTGTTGACTTGTTTACGACCTCAACGAGTTTATAACAATACCTAAATGCATCACTGCCGAACTTTATACTACTTGTGTTTTTTATGGTTACGCTCGTAAGGTTATTGCAGCTATAGAATGCCATAGAACCGACAAAGCTTACTGACTCAGGCAACACGATGTTAACAAGGCGATTACAGAATTTGAAAGCACCATCTTCTATTTTTGTAATTCCGTTTGGAATGTTTATGCTTTCAAGATTGCTGCATTTGTAAAACGAACTATCAGCTATGCTTGTTATGCTATTTGGGAGTTTGATGGTTTTTAAATATTGGCAATCTGAGAAAACTCCACTACCAATGCTTGTGACGCTATTTGGAATGGTTATATCGGTGATACTGCAACCTGCAAACGCATAAGACCCTATAGTTGTTACGCTATTTGGAATAGCAACAGATGTAATGCAACTAAATCGAAACGCACCGTTTCCTATGCTTTTCACTCCTGTTGGTATTACAAGTTCGGTTACGAGCTTGCCGTTAAGATAAAGATTTGAAAATCCGTCGTAAATAGCGCCGAATTCACAAAGTGACGCTATGTCGGAAACATGTAAATCTTTGAGAGAGTTGCAATAATCAAATGCAGCCCATCCAATACTTTTTAAGCTTTTAGGTACTGTTATACTAACAAGGTTATAGCAGTATCCGAACGTACGTTCACCAATACTAATAATACCGTCAGGAATTGTTATTGCGGTAAGATTTTTACAATAATAGAAAGCATAAGTGCCTATCTCGGTTAAATTTTGAGGGAGCGTTATGTTGGTAAGAGTTGCACATCCTCTAAAAGCATGATTTCCGACTTTTCCATCTGTGATGATTACCTCTTTCAGCGTTGTAGGTATATTATACGTATAATAAAGTCCTAATTCGGTATCGCGATAATGATAATCGTAGGAAGTGAATTCGGTGCTGGATGTGTAGCCGAAGATATATCCGAAATGCGAGGCGAACCCTATAGCATCCTTACTTGCTCCGATAAATGGGACAGTGAGGATTTCAAGGTTATCACATCCGGAAAGCGAGAACTCTCCGTTGTTTTCCCCGGTTATTTCTATATGCTTAAGTGTGGTGGGAATATTGTAGGTATAATAAAGACCTGTTTCGCTATCGTAATAGTGGTAAGTGTCAGCACATTCATTTGCTGTATAACCGAACGCATATCCGATGTGTGCCATATATCCCGTTGCTGTTTTGTTAGCACCGACGAACGGAATGGAAATGCTCTCTATCATTGAGCAGTTTTTGAAAAATTCAGAATCAAGAGAAGTTATTCCATCGCCAAGAGTTACGGTTGAAAGGCTCTGGCAATGATAGAACACACTCTCGCCGATATATGTTACGCTATCAGGAATAGTTATATTTTTTATACCCGACCATCCGAAAGCTTTATTTCCTATAGATGCTACGCCCTCTGGAATGTTTATATTAGTCAGTTTATAGCAGGAGCTGAATGCGCTATCGCCAATGCTGGTAACGCTTGACGTAAGTGTGACATTTGTAAGATTTTTGCAATAGCTGAACGCACCTTCGCCAATACTTTTTACACTGTTTGAAAAAGATATAACTTTAAGATAGACTGAATTTTTAAATGCATACTGGCCTATATAAATTACACCGTTTGGAATTGTGAATTCCGTATCGGTTTTGCCTTGTGCATAAAGTATAAGAGTGGTACCGTCTTTGCTATATAAATTTCCGTCCATACATTTGTATGCAGGGTTGTTTTCGTTTACAATAATTGCTTCAAGACTTTCGGAATGAGAAAATGCATATCTGTCTATTCTTTCAACTCCGCTACCAATTGTAACGCATTTTAATGATTTGCATGATAAGAATGTATGCGCTCCAATGCTATTAATTCCGTCTGGAATATTTATACTCGTGAGAGCCTCACAGTTCATAAATGCACGAGAGCCTATGTTTGTAACGTTATTGGGTATATCTATGCTTGCAAGCGCCTTGCAGCCGCTGAAGGCATACGAGCCGATACTTGTTATAGACTCTGATAACTCTATGCTTGTAAGAACTTCATAACCCTCAAATGCGGATGCTCCAATAGATGTAACACTCAAATTGTTGTAGCTTCCTATCACTATATCACTTTCGGTGCAAGTGCCTATTTCAGTAAGAGTATAGCTCATATTATCGGCGTTCAGAGAAAATATAAGCCCCGCTGTACTCTCTTTCATATTGCAGTTTACGCAATACCCGTCATTTGTATCGTGTACTCGAGTGAGAGAGAGAGTCATTTTTTCTCTTGAAAGCTCATCACTACAATTAGCACAATAGACAACGATGTCGCATGATCCATCTTTGATGCATGTAGGTTCAACTCGGTTTTCCTCAACGCTTGAACACTCGGAGTGGCCAAGTGCACTCATCGTGCCTCTCGTCCTTGAAATCTCGGTATCACATACATCACAATAAATTACTGAATCGTAAGATCCGTTGGAGGTACAAGTAGGCTTAATGAGATTTTCTTTTACCGCCAAACGTTCAGAGTGACCAAGTGCTGCTATTTCCTCGTAAGTGCTATAACTGCAACGTGAACAGCTTTGATAAGCATCCCATCCAATATCAGTGCAAGAAACGGTTTTAGCCTCGTGATCAATATAATCATGCCCGAGAGCTTCTATTTCTTCATAACTTGTATAGTCACAACGTGAGCATGTCTGATAAGCATTCCAACCTATATCGGTACACGTAGCAGCTTTAGCCTCGTGGTTAATATAATCGTGTCCGAGAGCCTCTATTTCCTCATAACTTGTATAGTCACAGCGCGAACAGGTCTGGTAAGCATCCCAACCAATATCGGTACAGGAAACAGCTTTAGCCTCGTAATCAATGTAATCGTGTCCGAGAGCTTCTATTTCCTCATAGCTCGTATAGTCACAGCGTGAGCACGTCTGATAAGCATTCCAGCCGATATTGGTGCAGGAAGCAGCTTTAGCCGCATGATCAACGTAATCGTGTCCTTTTTTGAGTATGGCAGACGGCTTTCTCGACAATTCGTCGTTGCACGCTTCGCAGTAAATTACGCTTTCGAACGAACCGTCTTCGGTGCATGTCGAATCGTGATAGTTTTCCGTTACAGGCTCTTCGGGCGTTGCCATATAGCAGTGACACTTATAGCCATAGAAAATCCCATTGATAAACACTTCGCCAAAGTTCTGGTTATCCCACCATGGCGAATTGTTAAACGCACCGTAACAGGGTTCTGTCACCGTGCTGGGGTAGATAACTTCGGTAAGGTAGGGAAGCTCGTTGTATTGCAAGGCATAGCTTACAACTGTCGAGCCATCCTCAATGATTATATTAGTTATCTTGGGCATATTCTCTGCGACGTAAGGAGTGAAGAAGCCTTCGGGTATGACGGCATCCTTAGCAATCGTTAGGGTTATGCCCTCGCCATTTATACCTGCGTTATAGAAAATATAATTCAAATCACCGCAGTTGCCGGGGGTGCTTGATGCATAATAAATTGCTTCGAGGCTACGGCACTCGTAGAAGGTTGCTGTGCCTATTGCCGTAAGATCGCCGAGGATTCGTATAGATTTTAATCCATCGCAGTAAGAGAAGGTTGAGTTTCCGAGGGTGGTTATGTTTTCGTGTAGCTCCACACTTTCAAGCTTGACACAATACTGGAACGTCGAGTTGCCTATGGATTTAAGAGCCTTTGAGAACTTAACGGTTCCCAGTGATTCTGCGTGCCTGAATGCCATATTGCCGAGAGTGGTAACCGTGTCGGGTATTAAAATGCTCTCAAGTGCTGTGCAGTAGTCAAATGCGTTGTCCGAGATGGTTTTAAGTCCTTCGTTGAGAGTGATAGATTTCAGCGCAGAGCATTTTTCAAAGGCATAGGCGCCAAGCACATCTATCCCGGAATGAAGGGTTATCGTTTCGAGTGCGGTACATTCGGAGAAAGTATGTGGGGAAATGTCGCTTACACTTGTCGGGATTGTAATACTTTCAAGCGCGGTGCAATTCGCGAATGCGTAAGCCCCAATTACTTGAATGGAGTTAGGCATAGTTATGCTGTGAATGTACGTATTATCGCGGAACGCTCCTTCCATTATAACGAAAACAGGAAGCCCGTCGTAAAGGTGTGGAACGCTTATTTCGGCCTGCGCGCCAACATATCCGGTAACGATATAATAAGAGCTATCCTCGGAGAGCTTATATGTTAGATAACCGGGTAACATATCTCCGTAAGTAAAGGTTTCGGTTGCGCTTGCTTTACCGCAGGCACAGGACTTATAGTAAATAGCGGCGCTATACTCTGTTGCCGGTGTATGCTGATAGTCTATATCGGCTTTTTCAACTACAAAGATATGCCCATTAGGCTCGCCGTGGGTGAAGGTAGTCGTACCCTTGTCGCCGCAAGCACAGGAATAGAAATATGTAGCTGCGTTCTCGCAGTCTGCTGCTTTGTCAAGATATTTGCTATCGGTATTCTGCACGGTATAGCTATGTCCGTTTGCTTTCACTGTTTCCTGCGCTACAAGAATATCTCCGCAAATAGAGCATTTTTTGCCCTCGGTCAATCCGGTTTCCGTGCAAGTCGCAGAAACGGCGGGGATTATCTCTTCCTCGTGCTCAATGCAAAGATCGGCTCTGCAAACGTCACAAGTGTAATCGGAGTTTTCGTCAATATGTCCTTTCGCTCTTACTGTTTCTTGCGCTACAAGAACTTCATTACAAACCGCACAATGCTTACCTTCGGTCAAGCCTGTTTCTGTGCAAGAGGGCGCTTTTGCTACATCGGTTACCTCGGTGTGAGGTGGCTTTGCTATTTCCTTTTCTTCTCTCGAAAGCTCAATGTTACACACAGAGCAATAAACAACTTCATCATAGCTGCCAGCAGCGTCACACTTAGAATTAACTTCGTTCTCTCTTACTGCGTCCGCAGGAGTATGAGTTGTGAGCTTATCTATTTTGCTTGTTTCAAGCTCGGTATGACAAACAGTACATTCTTTATGCTTTTTGCCTTTAAGCTTGCAAGTAGCTTCGGTATCTGTAATCCAGTCGCTTGGTGTGTGCGGAAGTTTTTCAATTGACTTGGTTATTCTGCTTATTTCCTCTCCGCAGTCAGAACAGTATACTACTTCGTCATAGCTACCTACGGAAGTGCAGGTCGCCGACATCTCTTTTTCTCTAACTGCACTATTCGGAGTATGTGTATGCTCATCTTCTTCGCATGCGGTTAACATTAAGATTAGACACGCGCATGCAAGTAATAAAGCGAAAAATAAAGAAAGTCTTTTTTTCATCAATAAATCTCCTTGTTGAACTATGATAAGCAAAAAGTGCGCCCGCAAAGCGAGCGCACCCAAATATGTACTCTCCACATTGCCGCGACGCAATCTTCCAAACCATAGGGAAAGATGGGAGGTACAAATTTGCATAGTACCACCCTACGGTTTGGAAAATATTCGATTACGTCGCAAGCTTATTATAGCACAAAAATCTGTACTTGTAAATATTTTTATAGAAAAAAGCAACGCCAGAAAAATTGACGTTGCTTTTAAACTTAAGCCGCCTTGGGTATTACTTCGCTCTGTGCCGCATTCAGCATATTCTCTATAAATATCCCATAGCCCTCGGTGGGATTTGCTACCATCACGTGAGTGACTGCGCCGACGAGCTTGCCGTCCTGGATAATCGGGCTGCCAGACATTCCGCGGACGATGCCGCCTGTGAGGGCGAGGAGCACGGGGTCTGTGACCTTTATGCGGAAGGATTTTGAGCCCTCTGACGTGCGGTCTATATCATAAATGTTGATTTTATATTCGGCTTTTTTGCCGTTTTTCAGGGTGGATATCACGGTTGCTTCGCCCTCGTGGACATCAGATCTTTTTCCAAGAGGAACAATTATTGGTGAGTCGGGGAGCTTCGACAGAGTGCCGAAGACGCCACATTCGTTGTTGGAATGGAGAGTGCCTATGGTTCTATCGGTGAGGATACCCGTCAGCTCCCCGGGCTTGCCACATTCGCCCTTGTGGATACCGCCGAGGAGAGCATCGGTCGCCTCGCCGCTTTTCATTTCAAGGGGCTTTGCTCCGTCGCTATCGCAGATACCGTGTCCGAGTCCACCGAAAAGCCCTGTTTCGGGGTCGTAAAAGGTCATAGTACCAATGCCCATCGCGCCGTCGCGAAGAGTGAGACCGAGAGTGTATTCGCCATCGACCAGCTTGGGTCGAAGCTCAAGAGTGATCTCCGTGTCCTTGTGAATAGCCCGCAAGGTGACACTTTCGCCGCGGGACGCGGAAATAAGCCTGCCCGCCTCCTCCGCAGTATTTACTGCCTTGCCGTTTACAGACAGAAGGATATCTCCGCTTGAAAGCGCGGGTACGCCCTTGGCGTCTGCCACGATCACGTGGCATGCCTTAAGCTTGATGCCGAAAACGTCGCCGCCAAGTGCCACGGTCCTTGTGCTACCGCTGCCGCCCTTGCCGAATATCAGCTCAAACAGCCTTGAGGACACCTTAACGCCATCGGATAGTGCGGGCACGGCAGAGCACTCTCTCGGCTGGGGCGGAGGCGGAGACTGCTCGCCTCTGCTTGCGCTGCCCCCATCGGGTTTATTCTCCATATAATTTATTGATGCTTCATCTTGAGTTTCGGATAAATCATCGGTTAAATAACAAATATGGAAACAATTATTTACAAATTCTTCGGTTTTTTCAAAAATCGGCTTTCCGTCGGGCATCTCATCGACCCCCAAGGGCAAGCCTTCATTTATATTTAATACGGCAACCTCTTGCGACTCCGTGCGACAGGCTACGCCGACCGATAAGCAAGCCGTGAGCAGGGCGCAAATTGAGGCTCCTTTTAGTAGTTTTTTCATTTTTTCTCCCATCTGCCGCCTGTCGCGGCGCGGCGCAAATTTTGCCAAAAAGGTATTTTTGAAATTTGCCTTGCCGTGACTTAATGTGTGTATTTTTGCTGATTTGTATGTGTAACAAAAATAGGAAGATAAAGCATTTCTGTCAAATCATTTTAATAAAATTGATCTTGATTTTTTTAAAAATAATTATTTTCGTTTGACTTCGTTTGATTTTTCGGAGGGCAATGAAAAAATAAAGCGGACGTATGCGCTGTGGCATATATCCGCTTTGGATTTGTATTTTGTTTTGCCGGGGCTTCGGATCATTCCCAATCTGTGAAATCGGGGGTCGGACCTCCTGTGAAGAATATCTCCACAAATTTTGCGCGCAGACGGTTTACACTCATACTGCGAACGGAAAGCTTCTTGATCACGGTAATATCCGCCTTGAGTGTCAAGGTCGTGTCCGAGACTCTGTAAGTGAAGCCCGAATTTCCCGCGAGCATCAAAAGCTCGTTCATATGGCGGCACTCAATGGGGAGATGACCGTCCGAATGTATTCTCACGGTAAAAACGCTTTCGGTGTACGTCATATCAAGGCTCACTGTGCCTCTGCCGTATATTGCCGCAAGAAAATTTTTGAAGAAATACGCCGTGTATTCCTCGGAGATCCTGATGCAATTGCTCATATCCCAGATGGGCTGGCTGTCAAACTCTATGAGACCCGTGAATTCGGTGTCGATGAATTCGCGCACCGTGTTTATAAACGTTGATATTGGCACGTAGTGCTTCGCAACGTTGACGGGCAGTGCTCCCGAAATCATATATTTTTTGTAAAATGCTGAACGTTTAATCACTGTTAATTAAGATGTCGTGCTCCTCAAGTATTTTGATGTGATCGATGGAGTCGTAATTTGCGGAGTACGCAAAGCCATCAAGGAGGGTTGCCTTTGCGCTGTAAAGCTTGCGGCCGACCGTGTTGTTTACGTATGACTGACGAATAGCGCTTTTATTATCCTTGAAATAATCCTCGGTCTTTTCAAGACCGATAAGGATATAATAGCCATCGGTGTAGGAATCGTGAACGTTGTCTATGGTGATAACTCCGCTGGTCTCTCCCGCTCCAAGACCGAATGCCGCGATAGTGTATTCAAGGTAATAATAATCGTCAAGCTCGTAGAAGCCAACAGGCTTTCCAACGATCTCGCCCTCGGGGGTGATCACCTCGGAGGGAATGGCTGCTGTATAATAAATTATGAGAGCCGCCGCCTCCGCAAGAGTGTCTGCATAAGCAAGGTCGTCTCTGATCTCGTTGACTCTCTCTTCGGTCTTCGTGCCAAGCTGGAAATACGCCTCAAGGATCCTAGCGCAGTCCTCGCTCTCATAATAGGAGCGAAGGGCAGAGTCGGTCGCACCCTCAAGTGCCGCCTTAACAAGCTTTTCGTTGATCTTATCAAGGGCATAGGAATAGCGGAACATAAGCTCGCCAACCGAATAATTCATACCCTTTTTAGCAAGCGAATCAAGATATTTTGCATAGCTGCCGTAGCCGATGACCTTCGTGCCGCTCTCGGTGGTGCCGCCGTGAACGTAGAGCTTTATGCGGTTGTGGAGAGCCTTGTCTCCCGCAGAGGAGTAGGGGTCGATATCCAGCTGCTTTGCAAGGTGGAGCACCGAATAAATTTCAGCCGCTCTGTCCGTTATGATAACGTCCATATCTGCGAGCATCTGCTCTCTTTCCGAGGTGCTCCAGCGGGAAAGGTCGCCGCCGTCCACAAGCTCGTGGTTTCCAATAAAGAGCGCGCGGTAAAGCTCATAGCGCACAGGGTAGGTCTCATCTCCTACCTTGAAAGTCATAACAACTCTTGACTCCTCCTCCGTGCTCGGTACGGGATCGAATTTTTCATCGTCCTCGCCGCAGGAGATCAGGCTGAACATAAGAGCCGCCGTTATAATAAGTAATAAAAGCTTTTTCATAAAATTCTCCGTATAAGATATTTTGACTCGGTATGGCTTAAAATGATTTAAGCTCGTACTGCCTGTGCACGCGCCCTAGATGTGTGACGGTGCGAAAGCTCTTTTATGCATATATTTTAGCAGATTATTGTTAATAAATCAAGTGAGCTTTGCAAATAATTAATAATTTTGGGAAAATGATTGAAATTACCCGCGATATTTGATATAATAGAAAATATAAATATCATCGCCCGACCCAAAGGGCGCACGAAGGAGAAAACAATGGAAGAGGTCTATTCCGTCACACTGTCTAAAATTATAGAAACGCAGAAGCTTGAAACACTTTATTTGCCCGACCTTCCCGAAAATATACTTATCAGCTGCAAGAGAGTAAACCGCCCCGGCCTTCAGATCACAGGCTTTTATGATTATTACGAGCCCGCAAGGCTTCAGATAATCGGCAAGGCGGAGCATAAATATCTTGACACTCTCGCCGCCGAGGAAAGAAGAAAGAGCCTTGAGACCTTCTTTTCATCTGTGCCGATCGGCGTTATTTATACCTCCGATCTTCCCATCCACGATGAGACGATGGAATTTGCCGAGCAATTCCGTGTGCCAATTATGAGAACGAGCAAGTCCACCTCCGATTTCCTTGCGGCGATCCTTGCCTTCCTGAACCTTGAGCTCGGACCCAGGATCACCCGTCACGGCGTTCTCGTTGAGGTCTACGGCGAGGGTATCCTTCTGCTTGGCGATTCGGGCATTGGTAAAAGCGAGACGGCTATCGAGCTTATCAAGCGCGGTCACAGACTTATCGCGGACGATGCGGTTGAGATCAAGCGCGTTTCGGCAACCACCCTCGTCGGTAAGGCTCCCGAAATAATCCGCCACTACGTTGAGCTTCGCGGCATAGGTATCGTTGACGTGCGCCGTCTCTTTGGTATGGGCTCTGTCAAGGACACAGAGAAGATCGATCTCGTTATCAACCTTGAAGCCTGGCAGGACGGCAAAATGTACGACCGCCTCGGGCTTGACGAGGAGAGCACCGATATCCTCGGCATCAAGATCCCCAGCATCACTCTCCCTGTGTGCCCGGGTCGAAACCTTTCGGTAGTTATCGAGGTCGCGGCAATGAACAACCGCCAGAAGCGAATGGGCTACAACACCGCCGCCGAATTCAATAAGCGCCTTATGGAATCTATGGGCGCGAATATGTGAGTCGCCGTTTTGCGAAGTCGCAGAAGCTTGAGTAAAGTAAAAAAGTACAAATAACCTGTATCCGCCGAGGAGACTTGCTCCTCGGCGGTGTTTTTTCGTTGTTTTTCCTTAAAACCTTCTGTGGTGTACCCAAACTGCGACACCTCTCGCTTGACGCGCTTTTATCTGCTATGATATAATCAAAGCAGATGATAAATTTGAAACGCGAACGGAGAAAAAAGCATCGTATCTTATACGGAGAGGCTTTTTGTCCGACAAGGAGGCAATATGAGTGAAAACGGAATCGGAGCGGTAAGCTTAACCGTTAACAAGGCTGTCAGGTATCTTTCGGGATCTTATTCCGCCTTGATAAATTCAGGAGTGAATTTGAGAAAGCATCCCTCTGTAATGCTGTGGGGTGCACCGGGAGTCGGAAAGTCCCAGGGGGTCAGGCAGATCGCCGCCTCCATAGAGCGAGCTACGGGAAAAAGCGTTTGCGTGACCGACGTTCGTTTGTTGCTTTTCAACCCTGTGGATCTGCGCGGTATTCCCACGGCAAATGCGGATAAAACTCTTGCCGTATGGCTAAAGCCACAGATCTTTCAGATGGATGATAGCGATGAGGTGATCAACATTCTTTTTCTTGATGAGATATCTGCGGCACCTCCGTCGGTACAGGCAGCGGCTTATCAGATAACATTGGACAGAACGGTCGGCGAGCATAAGCTTCCGGAAAACTGCATTGTTATTGCGGCGGGAAACAGAGTGACCGACAGGTCGGTTGCCTATAATATGCCAAGGGCATTGGCAAACAGGCTTTGCCATATAGAGATAGTTGCAGATGAGCCAAGCTGGCATATCTGGGCGGTAAAGGCGGGCATCAACCGAAGGGTCGTCGCCTTTCTTGATTACAGCCCCGAATATCTTATAGCAGAGGATGGAGCCTCTGACGGCTTGGCGTATTATACGCCCCGCTCGTGGGAGATGGTCAGCAACATATTAAACTTCGTTTCAGAGGAGCTTGACGAGGTGTTCCCAATAATAGTCGGTTGCGTTGGTGAGGATGCTGCGTATAGCTTTAAGGCGTGGTATGAAATATATGCGAGAGTCCCGTCGGCAGAGGATATTTTTAACGGAGAAGCCGTGGACGTTCCCACAAGGCCCGAGACTCTTTATGCGCTTTCGGGCGACATTCTCGCTATGGCAAAGGAAAACGACTCGGAGCAGAAATTAAAAAACGCGCTTGCATATATCAGCAAGCTGCCGCGCGAATTCAAAAATAAAATATTTGCAGATCTGCTTTCGGTCAAGCGCAATATAAAGGTGTTGCAAAACAACGCCGTCTTCGACGATTGGTTTGCCAGGTCGGGCAGAAGCTGGGAAGATTATGAAAAATGAATAAAAACCAAATTCAAAAATTGAGGATAAAGATAGAAAAGTCCAGAGCGAGGCTTATGGAGAGTGCTCCGATGTTCGGTCTGCTATTGATGCACGTGAGGTTCGTCGCGGTTCCGGGTATGGATAGGATCTCCACCAACGGAGCGTGCATATTCTTCGATCCGTCGTATATGAATAAGCTGAAGGACGAGGAGACGGACTTTATACTCTGCCATCAGATAATGCATATTATCTGCGAGGATATATGGAGACCAAAGTCTCTTTCATTTTCGAATTATCATTATGCCTGTGATCTTAAAAATAACTCTAATCTTATTTTTGACAGGGCATTTGATCGTATATATTGGATCGAGGGGAAGATACAGTATAAGCTTCCGGGGGTTGAAGCCAAGCTCGGAGATATGTCGATCAGGGAAATACTTTCATATATAGTGTTTGATCTTGATAATTTTGACAATGCGTTAAGACGAAGGTACCTTGCCGACAGCGACGTATATTGGGGAGGTGCTCCCGAGGCGTTTGGCTGTACCCTGATATTAGACAGAGACAGTAGCGATTATATAGATATCCTTGGTGAAGATATAAGTCTTGAGGAGAAGATCGCCGCAAACAGAGCGGGTAAGGACGAGTGGGGCGAGATTTTGGGAATGATAAACAGCTCCATCAGGAACGGCAAGGGCGCGGATGATAATTCCGATGGTTCGAACAATGGGCAAGGCTACGTAAGCGAGCTGATGCAGAGAATAATAGAAAAGCTTCGTCGCCCGAGGATCGACTGGCGAAAGATCCTCAACGACTTTATTAGTGAGCAGGTTTCTGATTATTCCTTTTCGCCTCCCGACCGCCGATTTGAGGAAACGGGATTTTATCTTCCCGACTTCAACGAAAAGGAATTGGTGAATAAAGACGTTCTCTTTATGGTGGATACGTCGGGGTCGGTGGATGACGAGACCTTGGCTGCCGTTTATTCGGAGCTGAAGGGTGCGCTTTTACAGCACGAGGAAAGACTTTGCGGTAAGCTGGGCTTTTTTGATAGCGAAGCAACCGATCCCGTGCCGATGAGCTCGGTGCAGGAGCTGATGTCGATCGTGCCTGTCGGTGGCGGAGGAACAGACTTCTATTCGGTGTTTACTCTCCTTGATAATAAAAATGAGACTCCGTCCTGCATAATAATATTTACTGACGGAGAAGCATCTTTTCCGCCCGAAAGGATGGCTCGCGGTATTCCCGTGCTTTGGATAATCGTTAATAGCAACGTCACCGCCCCCTGGGGAAAAACTGTAATAATGAATAATGATTAAATATAACGATGCAAGAAACGGGCTGAGCCGAACGCTTGAATTCAAGCTTTAGACTCGGTCTGTTAACATTTTTAATGTATTGATTGCCGCGCAAAATTTGTAGCAAGACCGACTTTAATGCTGCAAGCGACCGTGGAGATGAAAAAAGATAAATAAACTTTTATTGGGTGCTCGTCCAACTTTTTTTAAACCCATTGACAAGCGGTAATTTTTGTGATATAATACTATGGCGCAGGAGAGGGAAGCGGTTATGTTGCATAAGAGATCGCGGCAAATTCCCCTAAAAAGCGGCTTTGACCACATAACTGACCACAACAAAATTCAATAAAAACTTATACTCCCAGCGAGCTTCACCGCATTTGCGGTGGCACTGTGTGCTTCTTCGTCAATGACGAAGGCTCGCGGAGCAATCATCGAATTCGCCCTTGTGAGCAAGCTCTCAGATGCGAATTTTCTCGATTATCGAGGCGTAGCGAAGGTGGTATCGCGCCAGTTTCGGGTCTCAATCACCACACTCGGCGTATAATTTTCGAGTAGAGCCGAAAACCCTTGAAAACACTGACTTTTTCGGCTCTCCCGATTGTCGAAAAATCATCAAATCTTCGGTCTGACCACATGTTTGACCACTTACAAATAAATTCAATATTTTTACCACATCGAGGTGTAGCGAAGGTGGTATCGCGCATCGTTCGGGACGATGAGATCGCAGGTTCGAGTCCTGTCACTTCGACCAAAAAACAGCCAAAAACAAGCCATTTTGACTTGTTTTCGGCTGTTTTTCTATATATTTTGCTCAAAAATGATAGTTTTGGGTTGACCACATGTTTGCCCTGATTTCGAACCTTTGGACTGTTGTTTCCCCGTGATTTTCTCTTTGTTTCAAAAAATCCCTTTTCTTTGACTTCTGCGATGCAATTTTTGAGGGCTGACCGCCTTGATCAGCCCTCGTTCTTATCTTCATCTCGACAAATTGGAATTTGTCTTATTGTCAAATCAATTTGAATTTAAAGGTCTATGTACATAATTGTTGATGAAGTATGGAAACCCACTCTTTCATACAAAGGAATTGCTTTCATATCTGCTGAATTGAGT
>JAFQRL010000012.1 GCA_017410065.1 Clostridia bacterium | reverse complement strand
TCAGGCTACGATTTCGCTATCCCTTCTTCTCGCCTGCACCTCACGATGCAAACCTTGGGAGTCGCTTTCGGGTTGGTCGGTAACTACCTCCCAGCGGACTTTCACCGCAGAGCATTGATATGCCCGTCATACAAAAAACGATAGCAGAGCAAAATTACTCTACCTATCATATTTTACCAAAAAATAGTGTATTTTCAATTCGCACATTGCACGATTTTTAGTGCATTATTTTATACACTTTAACCAAACCAATCGGTTACTTTTGACTTTAGCTAACGTCTGCCCCTTGAGCCTCCGCCAAATCCCCCGCCCGAGCGAGAGCCTCCCGATGAGGTGTTTATCCTGGTTTTCGTTACGAAGGAGCCCCTGAAATCGTCTCGGGAATGAGTGAGATCCATTTTGGCAAAATCGGAGATCGGATATATCGGCGATTTCAGCTTGGTCTTGTATCTCACCGTAACGATGATGATCGAGACCGCCGCGGCAACCATCGCAAGCACGACCGAAACGATTATGACAACCGCGAGAGCACCTCTGCCCGAGGAGACGAGCTCGTCTGCCGTAAGCGAGGCGAAGGCTATGGCGCCGTCGGCAATTCTGCCCGATTTGATGTTGTTATATACTCGGCTTGAATCAAGGATACCGTCGCTTTGGCTATATGATATTTTTTCGTCCGCCTCGCCGTATAAAAACAGCTCGTAGTACCAATCGCCGCCGTAGTATTCAACGAGAAGGATCGCCGCATCGTCCTGTCTTGAAAGCCCGAATGAATAAAAGATATTATCCTCGTTGTAGGTTGCGTAGCCATCGTTCACAAGGAGGGCAAAGCTCACGCCGCACCTATCCTCCGCTTCGGCGAAGGAGCTTGCTATGCGCGCCTCCTCCGCATCCGTGAGATGATCCAGAGGATCATAAATATTCGATTTGGATGCCGTAGGGGTTATCGCGAGCGCGGATATCGCAAGCATTAAAGCGAATATGAAGGAGGTGATCTTTTTCATAAGAACACCCCCCATCCGATAAGAAATGAGAGCGCGCCGATCACCGCCGCCGCAATTGATCCGAGGATCGCAAGCTTCGGCTTACTTACGGGAAGCTCGCCGTAGATCTTGCCTGTGGAGCCGTTCATCGCGTAGGTATAGGTCCTGCCGCCGCGCTGATAGGTTAGCATCCATACGGGCATCAGAGTATAGTCCCATCGACTTCCCTTCACCGTAAGCTCGGTGCGCTTATCAACGACCGCTGAATAGCCGCGGACGGTGCCCGAAAGAATGGTGCTTGCGTAGCCCGCCATTTTGCCGCGGAGCTCGGCGGAGAGCCGATCGCTCTCGATGTCCCGCTTTTTGGCGATGAAGCCTTGGAGATATGGCATACTGAAATCTATATGCTCGTTGAGCTGATACGGAAGGATGCCCTCAAGCATCGCCTTATCCTCGGTGGAGATAGCGGATGCGGAAAGGTCCTCAAAGTGTATCTCGCCGTCGCGGCTGACGGCAAAGCTTGAGGTCTCCGTGTAGCGGTAGTTGCCTGCTCGCCAGGTGCGGATGCGCTTGCCCGTGGCTGTGAGATTTGCGTGGGTGTCGGCATCGACGACCCAGAAGGGGTAATATACTCCCGTGATCTTATCCGACTGCTCGGGAGAAAAATAATCCTTGGGCAGAAAAAGCTTTTTCTTCGCATAGCGAAGGAATATCTCCTTTGCCTCCTCCTTATTGAAGCGGAAGGGGATGATCTTCGTGGGCTTCTGAATTCCGCTGACGCGGTCGGCAAGGACTATCGGGTTATGGCAATAGTAGCAAAAATCGGCAACCGTGGATCTATCCGCGATTATCTCGGCACCGCAGCTGTTGCAATGATATTCGTTAAGCTCGGCGGAGAATTCCTCGTTTTCCCTTGCCTCTGCCTCGGCGGCTCTTTCGGAGTCCGACCCGAGGAGCTCTTCCTCGGTGAAGGAGGAGAGACAGAACTCGCAAGAAAAGCTTTGCTTTTCCGCATCGAAGACGAGGCCTGCTCCGCAATTCGGGCATTTAAAGGTTACGGTAGCGCTCATTGGCACTCTCCTGTTTTAGTTTACTTTCTTTTTCCGCAGTTTGAGCAGAATTTTGCATCTGCCGCATTTTCCGAGCCGCACTCGGTGCAGAACCATTTATCGGCGGGTCTCGGCGCGCCGCACTCGGAGCAGAATTTGCCTGTGTTTTCGGTGCCGCATCCGCAGATCCAGCCCGACCTTGAAGCAGGCTTCTTCGCGCCACATTCGGAGCAGAATTTGCCACCGTTTACCTTGCCGCACTCACAGGTCCAGGAGTCGGCGGCTTTGCTCTCACGGCTCGATGCCGCTTCTCTTTCAGCCTCCATCTGGCGACGGTTGGTCTCCGAGGCACTTGCCATAAAGCTACCTGCGGCACCCATACCCATTCCCATACCGACAAACGCACCTGCGGCACCCGCGCTGTTTGAGCCTGCCGCCTCAACGCCTCTGGCGAAGGAGCCCTGCACGTAGCCCTCGCGGACCGTGGGATCGGAAAGCATTGCGCCCTTATTGCGCATATTGATAAGCTCCTTGGATTCATCGTCGTAGGAGACACTTGCGATACCCACCGACTGAACCTCAATGCCCCTTCCCTCGCGCCACTCTGCGTCAAGCTCGGACTGCATATAGTCGGAGAGCTCGCGGGATTTTGATGCAACGTGGAAAATTCTTATGCCGTCAACGCTCATACGGTTGATAGCCGCGGTGAGCGCTTCGAGGAATTCGGAGAGATACTGCTCGTTGATCTCGGATATATCAACTCTATCGGAATTCTTCGGGATCACCTCGGAATAGAATTTCACAGGGTCGGTTATTTTAACCGAATAGTTTCCGTGAGCGCGGAGGAAAAGCTCGGCGTTATAGAAGCTGTCAAAGTAATTGACGGGGGTGCGGGTGCCGAATCTTATGCCCTTTATCTCCTGCAGGTTAATGAAATAAGCCTTTTGAGAATAAGAGGGCGTGCCGCCGAATTTAATACGGCGGAAGGCATCCTTGATAGCCTCACCGAACTGCCCCGCAAATAGGGAGGGTGCGGCGGAATTATCTACCTTATAATATCCTTCCTCGGCGGTGAAATCTATGATCTTGCCGCCTTCAACAAGCATCATAAACTGATTCGGGTAAACGTGGATGACCGAGCCGTTTGAGATGGTGTCATCCGTTCCCTTTTTGTTGCTGTTTCTCTTATCGTTTTTGCGGACCTTAACGCCACCCGTGAAGACCGTTGTGTCGCTCATATTGTCTGCCTCGATGACCTCCTGCCACTGATCCGCAAGAGAGCCGCCGATAGCCGCAAAGGTTGCTCTGATAATTCCCATTTTAAACCTCTTTTCCAAGACCTTATAAGTCTTTTATTTTTCCTTCAATATCATTTTACAGAATTTTCGCTTACTTGTCAATACATTTTCGGAGGCAATTCGATAATTTTTCCTTCATTTCTTACTTTATGCGAGATGGCTCACGGAAGGTATTAAGGCTTTTTGCCAATCATTTTTATGTTGAAATTTTTGTCGTTTTGTTCAAGCTTTCTCGGACAAGCATAACACATAATTCAGCATTACATCATACTATTCATTTTATTATTATCGGATAGTTTTGATTATTTTTGAAAACTATTATTTACTTTTCATAAGGTTTTATAGAAATAAAAAGGTATGCAGCCGCGACGATCTGCGCTTCTGCATACCTTGGTTATTGTATTTATATTTGTTATTTTGTTGCGCTCCGTTTTTTATTCGGAGGGCTTCTGATAAATGGAGATATCGTCTATATCAAGCTGACCGACGTAGTATGCCGAAAGGATTATTGCGATATCCGTTATACCCTCGGAATCGGAGAATGCGAAGGAGGATGCTTCCTCGGAGGTTTGAACAAGGCTTTCGTTCACGAATGCCGAGACCCTCCAGCTTGCCGTATCCGCCGACTCTCCAACGACTGTGTATTCTATGCGAAGGGTGAACCACTCGCCAACGGTCCAGGCATCCTTTGCCGCTCCGCCCTTTCCGTTGAGACCTACCGTGCCAACGCCGAAATAGGTACGGTATACCCTTGTTGCGCTGCTGTTACGGAAGGTGATATCAAAGCTTGAATTATTTGATTTATACTGTCCGTCGGATAAAGGAGAAACTCGGAATTTACCCTCGAATACAAAGGTGGTGTCGGTGCCTGTGTAGGTGGGTCTGTGAAGCCTGAGTATGCACTGCCCGGAGTCGCCGTTCGGGTCGTCATTGACCGCTGTGAAGCTATCGGTTATGCGCATAAAGCTGTTGTCGCCATCCTTTTCAAAGCTGATGCTTCCTTTCCAGCCCGACTTGACGTCGCTTTTCAGCACAAGTCCGTTTTCGGCACTTACAGGGAACGCCGTTGCACCGTCAAAGGTAAGCTTGCCGTCGACGACGGCAGAGGTACTGCCGCCTGTGGGTACGGAGGGGGTTGTGGGAGTCTGCGGAGTGCTCGGTGTATCTGGTGTTGTCGTGCCCGAGCTACCCTTATTATGAGTTGGCTCGTGGTAAACGTAGGGCTCGTTTTCCTGCGCAAATCTTACGTTGTCTATATAGAAGTAGCCCGAGAAGGCACCCATTGTGAGGAATCTTGCAAAGCCGAAATTCGATGCGGGCATCGGACTGCCGTTCTCAAATTTTTCGTCTACCAGCGAGGGAGTCTCGCTTCCGTTTATAAACACCTTGAAGGCGGCGGGAGACTTTTCGTCACCGCTTACACCCTCGTAATACGCAAGTCGGAGATTGAACCATTCGCCGATCTTTGCCACCTGAACCTTATTTGATTTATCGGTCTTGGAGGCGATATAAACGTTCTTGCCCTCCTCAAGCTCGTTGACGTAGATATAGAGCGTGTATATCTTCATTCCCTCTGTTGAGCCGTCGTAGATACGGAGCTCCACAGGCTCCTTTGCAGCATTGAGCTTTGAGAACATAAGGTCAAGCTCAAAATAGCCGACGCTTGCGCCGAGCATAGGAGCATTGGGCTTCCAGTCCATATAGAGCTGCGCGTTCTGGGTAGGCTTTGAAACAAGACCCACGCCGCGGTCTCCGAGCTTCACGAGAGAAAGATTGTTTTCGGGAACGTTACGGTTTGTGGTGATAAGATACTTTGCCTCGGGGAGCTCCTCCTCAAAATCAAAGTATTCAAGCCCAGCATCCTCCTCGCCGCTATACGAATATTTGATAACGTCCTGCTGCTCGATAAATATTTCAAGCATACGCATCCAATCGGATTCGGTGTGCATAGAGGGTCTTTTTGCCTCGGGGATCTTCAGCGCATCGAACATTGCGCGGAGAAGTCCCGTTGAGCTGATACAGGTGCCGTCAACGTCCGACTGATTAAGTCCTTCGATGCCCACAGGCAAGCCCTGATGGCTGCCCGTGCCCTTCACGTAGTTATGAGCAAAGCCGCCGTCGTACTTTTTATAGCCCTTGATCTTCTCGTATGTATTGAGGATCGCGGCGGGCGCGGCATCGGCAAGTATCTTATCAACGCTTGCCGTCACCTCGGCGCGAAGCTCCTCGTCCTCAATGAGGTTCATATTCTGCTTAAGGAAGCTGACGCAGGACCATACGTTATATATATCACAGCAGTTTGTGGTTGAGGGCTCATCTCCCATAATTCCCTGCATAAGTGCGTTTGCCGCCTTGGGAATATATTCGGTTGGATACGGAACACCCCAGCCAGTGAGTATGCCAACGGTTTTGAAGTAGCCGTTGGTGTATCTGAATTCGGTGCCGTTCGGTGCAGATGCGGTAAGGTCGCCCCAAAGACCTGTTTCGGGGTTTATATTATCTCTCACCACGTTGATGAGCATTTCCTTGATGGTGAGACCGTCGAACTGCATATAATCCGCGGCGGTGGCATCCTTGGTGTTGCTCTCGTCGCCCGCTTCATAGGTATATACTCCGAGCTTTTCGGAGGCGACCTCTACCTGCGAGGTGGTCGAGCCGACCTCGTTGCCTGTCTGATAGGGGTTAGAGTGAAGCCCCGGAATAACGTAAATAAGAAGGTAGTTTATAAAGCCCTCGTGGGTGTTGAGATAAGTGGTGGCATCGACCGCAGCCGAAAGGCTCACGTCCGAGACCACGCGATCCACAGCCGAGGATACTCCCTCGCCAAGCTTGAAGGTGGGGCTTTCGGCATAGGTGTGGGGTCTTTCGGAGAGTGCCTCGCCGTTTGCTATAAGGGTATCCCAATATTCGTCCGCCGTAATTCCGTCGCCCGCGATGCCGCTGGGTGTTCTGTATACGGGAGGATGACCCAGCTCCTCAAGGAGAGTGACTCCCCAGCTCAGGTCTCTGCCTCGGCGGGAGATCTTCGTATCCGTTAGCTCCTTGCCCCATTGGGGATGATAGAAATAGCCCGATTTGCTATCCTGAAGGCTCTTTCCGAAATAGACCATCTGCTGCTGCATAAATTGGGGGAGAAATTCGGTCCACTTTGTGCCGACGTTATCCACCATTCCCGAGCTGACGATAAATCTGAGGAGCTGGACCGTGCATTGAACGTCGGGACCGAATTCGGCACCGTCTCTGCCGCCCGAGCTTGCGTAGAAGCCGCCGATGCCTGGATCGTAGAGGTTAGCTATCCAATCCACCATATCCTCGCCGTAGAGCGAATAGAGCACGCGGGTGGCATCGGTCGCCTCCTTGCCGAGCAAGCCCTCAAGGGTTGCCCATTGCTCGGTGAGAAGAACGGCGTCAAGCTCCTGCTGTGCTGTGATAAGATCCACCGTGCCCGAGGTAACAACGCCCTTCGGGTAGGCTACGTATTCCTTCTCGGCAAAGAGAGAGGTGACGAGCTCCTCGTCTATAACGTCAAAGACGTTAAGGTTGGTATATTCGTTTTTATCATAGGCGATGGCAACGCATCCCGCCTCTGCGTATACAAGGTATCTCATATTGAAATAGGAGTCCCTCTCCATACGCTCAAGAAGCTTTTGCGCCTTCACCGTGGCAGGTCGGCTTTCATCCACGATACCGACTATTATTTCAAGCTCGGCATTCTGGCTATACTCACTGCCGATGATCGCGCCGCCCTTGCCGCTTCTATCGAGCATAGGGTCAAGATAGGAGCTTATATAATCTATGAGCGCTCTGCCCTCGGCGGTGGCGGATATCATCTGCACCGTGTCTCCCGGGGCGAATACGGTTGCGCTACCGTAGTCCTTTGGCTCCTCCTCTGGCTCGGGTGTGCCGTTTTGTCCGTCGGAGCAACCGACAAGGAGAAGAATCGATAGCAAAGCTATGATGAAAAGTAATGATCTTCTCATTTGTTTTCCTTTCATTAACACCCACGCGCGGCGGGGCGTTACATTTTTTATTTTGCGAGAACGTATTTTTTCTTTACGATGGGCTTCTTTTCCGAAAGCTTCTTATAGAACCTCCTCCAATCCTCCGAATCAAAGATGGGGGGCTTATATTCAAAGAGCCCGAGAGCGCGGAACATATTGCGTATCGCGCCCGTGCATCCGCAACAGGTTCCGTCCATATCGGAAACGTTTCTGTTGGGAGATACGGGCAAGCCCTGATGGATAGTCGTGCCTCTTTTATAATTGTGGGCAAGACCGCCGTCGCATTTTTTATAGCCCTTAAGCTTTTTATAGGTATTGAGAACCGCCTCGGGCGCCTTCTCCTTCAATATGTTGTCTACGTATTCAAGCGTGCTCTTGCGGACTTTTTCATCGGGGATAGCGGAAACGTTTTCCTTAAGGAAGAATACGGTTGACCATATATTGAAGATCTCGCATACGTTTGATGTGGAGGGCTCGTCTCCGAGAAGGCAAGCCATAATTTTTTCTGCCGCCATCGGGATATATTCGGGCGGATAATAGGTGCCGTGCTCCAAAAATCTGCCGACAGTCTTGAAAAATCCGTTGATATATCTGAATTCGGAGCCGAGAGGTGCTTCGGGGGTAAGGTCGCCCCAGATGCCCGTTTCGGGATTTATGGTGCGCTTCAGCACGGCAATAAGCATTTCCGTGAGGGTCATTCCGTCAAACTGCCTGCACTCCTCGCCGTCCTCTTCCTTAAACTTATAGGGACCAAGCTTTTCCGAGGATGCCTCAAGCTCGTTTTTGACAGAGCCCGTTTCGTTGCCCATCTGATATGGATTCTTATGCATACCGGGCTCGGCGCGGTCAAGAAGATAACGTATATATCCCGTGTGGCTTTTGAGGTATGCGGTGGTGTCACCGTTCCCTCCCGCAGCCGTGGGAGCTGTCTCTATTGCGCGGCGAAGGTTTGCCGCCGCCTCAAGCTCGTCTGCCTCGCTCATTGAAGCAAGCTCGGAGTCTGCCTCTATAAGCTCAACCGGAGATCTATCGTATGTATAGGGGCGAGGAAGATCGGTGCCCAGGGAATCCCAGTATTCGTCTGCCGTGATGCCGTCTCCCTTCAAGCCGTTAGGTGCGTCGTAGGTGGGAGCGGTGCCGAGTCCCTCGAAAAGCATCGTTGCCCAGTTCAGGTCCCGTCCGCGGCGGGAGAGCTTTGAATCCGTGCCCGCTCTGCCCCACTGCTTATGGTAAAAATAGCCGTTTTCGGGAGACTGAAGGCTCTTTGCGAAATAGATCATCCTATGCTGCATATCCTCGGGAAGAAACTCTCGCCAATCGGTGCCAACGTCTCTTGTGAGACCCGAATTCACCATAAAGTTGAGAGCCTGCACCGTACACTGAATATCGGGACCGAAGCTCACGCCGTCTCTGCCGGGAATAGATGCGTAAAAGCCGCCTGTGCCGGGGTCATAAAGCTCGGCAAACCAATCAAGCATTTCCTCGCCAAAGAGAGAATATAGCTTTTTTATAGCGTCTGTGAGAGGCTTACCGCCGACCTCCTGAAGCTTTATCCAATCCTTTTCGTTTTTCATTTTTACCTCCATCTGCCAAATCTCCTCCTCACAAGGTACAAAATACTGCACACGAAAGCGAGGGAAAGACTTCGAAAAATTAAAGTGTCACAATACTATACTAACATAAAAAATTGATTTTTTCTACGGTTTTATGCACTATGATATATCAAAAATTGACTTCCTGCAAATAATACCAGTGCCACATAAAGCTCCATAATAATTATATCATCAAGGCGATGTTTTTCGCAATGCGCAAAGCAAACAAATAATTATCTTTTTATTTGTATATTTTTACCAATGAGAAAAGAGTTTGCAAACGAGTGTAAAAAAACGGCGCCCCGCTTTCTCACGGGGCGTCGGAAGGCTGCTATGTTAATCATAATTGGTGCTTCGGGAAGCATTAATTAGTTATCCCAGTTAGTGTAGACCGCGTTTACGTCGTCGTCCTCGTTGAACTTATCGAGCATCTTTTCCATATTCTCGATATCGTCCTCGCTTGTGAGCTCAACGTAGGTGGAGGGCACCTTTGCAACGTCTGCCGTTTCGATCTTATAGCCGAGGGCGACTATTGCATCGCGGACTGCATCAAGATCTGCGGGCTCTGTGTAGATGGTGTATTCACCCTCGTCGGAGCGGATATCCTCCGCGCCACATTCAAGAGCATCCTCCATAATCTTATCCTCGTCGATCTCCTGATCCTCGTCAACGATGGTGATAACGCCCTTCTCCTCAAAGAGGTAGCCGACGCAACCGTTCTGACCCAGGTTTCCGCCGTACTTTGTGAACCAAGCGCGAACGTTTCCCGCGGTGCGGTTACGGTTGTCGGTGGAGGTCTCAACTATAATAGCAACGCCCGAGGGACCGTAGCCCTCGTAGGTGATCTCCTCGAAGTTGATGTCGCTGTTATCGGTGAACTTTTTGATGGTGCGCTGGATATTATCGTTGGGAACGTTGTTTGCCTTTGCCTTTGCGATAAGATCGCGGAGCCTTGTGTTATTGTTGGGATCGGGACCGCCTGCCTTGATGGCAACAGCCATTTCCTTACCGATCTTGGTGAAGATCTTCGCCTTTGCGGCATCCGCCTTCTCCTTCTTGTGCTTGATGTTATTCCATTTGGAATGTCCTGACATAATATATTTCTCCTATTAATTTAATACGGTGTGAATTGCCTTGCGGCTTGATCGAATATCGTGCTGAAGCATCGCGGCTTGATCGAATATCCTGCGAATTGCCGTGCCTCTGCGGTATTTGCCTTATGATGTGCCGTCAGATCTTCTCGGGGCTTTGCATACAGATAAGGTGAAGCGCGGTCCTGAGCACCTGATTTGCGGCGGAGGTGAGAGCAAGACGGCTCTGCCTCAGCTCGGGGTCCTCGCAATTCGCAATCGAGCAATTATGATAGAAGCGGTTGAACGCCGCGCAAAGATCAAGGATAAATCTCGTGATCACCGAGGGCTCGCTTTCGGAAAGTGCCGAGATAACTCTCTCGGGGAAGGCGGCGAGGGTCTTTGCAAGCTCAACCTCATCCTCACCAAGGGGAGCACCGCTCATTTTTCCGCGTTCACCTGCCTTTTCAAGCACCGAGCAGGTGCGCGCATAGGTGTACTGGGCGTAGGGACCTGTGTTTCCGTCGAAGGAAAGGGCATCGTCCATCATAAAGTTGATATCTCTCATACGGTTGTTTGAGAGGTAGTAGAATACTATCGCGCCAACGCCGACGCACTCTGCAATGCGTTGACATTCGGCTTCGTCGGGATTCTTCTCTCTTGCGATCTCGCGCACCTTGGCGATAGCCTCGGCAAAGAGGTCCTTAAGGAGAATAACGTTACCCGTTCTCGTGGCAAGCTTCGCGCCGTTTATGCTGACTGTGCCGTAGGGTACGTGAAGAAGCTTATCGTGCCAATCGTAGCCCATAAGCTCAACCACCTTGAACCATTGAGCAAAGTGGAGAGACTGCGCAGCGCTTGTGACGTAGATAGCCTTATCAAAATCGTAGGTCTCTTTGCGGTATACTGCCGCGGCGATATCTCTTGTGGGATAAAGGGTCGTGCCGTCGCTCTTAAGGATAAGGCACACGGGCATATTCCATTTATCAAGATTAACGACCGATGCGCCGTCGTCTATTTCAAGAAGTCCCATATCGCGAAGCTTCTTAACCTGGGCTGGCATTTTATCGGTGTAGAAGGACTCGCCCTTATAGCTATCGAATTCTATGCCGAGAAGCTTATAGGTCTTTTGGTATTCCTCAAGGCTCACGTCCACAAACCAACGCCAGAGGGCAAGGTTTTCCTCGTCTCCGCTTTCCATCTTCGCGAACTCTGCGCGAGAGGCATCTGCAAGCTCGGAGTGCTTGGGCGAGCCCTCGGGCTTACCCGCAACGCTTGCGTCCTCCTCTGCCTTTATCTCGTTATTTACTCTTACGTAGAGCTTAACGAGCTCGTCTACTCCGCCCTGCTCAACGGTTGCCTTGTCGCCCCATCTTTTATATGCGGTGATAAGCTTACCGAACTGGGTGCCCCAGTCGCCGAGGTAGTTGATGCCAACGCATTTATATCCCGCAAACTCGTGAAGAAGCTTCAGGGAGTGACCTATAACCGTGGTGCCGAGGTGGCCTATGTGGAAGGGCTTTGCGACGTTGGGGGAGGAATAGTCAAGAACGACCACCCTTCCCTCTCCGCACTTCGGAGAGCCGTAGCTATCACCGAGGGCGGATATATCGGAGATGACTCTTGCGGCAAATGCCGTGCCGTCGATCTTGAAATTCAGATATCCGTTCACCGCGCTGACCGAGGAGAATTCCTCGCACTCAATTGAGCCCGCGAGAGTGTCGGCTATCTGCACGGGGGAACGGCGAAGGCTCTTTGAGAGCCTGAAGCAAGGGAGAGCTATATCTCCCATAGATCTATCGGGGGGATATTCAAGCATTGAGACGATATCCGAGGCGGCGAGCAGACCCTCGCCGAAGCATTTATCAACGGCACCTGCGATAAGCTCTGCCGTTTTATTCTTTAATGTGAGCATATTTTACCTCTGTCAAATTGAATTTTTCATCCTGACGAAGCTCTTTGGGTCAAGCTTCGCCGCCTTGAGCACCGCGGGAATAAAGGTTGCCATACCGAAGGCGTGAGCAAGAGCACTTTCCGTGCCCGAGATCACGTAGAATTCGCCGTCCTGCTCGGCGATCTCCACCGCGGGGATGCTCTCGCCCGATTCAAGGCGGGAGGCGAGGGATGCTATGAGCTCGGCGTCTGCTTCGTCGTCGGGATAGTGAAGCCGCTCGGGGGAGATGAAGGCTGATTTATAGGACTTGTCCTCGCACCAGACCTCAAAGGCGGTGATTATGCACTCGGCTATCTCCTCGGGGGTCGCGTAGGTGGTGTCCACTATAAGATCGTAGTTTGAGAGATCCTTGATATTCACGCCGTATTGCTCGGCATATCTTTTTATCTCGCTCTCTCTGCGGGAGCGCGTGTCCTTCACGGTGTCCTCAAGGGTCATAGCGTGCTCGCCCTTGCGGTTTGCGCCCATTATTCTTAAGGCGCTGGTTTCGATATCCGTGGAAAGATAGACCTTGAAGGTGCCCTTTGTGAAGTGCCACGCCATTCGGGAATCTATGATGAGGCAGCCGTCAAGCTCCGCAAGCCTTGCAACGCCGTCGTCTATTTCGTGATCTATTTCGGGGTGAGTCTCCATATATCGGTTGAGCTCGACCACCGTCATTCCTCTTTCCTCCGCTATCGAGCGGACTATCGCGCCTGTGGAGTAATATTGCGCGCCGAGGCGTTCTATAAGTATTTTCGACACGGTGCTCTTACCGCTGCCGAGATCACCTGCCAAGGATATTTTTTCCTTCATAAGACGACTCCTTCAAAAAACTCTGCCGAGGTGGTATGCGCCTCCGTTTTAACTAAATTATTATAATATATTTTTTCGCGCTTGTCAACTCCATTTATGCAATTTTAGGGCTTATTCGGGCTTTTTCTTTTGCTTTTGCCGAAAAATCGGGCTGATTTGCCGCAAAGCGGGGATAGAATTTTCAAAAAAATCTGCGGGAAGGAATAAATATCACGGCTCGGGCAATAATACCGTTACCGAAATTTTTTAAGGAAAGGAACAGTATGGAAAAGAAATTTTCATTTGCGGAGCAGCCGAAGCGAGTTAAAATAATCTACGCACTCGCCATCGCAATACTCTGCATTACGGCAATAGTTATCGGGCTTGTGAGCGCGGCACAGCAAAAGGACGAGCTTCCTCCCGAGAATAACACTCCTCCCGTAACGGAAGGCGGCGAGGGAGGTGAGGCTGAAAAGCCTACGGTCTATCTTGCGCCTGCGGTGGGTACGGTTACTGTTACTCACAGCAACGACGCGCCTGTTTTCTCACCCACTCTCGGCGAATGGCGCATCCACACGGGTATTGACATCGCAACACCCGAGGGCGCAGAGGTGAGATCCATCGCGGCGGGAAAGGTTACAAAGGTCTACACTCACCCGATGCACGGTATGACGGTCGAGATCGATCACGGTGCAGACGTTGTGAGCGTATATTCGAACCTCGCGACGAAGGTTGCGGTGAAGGAGGGCGACACGGTGAAGCCGGGTACAAAGCTCGGCACGGTCGGCGACACCTCCGTGAAGGAGCTTGCAGACGAGCCTCATCTTCATTTTGAGGTAAGGCTCAAGGGGGCTTGCATCGACCCGCTCGGAATAATCTCGGAGGAGTCGAAAAAGGCTTCCTTCGGAATGGAATAGTATTAAAGGGGCTGTCTCGCAATAGGTGAGGTTCTTAGCGGAGAATTTGAAAACTCTACTAAGCGCGAGATGATCAATAAAATGATCAAAGCAAAGCTATAAATAATCCCACAAGCCAAAAACCAAATACGAGAAACCCTAAACAAGCAGAAAGAGAGGACAAATCGGTTCTCTCTTTTTCTGTTGGTGAAGTTTTCGCTACCGCGAAAGTGAAGTTGCACCGCGCCCCCCAAAAGCTCATGCTTCGCTTCGGGGAACCCCGTTTCAGTGAAGTTTGTGCTATGCACAAGTGAAGTTAAGTTTGCCCATCACTTCGCAGTCAGGCGAAACTTCACTCACGAAGTGAACTTCACTATCAGAGATAACTTCACTTGCCCGTAAGGGCAAACTTAGTTATTCGTGTTCTCCGTTAAGGATAACACGTAAGGATAACACGCTAAAGAGTCTTTGCGGTGTGCGGAAGAAAAATAATAAAAGTATTATAAAAAGAGCTCCCAAACACTTGACAAGCCTTTTTTTCTGTGTTATAATTTATTCATAAATAGCGAAGACAAACTCCCTCCACGGAGAGCTTTCCGCGAGGGCTCGGAGGTCTTCGGCTTTTATCATTTTTATTTTAAGGACAGGCAAAATGAAGAATATAGCCATTCTTGGCTTTGGTGTTGTTGGAGGAGGCGTTGCCGATCTCATCACCAAAAACTGCGCCGAGGTCGAAGCCCTTGGCGGAGAGCAGATCAACATCAAATATATCCTTGACCTGAGAGACTTCCCCGACTCTCCCTTTGCCGGCAAGGTAGTTCACGATTACAGCCTTATAGTTAACGATCCCGAGGTGGACGTTATCATTGAGGTTATGGGCGGCTCCCATCCTGCTTATGAGTTCACGGTTGCGGCACTCAAGGCGGGAAAGAGCGTTATCACCTCCAATAAGGAGGTAGTTGCCAATTTCGGAGACGAATTTCTCGCTCTTGCCGAGGAGGCAGGCGTTTGCTATCGCTTTGAGGCGGCAGTCGGCGGCGGTATCCCCGTGCTCTCCCCGATCATATCCTGTGTTAAGCAGAATAAGATCACCGAGGTGCGCGGAATTCTCAACGGCACAACGAACTACATATTAACGAAGATGTTCTCTCTCGGAGATAGCTTTGAGGCGGCACTCAGCGATGCGCAGGCGAAGGGGTATGCGGAGAGAAATCCCGATGCGGACGTGCTCGGCACGGATGCTTGCAGAAAGATCGCAATTCTCACGGCTCTTGTCACGGGAAAGCTTATTCCCACGGATAAGATACACACCGAGGGCATCACGGGCGTGCGCCACGAGGACGTGCTTATGGCAGAGAGCGTGGGTCTTAAGATCAAGCTTCTCGGCAGATGCCTTGTGAAGGACGAGGGCATTTACGCGATGGTCGCTCCCTTTATGCTTCCCTCCGATGCGCCCCTTGCAGGCGTTAACGGCGTTTTCAACGCGGTTGAGGTTGCGGGCGAGCCCATAAACAGCGTGATGTTCTACGGTCCCGGTGCGGGCGCAGGTCCCACAGCCTCCGCCGTGGTTGGTGATCTTATGGAGATCCTTCGCTCGGGAAGGCATTACGCGGTGCCCGAGTTCACAAAGGGTGATATTGGAGTTGCCGATTTCGGCGGCTTCAGATGTCGCACATATATTTCGATGGTCGGAGTTTGCGAGAAGTGCGTTGAGAGTGCTTTCGGCAAGATCCACGTCATTGGCACAGAGGGCGAATACGCCTTCATAACTCCCGAGATGAGCGAAGCGGAGACCGATGCGGCAATAGAAAAGCTTATCGGTCGCGGCGGCGAGCTCAAGTCGAGGATCAGGCTTCTTTGATTTTTAAAAAAATAACATATAAGGAGACTCCAAATTATGGAACAGATGATTGAAAAAATACTCGCATTGCCTTTGCTGATTATGGAAGCTATCGCAAGCATCTTCAGCGGCGCGGTTAGTTGGACCGAGATCCCTCAGGCACTCTCCGTTCTTCTTAACGCTGCTCCCTACGTTTCGATCGCTATCATAGCAGCTCTCGCTTTCTTAGCCTTCTGGGGCTATAAGCTCTACAAGCCTATGTGTGCTGTTGGAGGCGCGGTGACCTTCGGTATGCTCGCCATCACCCTTCTTCAGACATTCACAACTCTTGAGCCCGTTGTTGCCGAGGTTATTTCCCTCTACGGCATCATCGCTCTTGCAGCAGCCCTTCTCGGTGCTCTTCTCTTCTATTCCTGCGCAAGATTCATCACAGCTCTCGGCGCCGGATTCGTTGTATTTGAGCTTCTCGGAAGTGCTATCAACGGCGTTAGCATTACCGCGTCCCTTATTGCAGGCACCACCCCCGGTATCGGTGCTCTTATCGCAGGCGCTCTTGCGGGAATTCTTGTTCTCGTCCTTCTCTTTGCCTTCTTCAAGAAGATCTATCTCTTCATCACCTGCATTCTCGGTATGCTCATCGCAGGCGCGATCGCAGGTCTCACCGTAACCTTCGGTGCTATCACTTGGGTATCCTGGGTTGCTCTCGGTGTATTCGCTGTTATCGGTCTCATCATCGGTATTGCGATCTTCTGCCGTCACTTCAAGGAAGATAGAAAGATCAAGTATTAATTTAGGATTTTGTCTAGTTTAGTTTACATAATTCCTTAATTTCACAATAAAAAGAGCTTTGCACTCGCCCGAGCCTCGGTGCGGATGTAAAGCTCTTTTTGTTGTTTTTTTCTTTTAGGATTTGCTGTCAGAAAAGGAAAAGATCCAAGAGACGATAGATAAAGAAAGCGCCGATGGCTCCGAAGATTATCGCAGAGACCCAATTGAGGATCTTTTCAAGCTTTTTATTCTTCTTGTCTTCCTTTTCATCGAGGAGCTTATCCTCCTCGCTCTCCTTCATTTCCTCGGGGATATCATCAAGAAGCTCACAATCGGGCTCGTCTTGGGTATCCTCATCGCTTTTAACGTAGGTTCCTTCTCTTATTTCCTTGCATTTTTTAGCGGAGGAATAGAGTATTTCGGTTAAGGTTTCGTAGGTCGCACCGTCGTGATCGAAGGAGCTGAGCTTCTTGCCAAGGGACTCCACAGCCTCGGCGATCTCGTCGGGATTCTCGGATTCGGTGGCAACATCTATTTGCGCGGCACATTCGTCGCAAATGTATCTCGGTATGCCATAGCCGCCCATTGTGAGAATTGGTGCGTTTTCGTTGGTTATTTCCTTTGCGCAAATTGAGCAATTATCCATTTATTTTTCCTCCTTCACTTCGCCTCTGAGGGTGGCTCTGAAATGGGCAAGATATTCTGCCCTTAGCTCTGCGCGCTCCAGCGCCTCCTCCTCGGTGAGCTCTCTTTCCTTGGCTATTCTGCCAAGCTCATTTATCCTATCGATCTTTGCCTTATCCATCGTTTTGCTCTCCCCTTCCGTAAAGCTTTGCAAGTCCTCCGATGGAGGTCTCGCGGTAATGGTTAGACAGGTCCTTGCCCGTTTCGTACATCGTAGTGATGACCATATCAAGAGAGATTTTTCTTGAGCCCGAGAGGAAGTTTGCAAGGCTCACGGCATTGATAGCTCGCATTGCCGCCACGGCGTTTCTCTCAATACAGGGTATCTGGACAAGTCCGCAGATGGGGTCGCAGGTGAGGCCGAGGTGATGCTCAAAGGCTATTTCCGCGGCATATTCGATCTGATCGATTCCCATTTCAAAAAGCTCCGCAAGAGCCGCAGACGCCATAGAGCAGGCGGTTCCGATCTCCGCCTGACAGCCGCACTCCGCTCCGCTTATGGATGCGTTTTTCTTAACGAGAGTGCCGATGAGTCCCGCAACCGCGAGAGCTCTGAATATTTCGGCATCCTTGAAGCCGTGCTTTTCCTGCATATATTTGAGCACCGAGGGAAGCACTGCGCAAGCACCGCAGGTGGGAGCGGTGACAATAGTGCCGTTATCCGCGTTCTGCTCGCTGACGGCGTATGCATAAGCGCATACAATTCTGTTTTCCCTGGTGGTGGGGGACTCGTCCATATGTCTCTGATTAAAGAGATGCTGCGCCTTTCTTTCAACCTCAAGGCCGCCCGGGAGTATGCCGGAGGTGGTGAGACCGTCGTGGATCGCATTTTCCATCGTTTCCCAAACTGTATAGAGGAAGGTGAGGATGTCCTCGCCCTCCCGCATTATAACGTAATCCGAGAGACGGATGCCGTGACTCTTGCAATATGCGGAGATCTCTGCAAAGGTGCTTTCGGGATATATGGATTCACAGGCAGATGCCTCCCTGCCCTCGATCTCTATATCTCCGCCGCCAACGCTCATCACGCGCATATAACCCTCCGAGCGAACGCCACCTCTCACGGAATATATATCCATCGTATTCTCGTGAGGCAGATCCTTTTTTTCTTTATTGAAAATAATTTTTACAGGCTTTCCCGCAACGCTTTCTATCGCCTTATCGGTGCCGTGGCCGCGGCCTGTGTCTGCAAGCGAGCCGTAGAGGATGACCTCATAGCTATCCGCATCGGGGTTTTCCGAGACGTAGATGCTCATTGCCTTTGCGGGACCCATAGTGTGAGAGCTTGAGGGGCCCTTACCTATTTTATATATATCCCTTATCGATCTCATTTTTTGTATTTTGCCTCCTCCATAAAGGTCTCTCTTATCATATCCGCAAAAATGCGCTCACTGCGCGAGGGTGCTTTATCATTAAATGTATAGAGATACACGTTTCTGTAATGCTCTCCAATATCAATGAATACTGTGTTTTCCGAGAAAAGTCCTCGCCAGGATATCTCGGGCACTATGGCGATGCCGAGCCCCATCTCAACGTATTTTCTCACGTAGTACGGGTCCTCCGCGCTGATTATCACCTTTGGCACAAAGCCCGCCGTCCGACATAGGGCGACCGCAAGCTCGGAGAGCCTTGCGCTTTGCGTCATTGAAATGAAGCTCTCCTCCGAAAGCTCCGATAAGCTCACGCGCCGCTTTGCCGCGAGAGGGTGATTTTTTTCAACGGCAAGCACCATTTTTTCGGTTAAAAGAAGCTCTCTTGTGTATTGCTCCTTTTGCTCTGTTCCGTCCGAAATAATGAAGTTATAGTCGGAATAGACGGCACCCGTGTCGTGATTTATGCTGATCTGCACCTTTGGATATGCGTTTTTGAAGCGTTCTATCGCAAGGGTCGTGGTGCGCCTGTGAGTCCTTATGAGAAGCTTGATCTCTCCAAGCACCTCGCCGTCTCTATCCGAGAGGCTGCGTATAGCACCGTCCAGCGAAGAAAGGGCGCGCTTTGCGCCGTCGTAGAACACTCTTCCCTCATCCGAGAGGGATATCCTGTTTGCCGTCCTCCTGAAAAGCTTAACGCCGAGCTCTGCCTCAAGCCGCTTGACGGTCTGAGAGATATTTGAGGTTGGAACTCTGTATTTCTCCGCCGTTCTGGAGAAATTCTCGCACTCGGCGGCATCGCAGAAATATTTCAACTGTAAAAGCTCCATATAACCCTCCTTTCTTCACATCTTATATTTTAGCAGATGTTTTATACTCTGTCAAGGACTATACAAAAAAAGTTATAGCAAATATATTTTATTTGGTTATTTACAATGGAGTGAATTGGATGTATAATTGAATTATCAATAATTATTAAGGAGTATTTTTTATGGAACCCCATCTTCTCGCAGAAATACTTGAGGTCCTTATGATCGTCAGCTTTGGCGCATCCTGGCCCTTCAACGTGATCAAATCCTGGAAGGCAAGAACCACCAAGGGCAAGAGCCTTACCTTCCTTTGCCTTATTTTCTTCGGCTACATAGCAGGCGTTGTTATGAAGGCTATCACCTTTGATCCCACGATGTTTATGAAGTGGCTCTCCCTCTCCGTTTATTGCCTTAACCTCATTATGGTCGGCACGGATCTTGTGCTCTATTACAGAAACCACCTTCTTGATAAGAAGGCACTTGGCGATAAATAATACGGGGGCTTAAAAATATGAAGAAAAACCTACATTCAAAGCTTTCGGCGTTTATATTTATTCTCATCCTTTCGCTTTCGATGCTTCTTGTGTCCTGCGGAGAGGATGGCGGCTCGGGCGGAAATCAAGGCTCGGATAAGCCCACCGAAAAGGATCCTCTTGCCTGCACCGCTTGCGACAGCGGAAAATACGAGAGAGCCGAGACCCTCTCTCCCACAGCCCTCACCGACGGCGAAGCGACCTACACCTGCTCCGAGTGCGGCGATAGCTACACAGAGGTAATTTCAAAGACGAAAAGCGTTAAGCTCCTCTTTATCGGAGACGCATCGAATATCGTTGAGCTCTCTTATCTTGACGAGATACTTTCCTCGGCGGGAATTGAGAATTATCTTATTGCGACCTTAAACCACAATCACAACAAGGGCGCGACCGTTGAGAGCCAATGGACGAATATCCGGTCGGCGAAGAAGACCTACACCTTCGCAAAGAATACTAACGGCGAGACCGTGTATAAGTATTCCCAAACGATAGAGGCGGGAATCACGGACGAGGCGTGGGACTTTATTGCAATCGGTCAGAGCGTGCCTCTCGGCGGCTCTATCGCTTCATACGCAAACGTCTCCGACGTGCTCTCGTACATAAGCGAGACGGCAACCAACCCGAATATGAAGCTGCTATGGAGAATGACCTGGGCTTTGAGATCGGATAGCGCAAACGAGGCGTTTGCGGAGTTTGACGGAGACCAGGCGGCGATGTATAATAGCATCGTTACGGCTATAACCTCGCAGATACAATCAAACAGCGACGTTGACGGCATCGTACCTGTCGGTACTGCCGTGCAGAGCCTGAGAGAGACCTCTCTCGGCGACACCTGGACTGACGACGGAATTCTTCTCGGCGGCACCTCGGGCGACGGCGCGGCATACGCGGCTTCCCTGCTCTGGGCATCAGAGATACTCGGACTTGACGTTACCGAGCTTAAATTTGCTCCCGAGGCTGAAAGCCAAAGGGAGAGAAGCATTTATTCGATCGCAAAGGAGGCGGCACAAATGGCAAGTGAAAACAAGCTTGAGACGGCTGATATCAAGGTTAAATCAATGAAGATACTTATGATGGGCAACAGCTACGGCAACGACGCTATGGCATACTTTGAGAAGATCCTCAACGATGCGGGCTATATCAACGTAGTTATCGGTCATATGGGCGAGAGCTCTATGGCTATAAACGACCATTACCACAATATTGACGACGACCCCGACAACGATTATATTTATAAGTCCACAGGCAATACCTTCTCCGTTCACAGCAAGACGGTCAACGGCGTCAGAGTAGAGCTTGAGGCTGATTATAAGAAGATCGTGGCAAATGAGGATTGGGATATAATCACCTTCTATCAGGGCCCCAATTCTATGGACACACTCACAAAGGAGAGCTATTACTCCGAGCTCGATAACCTTTGCGAGGCTATCCGTGCAAATATGACTAACCCTAACGGCAAGATCGTCTATTATATGCCTTGGGTACACGGCGAGACAAACACGGCGGGCTACTATGCGGAGCTTGCGGCTCTCACCGAAAAGCTTTTCGTTGGCAACAAGAATATTGACGGAATAATCCCTGCGGGAACGGTTATTCAAAATCTTCGTACCTCTTATCTCGATACCTCGGCAAGCAACGGCAAGGCGGGAGATATCAACCGCGACTGGGGTCATCTTAACTACGGTGTTGGCAGATATTCTGTGGCTCTCACCTTCTACGCATATCTGACGGGCGGCGACATCAACGATATCAGCTATATTCCCACAAAAGACGAGATATCCTCCCGTCCCTTCACCGAGATCGAGCCGAATATCGACGTTATTCGCGAGGCTATCACGAACGCTCTTGAAAATCCCTTTGAGATCACGGCTTCAAAGTACACCGAAAAGCCTTAAGCGAGGTGCTGTGATATGAGAAAATATTTTGATATACAGTACGTAGACGGCGGAGTGCCCGCGCAGAGGCTTGATATGTATCTGCCTGACGGCGAGGGCTTCCCCACTCTCGTTTTCTTCCACGGCGGCGGCTTTGAAAACTGCGACAAGGCGGGAGCTGAATTTGCCGTGCTCAGCGAATACTTCGTCTCCCACGGAATAGGTCTTATCTCGGCAAATTACAGAATGTATCCCAACGCTCGCTTCCCCGATTATATTGAGGACGGCGCGGCGGCTGTCGCCTTTGCGAAGGCGCACATTTCGGAATACGGCGGCTCGGGAGAGCTTTTCGTTGGCGGAAGCTCGGCGGGCGGTCATCTTTCGATGCTTCTCTGCTACGACAAAAAATATCTCGGCGCACACGGTATTAAGCCTCAGGATATAAAGGCTTATATTCACGATGCGGGTCAGCCCACGGTGCATTTCAACGTGCTCCGCGAGGACGGCATACCAAGGTATAGCTGCAGAGTTGACGAGCGCGCTCCCATATACCACGTTGGTAAGGAGGCGGAATATCCTCCGCAACAGATCTTTGTGGCAAGCAACGATATATCCTGCCGATATGAGGAAACTATGCTCCTTATGGCGACCCTTCGTTCTCTCAAATACGATATGGAGAAGGTCCGCCTTGAATATATGGAGGGCTATAAGCATACCGCATATCTCAAATTAACCGATGAGAACGGTGTCAGCATCTTCGGCGCAAGGGTCTATAAATTCCTTTGCGATATGAAGCTTATATAAGTTTAAATATGACGGTCCCCTGTGCAAGCCCGAGCTTGGGTGAGCAAGGGGACCGTTTTATTATAATTTTTTATGAATTAATATTTTTTTGTTTTTTATTGACTTTTATTTTCGGCGGTTGTATAATATATCCGAGGGAGGACTATCCCTCTCAAAACAAAGAACATAATTTGGAGTTATTACGATGAAAAGACTGATTTCCCTGATGCTGATTTTGGCTATGCTTCTTTCAGCCGCCTACGCGCTCGTTTCCTGCGGCGAGGAGCAAACGCCGAGCACCCCATCGGGCGACACCTCAAAGCCCGAGCCTGATCCCGAGCCTGATCCCGAGCCCGAGCCCGAGCCCGTTGTGAAGTCCGACGGCGTGATATACGCGCTTTCCGAGGACGGCAGCTACGCCTCCGTTATAGGAGCCGACGGCGAAAAGACCGAGCTTCTTATTGCATCCGAATATAAGGGTGCGCCCGTTACCGCTATCGCCGACGGAGCCTTCAAGGGTGATTCTGTGATAGAGGCGGTCGTTATACCGAGCACGGTCGTTACCATCGGAGCCGAGGCATTTTCCAATTGCTCAAAGCTCGTTACCGTTATCATTCCCGAAAGCGTTGCCAAAATCGCAAAGGACGCATTTCTGGGAAGCGGCAAGATAGCTTACGAGGAATACTGCGGCGCATATTATCTCGGCAGCAAGGAAAATCCTTATTCGGTTCTCATAAGGTGCACAAGCGAATATAACGACTCCGTGACTATTCACGCGGACACGAGAATGATCCTGAGCGACGCATTTGAGGGATGCTACAATATCTCATACACAAAGCTGGACGGCGCAAGCTATATCGGCACGGCGGATAATCCTTATTATTTTCTCGTGGTCTACTCGTCAAATGCCGAGGAATTCACTCCTCACCCCGATACCAAGGTTATCGGAACTATTGCCTTCTCATCTTGCACAAGTCTCAAAAAGGTAAATCTCCCCGAGGGACTTCTTGCCATCTGCGACTCCGCCTTCAAGAACGCATATAACCTGAACTTTGCCGACATACCGAATAGCGTTACCTACATAGGTGACGAGGCGTTCTACGAATGTACTATGCTTCAGAGATTTGCGGTCGGAGCATCGGTTGAGTATATCGGCACGAGAGTCACCTATTACGCATCTTATCTCAACGAGATAACCGTTGCGGAGGGCAACACTCATTTCAAGGTTGACAGCGGTGCGCTTTACTGCACCGACACAAGCGAGCTTATTATGTATCCTTGTGCAAGCGTTGCCACCGAAATTTCTGTGCTTGAGGGCACAAAGAGCATCGGCGAGGCGGCATTCCTTCTCAGCAAGCTTGAGAGGATCACCCTTCCCGAGAGTGTTGTGAGGATAAAGGACAGAGCATTCTGCTCCTGCGGCTCGCTCACAGAGATCAATATTCCAAGCGGCTTGAAGGTTATAGACACCTATACCTTCTTTAATTGCAGAAAGCTTGATAACGTTATTATTCCCGAGGGCGTTATTGAAATACGCGACGGCGCGTTCGGCTCCTGCACGGGACTTACGAATATTTCTATTCCAAACAGCCTCAAATATCTTGGAAGCGACGTATTTTACACCACGGCAAAGAACGACCCCGCATACGCGAAGGCTGACGAGTATGGCGCGTACTACGTTGGAAACGAATCGAACCCCGATTTGATCCTCGTGAAATTTTCAGGCACGGCAACCGAATATACAGCGAAGGAAAACACGAAGTTCATCTCCTTCAATGCGTTTGGCGGCAATTCTACCATTGAGAAGATCACCCTTCCCGAGGGGCTTATCGGCATATGCGACGGCGCATTCTGCTATTGCACGGCACTCACCGAGGTCGATTTTGGCGAGAACAGTCGCCTTGAGTATATTGATAATTCGGGCTTCCAGAGCTGCTCGTCTCTTGAAAGCTTCGCCTTCCCCGATGGCATAACCGTCCTCACTCCCAACGTGCTCGGCGATTGCCCCAAGCTTTCCACTATTGTGCTTCCCAAAAGCCTTAAGACTATTGAGCAGAATGCATTACAGGGCGATGATTCGCTTAAGGAGCTTGTACTTCCCGACGGAGTCACCCATATCGGTAAGTGGGCGTTTTACGACTGCTCTGGTCTTGAAAAGCTTGTTATTCCCGCCTCTATCGAATACATCGAGGCAGGCGCGTTCTCTTACTGCGGTAAGCTCACCCTTTATATGAAGGGCTCTGATAACAGCGCGGGCTTCGCCGAAAACTGGAATGGCGGCAAAACCGTTATCTGGAACTACACCGAATCGGAAGAGTAACCGAAAAAGCAGCTTAAAGTGAGCTTTGCTATATTTCAAAACGTATGGTAGTATATTAAAATTAATACTTTACAAGCTTTTTAGTATATGATATAATATGTACGTCGGAGCAATATCGCTTCGGCGTACATTGCTTTTCGGCGAGAGCTTCCGTCTTATTTATGAAGCGAAGCAAGCGGCTTGCAAAGGTCGGCTTGCCTGTGCGAGCGGATTTCGTTTTATAATTGAAGCTTTCCCTCAGCCGTCAAAAAGCTCAAAAAGGAAGGTAAAAATGAAGGTTTTGTCTATTGGAAACAGCTTCTCCGAGGATGCTCAGGCATATTTAAAGGGAGTTTGCGATGCGGCAGGCGTTGAGATCCTCTGCGCAAATCTTTATATTGGAGGCTGCACTTTGGTTGAGCATTATAAAAACCATATAAAGGGACTTTCGGAGTACAGCTTTATTGTAAACGGAGTGTCAACAGGAAAGCACGTCTCCCTGGAGGAGGGACTGCGGCTTGAGGAATGGGACGTTATAACCTTCCAGGAATCATCGTCAAGATCGGGTGAGATACACCATTTTGAGCCGTATATTTATGAGCTGATAGCATTTGCCAAAACCATCTGCCCGAAAGCAAAGATCGCCCTTCACGAGACCTGGGGATATTCAAACAAGCTTCTTTCCACGATGAAAAAATTAGGCTTCTACTCCCCCCTTGAGATGTTTGACCAGGTTGAAGAGACGTACAAAGAGGTGTTCAAGAGATGCGGCGCTGATATATTTATTCCTTCGGGCTCTGTGATGAGGAGGCTTTTCGTTGAAGGGTACAACACTCACTACGACGGTCAGCACGCAAGCCGCGGTATAGGCAGATATGCTCTCGCGCTTACCTGGCTCAGGGTGTTATTCGGAGTTAAGGTAGCGGGAAACAGCTTCTCCGATTTTGAGATATTCGTGAGCCGCGAGGAAAAAGAGGCGGCTTGGGCGGCTGTGGACGCAATTGAGCTTTAAGCTGTAAAAGCTGCATTTCAGCCATAAATTCAACCTAATGATGTGCGCCGATATCTGCGCGGTGAACATCGTACAATAAAAATAAAAAGAATACCGAGGCTTGACTTGGGTGGCGGGGGGTGCATCAAGTGAGCTTCGGTATTCTTTTTGCTATGATATACGCCGCGGCGAATTTGATCGCATCGGGAATAAGGAACGGAAGGACAGAGGTGAGGAGTGCAAATGGGATATGCTCACTACCGCCGAGGTAGCCGAGAGCAAACCATAGCGCACCAACAAGGTATAAGAGAATATGGGAGACTATTCCCGAGATAAGCTTCGACGACGGAAGCCTCGGGAGGATAAATTCAAGCAGCCAATAAAGGAGCGACGAGAGGAGCAGACCGAAAATGAAGCCGCCTGTCTGATCGAAAAGGCGGGATGCGCCTCCCGAAAAGCCCGAGAACACAGGCACGCCGAGCGCACCTATCAAAATATATAAAAGCACCGATAGCGAGGTGAGCCTTCCTCCGATATAAAACAAGCCGAAGAAAAGCACGAGAGTCTGGAGCGTTGCAGGAATAAAAAGCGGAATACTGATCATTCCCGAAACGCACATCAGCGCCGCAAGAAGCGAGCATATCGCCGCTTCTTTTATGTACCTTTTAGGTGTTTTGCAAATAATTGTTTGCTTTTTTGGGGTTTTATCGGTAATTTTGCTCACCGCCCTCCGAAGGAAATTATTTTAAAAGATGACTCTTTATCGCACTTGCCGCAAGCTTTCCCGCGCCCATAGCGGAGATAACGGTTGCCGCACCTGTGACAGCGTCGCCGCCTGCATAAACGCCCTCTCTTGAGGTGAGTCCCTCCTCGTTTACGATAATGCCGCCGCGACCGTTTACCTCAAGGCCGCCCGTGGTGGACTTAATAAGGGGGTTGGGGGAGGTGCCTATGGACATAACGACGGTGTCAACGTCGAGGACGAAGTCGCTGCCTTCGATCACAACGGGGCGACGTCTGCCGCGCTCGTCGGGCTCCCCGAGCTCCATTCTCACGCATCTCATACCTGTGACGAAGCCGTTTTTAGAATCGCGGCGATCGTCGGGATTATTATATCCGAGAATTTCCGTGGGGTTACAAAGCAGGCGGAACTCTATTCCCTCCTCCTCTGCGTGCTCTACCTCCTCGCGCCTTGCGGGAAGCTCCTCCATTGAACGGCGGTAGACGATATAAACCTTTTCCGCACCGAGCCTGAGAGCCGTTCTTGCCGCGTCCATTGCAACGTTTCCGCCGCCAACGACCGCAACTCTGCCGCCCTTCATAATGGGGGTGTCGGGATCCTCGCGATAAGCCTTCATAAGATTACTTCTTGTGAGGAATTCGTTTGCCGAATAAACTCCCTTCAGGGATTCACCCGGAATTCCCATAAAGTTCGGAAGACCTGCGCCTGTGCCGATAAATACCGCCTCAAAGCCCATATCAAAGAGCTCGTCCACGGTGAGAGTCTTACCTATTATAACATTGGTCATAAACTCAACGCCCATCGCCTTGAGGTTATCCACCTCTTTTTTCACTATTGCCTTGGGGAGACGGAATTCGGGGATACCGTAAACAAGTACGCCGCCCGCGGTGTGCAGAGCCTCAAAAACGGTTACGTCAAAGCCCGACTTTGCAAGGTCGCCCGCACAGGTGAGACCCGAGGGACCCGAGCCGATAACGGCTACCTTATGGCCGCATTTTTCGGCTACCTCGGGGATCTTATCGCTATGAGCATTATGCCAATCGGCAACGAAGCGTTCAAGCCTGCCGATACCGACGCTTTCTCCCTTGATGCCGCGCACGCATTTTGCCTCGCACTGATTTTCCTGGGGGCAGACTCTGCCGCAGACCGCAGGTAGAGAGGAGGTCCTTGAGATTATCTGATAAGCTCCCTCGAAATCCCCTTCCTTTATTTTGCCGATAAATTCGGGAATATGAATATTTACGGGACAGCCGCTGACGCAGGGCATATTTTTGCAATTGAGGCAACGCATAGCCTCGTCTATTGCCATCTCTGCGGTGTAGCCTGTGGCGACCTCGTTAAAATTGCGGGCTCTGACCTTGGGGTCCTGAGTTGGCATTGGGTTTCTTTTGGGTGACATATTCGCCATTTCAGCGGGCCTCCTTTTTGAAAAGATTACAGGTGCTCTCGTATGCGTGACGCTCAAAGTCGGCATACATTCTGCCCCTTGACATTGCTTCGTCGAAATCGACCTCGTAGCCGTTAAAATCGGGTCCGTCGACACAGGCGAATTTCGTGACGCGCTTGCCGTCAACATTAAGAGTGAGGCGGCATCCGCCGCACATACCCGTGCCGTCTATCATTATGGGGTTCATCGAAACGACGCAGGGGATACCTGTGGGACGGGTTGCCTCAACGACGAATTTCATCATAATAAGAGGACCTATGGTGATGACCTTATCAAATTTTTTGCCGCCGCCAAACATTTCGAGAAGGGGCACGCAAACGTTGCCCTCTCTGCCGTAGGAGCCGTCGTCTGTCATAACGTAGAGCTCGTCTGAAACAGCGCGGAATTCATCCTCAAGGATAAGAAGGTCCTTATTTCTGAAGCCGATGACCGACGTTACCTTACATCCCATTCTGTGAAGCTTTTCGGCAATGGGAAGAGCTATGGCACAGCCAACGCCGCCGCCGACTATGCATACCTCGGAAAGCCCCTCAAGCTCGGTGGCAAGACCGAGAGGGCCCGCGAAATCTGATATATATTCCCCTGCGCTTTTAGCATTGAGCTTTGCGGTCGTGGCACCGACGATCTGGAAGATTATTCTTACCGTGCCCGCATCTCTATCAAAGCCCGCAACTGTGAGGGGTATTCTCTCGCCCTCATCATCCACGCGAAGGATTATGAACTGACCCGCCTCTGCCTTCTTTGCAACGAGGGGGGCTTCAATATCCATCAGGGTGACTGTGGGGTTAAGGCTTTTTTTATTTACTATCCTATACATAGCTTCCTCCAAAAACATCAGACCGCACCTTTCATCAAAACGCGGTCAAAACTACTGTTCCAATAAAAATACAGTTTATATAATAACATATATTTGAGAAAATTTCAAGTGCTTTTGCTAAATTTCAGGGCTTCCTTTACAAAAAAGTAACTAATTAGTTAATTTCCTTGGGAGCTTTTCAGCCATCGCCTGATATTTACAGGTGATCATCCTTTTTTATTAAGGCTTTTGCGTCTGTATTCTGCGGCGGAGACGGTCATACGGGCTCTGAATGCCCTTGCGAAGTTCTTCGGCTCAAGTCCGACTGCGAAGGCTACCTCCGAAACCGACAGTCCTCTCTCCAGCATACGGCACGCCTCCGAGATACGCAGTCCCATCAGATATTCGTGAGGAGACTTCCCGACCCGCTCCTTGAAGACGGTGGAAAAATAGCTTCTCTCAAAGCCGACCTCATTTGAAATATCCGTGACGTTCAGAGGCTTATTATATCGGGTCTCCATAATATCCAGTGCCCTGCTGAGCCATATCTCGCTTCTGCCGTCGCTTCTTCCCTCGGTAAGTATTCCGATAAGCTCATATACCAGAGCCGTTCTCAAATATTCCGAGCCGACGTCATTTCTTCCGTTAAGCTCTCTCATTCTCTCTATGACCGCGCATAGCCTGTCGAAGCATTCGGGGGGAGCCATCGGCTGCTCCGAGCTTATCCCCGCAACTCGCAGAGCCTCGGCTATTCTGTTTCCTCCGACAACGCACCAGATGCCAAGCCTCGGCGACTCCCTTGAGGAATAATATTCGATAATATCTCCCGGGAAAAGGATATAGCAATCTCCCTTCTTGATATCGAATTTTCTACCGTTTATATAAACCGCGCCTCTGCCCGAAAGATTACACTCAACCGTGAAATTACGTCTCACCGTGGGCTTTGTGCGTCCTTCCGACAGCACGGGCTCTGCATCTATTGCGGCAAGCTGAAGGTACGCCTCGTTGCCTCTGTATTTTCCCGTATCAGAATAGCTCATAGCTCTCCTCCAACAAAATGACGATTTTCTCCAACAAAAAAGTATTGCTCATCGCTCGGATAAATGTTACAATAAAACCGAGGTCAAACCTCACTTATATTCTAACACAAAACCGAAAGGAATGGAAGAGCTATGGCAAAAAAAGTTTTTAAGTGCGCAGTCGTTGGATGTAGCAGTATGGCGAAGCTTCATATGAGGGGTATCGCCGACAATGAAAATGCAGAGCTTTACGCTATCTGCGGAACAGACGAGGAAAATCTCAAGATCAGAGCCGAGGAGTTCGGCGTTGAGAGAGTATACACCGATTATAATTATCTTGTAAACGACCCCGAGCTTGATGCGGTCGTCCTCGTTACTCCCGACCAAATTCACAGAGAAATGACAGAAAAATTCCTCAAAGCGGGCAAGGCTGTGCTCTGCGAGAAGCCAATGGCTCTCACGGTTGAGGATTGCGAGGCGATGATAGCCTGCGAGCGCGAGGTGGGCGGTAAGCTTATGATCGGTCAGATCTGCCGTGCCAATCCGAGATTTGCAAAAATGAAAGAGATAATCGATTCGGGCAGGATAGGCGAGCTTATGTTCGTTGAATCCGAGTATGCTCATAACTACGAAAGGACGTCGGGCTTTGAGGATTGGAGAAAGGTTCCCGAGCGTCACCCCTTTATAGGCGGAGGTTGCCACGCGGTGGATCTTCTCAGGTGGCTTGCGGGCGACCCTATCGAGGTTACGGCATATTCCAACAAAAAGTACCTTAAGGATTGGCCCGTCGACGATAACACCGTGGCAATTTTCAAGTTCCCGAACGAAGTTATCGGTAAGGTGTTCGTCTCTATCGGCTGCAAGAGAGATTATACGATGAGGACCTGTGTTTACGGCACGAAGGGCACTCTTATCGTTGAGAGCAAGGCTCCCTACGTTCAGCTTTACGAAACCAACGAGGAGCTCGGTTGCAGATTCTCCGACGTAAATCCCCAGATGATCTATGCGGGCTACAAGGATCACAACGCATCGAAGGAGATCAAGGATTTCATCGACGCCCTCTCTGACGGCAAGCCGATGCCCGTCTCCTCGCTTGACGGAGCCAACACAGTGGCGGTCTGCTGTGCCGCTGTTGAATCCGCAAAGAACGGCGCTCCCGTTAAGATCGGATATCTCGCTTAAAATAGGGAGCGGATTTTTAAATAAACTGTTAAGTTTTCGTATCAATTTATTTTTAAAACCTTGCGCGCCTTGCATTTTTCGTTCTGCTGTGATATAATTAAGCCAAAATCCCCCCTTTTGGAGGTAATTATGAAAAAGCTTCGCACAGTTTTACTTATTTTAGTTTTGATAGGCGCGCTTGCATTTGCCCTTTCCTCCTGCGTTATGGGCGGCACGGGCAGCGGCGAGGATGAGCCCGATCCGACAGCAGGCGTTTTATACGAGATCTCCGAGGACGGCACCTATGTATCTGTCGTTGGCTATACGGGCGAGGATAGCAACGTCGTCATATCATCGACCTACGAGGAGCTTCCCGTAACGCATATTGCGGACGGTGCATTCGACGGTCTCAAAACGATAGTTTCCGTATCTATTCCCGACACGGTAACTCACATTGGCGACCACGCCCTCCGCGGCCTTGAATGGATAGAGGAGCTTGTGCTCCCCGATAGCATAGAGGCTATCGGTGCGGGTGCCTTTGAGGGCTGCTCCGCACTTAAGGAGGTATATATCCACGGCGGTCTTTCGGAGATCGGCGAGGACGCCTTCAAGGATTGCGAAAAGCTTTCGAAGGTTTATTTCTTTGAAGAAATAAAGGCTGATATTTCCCGCTGGGTGAAGATCAAGCTCGGAAACGATACCTCCTCTCCCCTTTATTATGCGGATGAATTCTATTTCAACTACTATCCTGTTACGAGCGTGGTGCTTGACAACTCTGTAAAGTCAATTCCGAGATATGCTTTAAGCTTCAAGAGCCTCACCTCTCTCACGGTCCCCACAAGCGTTAATTCAATAGCGCAGGGTGCGCTTGAGGAATGTAAGAGCATCGAAGCCATTTCGCTTCCCTTCGTTGGCGGCGGCACGGCAGAGAGCGGCTATCTCGGCTATATCTTCGGAGCTGAAAGCTATACCTACAATAACCAGGCGATCCCCGATAGCCTTAAGGAGATCACTCTCACGGGCTCGGGCGCAATTCCCGACTACGCCTTCTTTGGCGCAAGATGTATTCAGCGCATCAATTTTGGCGAGGGCATTGACGGCATCGGCAAGTATGCCTTCAAGGGTTGCCTTGCTTTCACGACTCTTGCGGTCCCACAATCGGTCAAGAGCATTGGTCTTGGAGCCTTTGAGGGCTGTGATAATCTTGCTTCCATCAGCCTTCCCTCAATTGGCGAGAACCTGTACCTCGGCTATTTCTTCGGCGCGCAGACTCCCGATAAGAGCTCGGTTATGATACCACAGTCTCTTAAATCGGCCGTTCTCACCACAGGCGAGGACGTGCCTGCGGGCGCGTTTTACGGCGCATCGGGGCTGACGAGCATTGCCATCGAGGGCGCGACGGCAAGCATTGGTCTCGGAGCCTTTGAGGGATGCAGCTCGCTTAAGTCGCTCAGCGTTCCATTTGCAGGCGGCAAAAGCAATGAAAATACCTATTTCGGCTATCTTTTCGGTGCCGATGATTATTCAAAAAACGGCGAGTTTGTTCCCTCCTCTCTTGAGTTGGTAACTCTCACCTCTACGGCAACTATCACATCTCACGCCTTTGCCGGCTGTGCCTCCTTAAAGTCGGTGGCATTGCCTATGGGTATAACGGTCATCGGTGCAAATGCGTTTGAGGGATGCTCGTCTCTCTCGGCAATGCTTATTCCTTATACCGTTACTTCGGTTGGAAGCGGTGCCTTTGCAGGCTGCGGCTCGACAAAGCTTCTCGTTATGCACAGATCCACCCCTACCACCTGGAACACAAGCTGGAATCCCGACGGAGCGCAGGTCGTATATAGCGCACCTTACGTTGGTAAGACCGCAGACGGTCTCATCTACACGCAACGCACCTCCAGAGTCTCCATCACGGGCTACGAGGGCACAAGCTCCACGGTTACGATCCCCGATGCGATAAACGGCTATAAGGTTACTTCCATCGGCGAGGACGCCTTCAAGGATAACACCGTTATCGAAAAGGTCATCATCAGCGAAAACGTCATCCAAATAGCTGCAAACGCATTCTATTCCTGCTATAACCTTACCGAAGTTGCTATTCCAAGCAAGGTAACAAGAATCGATGCCTGCGCCTTCTACGGCTGCGGCATATCGGAGATAATCATTCCGAAGAGTGTTGAAAAGCTTGGAATTTCCGCTCTTTCTTACTGTCCCGTTCTCACAAAGGTCACTATTGAAGACGGCTCTGCTCTCAACCTTATTGATGCTCAGGCATTCAGAGGAAGCTCAGCTCTGGAGGAGCTTTACATCAGCGATCTTGCCTTCTGGTGCGGCATCTCCTTTGGAGATGAGGACTCAAACCCGCTTCTCTTTGCAAAAAAGCTATTCGTTGGCGGCGAGCAGATAAGCTGCGCGATCATTCCCGAGGGTGTTACCTCTATTGGAAAATACACCTTCAAGGGCACCGCGATCAGGGCTATCGTTCTCCCGAAGAGCCTTGTGAGCATTGAATCAAACGCATTCAACGGCAGTACCGCTCTCACGAGCATTTATCTCCACAGCGGAATTGAGACTATCGGCGACAGCCCCTTTATGAGCTGCCCGAGGCTCACAATCTTCTGCCAGGCTACCGAGGTACCCACAGGCTGGGATGCTAACTGGAATTATGCTAACAGACCCGTGTATTTCGGCTCTGCTGAAAGCGGCATCACCGAGGACGGCTTCGTGTGGGCAAGGATAGACGACTCACGCATTATGGTTTGCGGCTACGTTGGCTCTGCGGAGAGCATCACCGTTCCCTCCGCGATAAATTCAACGCCCGTTACCGCAATATCCCAGTCCGCCTTCAGAGATAACGCCACCGTCGTTTCCGTAACCGTTCCCGAATCGGTTGTGCTTATCGAGCGCGATGCCTTCAACGGCTGCTCCGCACTTTCGCGTGTCGTGCTTCTTTCCGCCGAGGGCTGGAGATACACCTCCACCGCCACCTCCACGGGCGGCACGGAGTTCCTTCCCGAGCAGCTCACGGACCCTGCTCTTATTGCAGAGTATCTGAGATCTACTCACGCAAAGTATTATTGGAAAAAATAACCTGAAAAATAAAAGCTTGGACGGCTCGCATTTTGTGGGTCGTTCAAGCTTTTTATTGATTTTTCGAATATAGGTATGCCCTTCCCGCCTTTTCTCGGGAGAGGACACCAAGCTCGCAAAGAAGCATCAGGGCGTAGTACGCACGCCTTGTTCTGAATGCCGCTGCCTTATAAAACTCCGAGGCAGTGAAGCTTTTGCCGAGGCTCTCGGGAATGAGGCGAAAATAATCGTGTTTATTTTTCAAGGTGATAATATCAACAAGCTCCGTGGGGATGCGCTCAAGGCGGGTCGCCCACTTCTTTTTATCCTTGCCGACGCCGTTTTTTTCCTTATATTCCAGAGTGTTGAGAAGAACGAGGGTGACGGTGAGGTTTTCGTTTTCAAGGTGCTTTGATATTCTGTAAAGCTCAAGAAGCGCGTCTGCCGCTCTGCCCCGCCTCGGTATTCTGCGAGGCTCGCTTACGTCTCCCGACTCGGGGTCCACCCAAGCCATCCATCTTTTCACGGCAATGGGATACACAAGATCTACCTTCATCTCGGGCAAAAGGCGCGAGAGCTTTTTATCAAGCTTTTCAAGAGAGCGGGTCTGTATTTCGGTGACGCCGTTTTCGTTCAGAATATCCACGACCATCCCGAGATATTCCCTCTCGTGGTGCTCCTCGCGGGGTTCAAAGCAAAGCTTAAGGGTCTTATGGAGTGTGCGCTCGGAGAGTCCGCCGATGCCAAGGCTATCGTGCTCCATAGCGCGCTCTTTTGCCAAAGTAAGCGTGCTGTTATCAAAGATCATAGGGCTCTCCCTTCTTTCTTGGTATTTTTGCCGAGCGACGGTCCTCGGTGCTTTTATGATGCTTTCTATATGAAAACGATGAAGATCATTTATCTATTGGAAATAAGAGCAGAATTGGAAAATTTTTCGTATAAACCGACCGACGTGGGTTAAAATACCTATATCACGGGGATATCCCACAACGGAAAGGAACAAAAAATGAAAAGAAAAGATCTTCGTATTCTCTGGGCGACCGTCCTTGCCTCGCTTCTGCTATCGGTCTGCGCTATCGGTGCGTCTGCCTCCTTTGGCTCGGGGGCACAGGTGGTTGCCGCCGAGGTAAATATGATAAAGACAGGGCTTCTCGGCAAGAGGCTCAGCTTCTCGGATGCAGATTTCAAATCGGCTCTTTGCCTCACCGATTTTGATGCCATAAGGATAATCAAGATCCCCTCCTCCACCGAGGGCACGCTGATGCTTGACGGCAGGAGAGTCGGCGAGGGAAAGATAATCAAGCGGCGCGACCTTGCCGCACTCTCCTTTATTCCCGCCTCGGAGAGCGTGAAGGAGTGCTCCTTCACCTTTGCCCTTGACGGCTACGCCTCGGGCGCGGAAATTGAATGTATAATGAAATTTGTGGACAGGGTAAATTACGAGCCAAAGGTGGACGGAGCAACGACCGCCAGGGTGGGAAGAACTCAAGAGGGTATTCCCCTTCACGGCACTCTTTCGGGAGCCGACCCCGAGGGAGACGAGCTATCCTATATCGTGGTGCTTTATCCGAAGTCGGGAGTGCTTGAGCTTTCCGACTCATTGGAGGGAAAATACTGCTACACGCCCGAGGCGGGCTTTGTTGGCGAGGATAGCTTCACCTTTGTCGTTCGTGACGAATTCGGCAATTATTCGGGTGCCGCAACGGTGACGATCGCGGTGGACGAGCGGATGTGCGGCACGGTTTACAGAGATATGCTTGACAGAGGCGAATACAACGCCGCCGTTGCAATGACGGCAATGAACGTTATGAGCGGCACGCTTATCGGCGACGACCGCTACTTTATGCCCGACACGGAGGTCAGCCGAGCCGAATTTGTGGCAATGGCTCTGAAATGCGCGGGGGTGAGAGCGAGCAGCTATCCTACCTCCACCGTTTTCGACGATGATGAGAGCATCTCCCCCTCCCTTAAGCCATACGTCAGCGCGGCGCAGAGGATGGGGATAGTGAACGGAGATTTCCGCGACGGCGGACTTTATTTCTCCCCCAATGAGATCATAACGAGGTACGAGGCGGCAAGCATTATGGCATCCATTCTCGGCTACGGAGACGGAGGCGAGGAAAGAGTATTTTCCGAAAACTACGAGGTGCCCGTTTGGGCGAGAGTGTCGGTTGCCGCAATGAGCGTGCTCGGGATATTTGACGGAGATGACGTTTCGGGTGCCACCGAGACTGTCACGCGCGCCGATGCCGCCGATTATCTTTATAGGCTTACCTCTATTGTGAAGTAACCGTCAGTCGCCGATCATCCTTATGGGCTTGCCACTATTGTGAAGTAACCGTCAGTCAGAGATCAGCCTTATATGCCTTGCGATCTCGCGAGGAAGATCGGATGGGGTCACGCCGAATTCCGACAGCTCTGCGGAGAGGGTATCTGCCGCTCTGCCGTGGAGGTATGCGGCGAGGGCTGTTGCCATTGCGAGGTCCTCGCAGTATGCGGCAAATGCGGCTATCACGCCTGCAAGAGCATCTCCCGAGCCACCCTTCGCCAGGGCGGTCGACCCGCTTTCGTTGATATAGGTGTGCTCGCCGTCGGTGATCACGGTGCCCGCGCCCTTTAAGAGAAGTATCACGCCGTATTCTTCGGCTATGCTTTTTGCAAGGGGGAGTCTGTGGGCGTTAATATATTCGGTGTCATAGCCGAAAAGTCTTGATAGCTCCAAGGGGTGAGGCGTGAGAATTATTCTGCGCCTTGCCCTTTTGAATATTTCGGGGGATGAGTGAGCGGCTAATGAATTCAAGCCGTCCGCGTCGATTACGAGAGGCGCGCCCTCGGTGAAGACCAGCTCCTCTATAAGTCGGCAAAGCTCCCTTGATACACCCGAGCCGCATCCGATAAGCACCGAGCTATGCTTGCCGACAACTGCTGAAACGGGGCACTTGATGTCGGGCTCATTTAATATACCTTTGGGGCTTTTTTCTTCAAAAGGCAGGGGGCGTGTTGCGTTTTCGGCAGATTTTGACTGTGCACTCTGCCGATCAAGGAGAGCAGACTCGGAAATATATATCGCCTCGGGAAACTTTGCCCGAAGCTCAAAATTAAGATCCTCTGCGCCGATATGATAGGTTATACCAACGCCTGCCCGAAGCGAGGCTTCAAGGGCGAGGTGGGCGGCTCCGCGGTATTTATCGGCGCCCGTTATATGAACGGTCTTGCCAAAGCTACCCTTATTTGAGGTGGCATTTCTTTTTGGGAGAGCCTCTCTTGCGAGGGCTTGATCAAAGGAATAAAAGCCCGAATCAAAATCCGAAAGATGCTCATCAAGCCCAAGAGTAGAGAGGCTGACAGCTCCCATATATTCCTTTGCGGGATAGGCGAGATGGGCGGGCTTTTTCAGGGTGAGCGCAACGGTTGCGTCGGCTCTCACGGCGTGGGGGTCGCACTCTGCCGTATCCGCGTTCACGCCGAGAGGAAGGTCCACCGCAAGCACTGTGGCGGCGGAAGAATTGATCTTATCCGCAAGGCTTGAGAGCTGATCTCGGAGACCGCCTCGGAAGCCTGTGCCGAATACGGCGTCTATTATCAGGTCGGCTTCTTCGATGAGCTTATGAAGCTCGGCTGAATTGCCGTCGACAATATCTATTTTTGCATCCTTACAGGCGGCGAGAAAATGCTTTCCCGCAGAGCTCGTTTGCCCTCCCGAGAGGACGTCGCAAACAGTAACTCGGCGAGAGCCATAAAGCAAAAGTGCCGCGGCATAGCCGTCTCCGCCGTTATTGCCCTTGCCCGCTAATATCAGCACGCGGCTCCCTTCATCGGTGAGAGACTTGGCGACCTTTGCCACCGCCTCGCCCGCCCTTTCCATAAGGTGACGTGTCGGAACATTCAGTTTTTTCTCGGCGTATTCGTCGATCTCCTTAATAAGAGAGGCTGTTGCAAGCTTCATTTTGCTTCCTTCCTTTGTTAGTTTTGTATAAATCCAAAAGAATTTTTTATTTATTTTGTGCAAAGATGATAAAAACCCATTTACAAACCGAATTTTTTTTGATATAATATTAGCATAGCAAGACTCAAAGGAGAAAACACTATGTCCAAAAAGCTTATAATCACAATTGCAAGGCAGTACGGAAGCGGCGGCAGAGAGATCGGCGAGAGGATCGCCGAAAAGCTCGGTATTCCGCTTTACGATAAGCAGATCATAACCGAGACCGCCGCAAAGGGCGATTTCAATATCGAGGTCATTCAGAAGAGCGAGGAGACGGCGGCAAACAGCCTGCTCTACACTCTCGCTATGGGCTCAAACATTGCGGGCACTACCCTTCACTTCGGCTATAAGATGCCTCTTAACGACAAGCTCTTTATAATTCAGTCCGACCTTATCAAGGGCTATGCGGCGCAAGGCAGCTGCGTTATTATCGGCAGATGCTCCGACTACGTTTTGAGAGACGAGGCAAACGTGCTTCGCGTATTTATTTACGGCGATCTTGATCACCGCCGCGAAAGAGTTGCCGCCCGTCATCCCGAGGTCAAGTCCTCACAGGTTATCGACCTTATCAATAAGACCGATAAGCGCCGCGCATCCTATTATAACTTCTACACAGGCAATAAATGGGGCAAATACGATAATTACGACGTTGCCGTTAATTCCTCAACTCTCGGAATTCAAGGCACGGCTGATATGATCTGCGCCTTTGCCGAAAAGATGATGGAGTGATAGGTCGCAGGTCCGATAAAGAGAAAATATTTATTCTGCCGAGCCGCTTTGGCTCGGCAGTTTTTTCTGTTAGAATACCAAAGGTATTTGCTTTGCCACCCCTTCTGTCGCTTTCCCTTCCGAAAGGGGAACGGGGTTTATTTTTTAGCTATCCCGTAGCCCTGCTCGGTTTTATATATTTTTGAGCTGAAAAGCTCCCTTGCTATGGCTATCATATCGTTAAGGTCCGATACCGCGGCGGTCTCCACAGCCGAATGCATTGCAAGCTGGGGGAGCCCAACGTCGGCGGTCAGGAGAGGCACTCCGGTTGTGGCTATTGCGCCGAGGGTCGAGCCGCAGGGCTTATCCGCGTGGCAATAGTAGGTCGCGATCTTCGCGCTCGCCCGAGAGGCAAGCTTTCTCGCGATAGCCGCAGAGGCGGCGTCGGTTGCATAGCGTCCATTTGCGTTAAGCTTCAGAACGACTCCCGAGCCAAGGGCGGGGCAACCGTTCTTATCCGAGAGCTCGGGGTGGTTGGGATGCACCGCGTGGGCGTTATCCATACTGAGCATAAAGCCGTTTTCAAGAGCCTCGGAGAGTGCCTCGGGGGTTGGGAATATTTTTGCGAGAGTGTCCGAGAGGAAGGTGGAATCTGCGCCCTGACGGGTAGAGGAGCCTATTTCCTCGTTATTGAATACGGCGAGCACCGAGACCGAATCCGAGTCCTCTGCCGAAAGGAAGCCACGAAGGGCGGCGTAGGTGCACTCAAGATTATCAAGCCTTGGGGAGAGCATAAGCTCACCCGAGGTGCCGATTACTCTGCCGCAGTCTCTTGCATATACGTAAAGGTCGTGAGAAAGTATATTTACCACACAAACGTCAAGCTCCTCGGCTATGAGTGTGAGAAGGCTTTTGCCCTCGGAGAGCGCAACGAGAGGCGGCATATCCACGCTGATGCTTGGCGAGAAGCCGTCATTCACAGACCTTTGCTGATGAATGGCAACGCTTGGTATTACGGCGATATCGCGGTCTATATTAACGAGGCGAAGCTCGATGCCCGAGCCCTGATCCACCGCCACGATGCCTGCGACCGACAGCGGTCTATCCAGCCAGGAATAAAGAATAGGTCCGCCGTATTTTTCAACGTCAAGCCTGATATATGCGCCCGAGGCGATATCCGATTTTATCTTAAGGGTGGGTGTGTCGCAATGGGTGGCGGCGCACGTCACTGCTCTGCCCTTGCCGTGAAAGGCTATAATTGATGAATCGGCTCTCACGGTGAAGTGCTTTCCGCCGTCAGAAAAAGCCGCGACGTCGCGCTCATTCAGCTCGGTGTAGCCCGAAGAGACAAGGCGAGCCTTTATTTCGTTTACCGTGTGGTGAGGTGTCGGGGAGCTTTTAATAAAATCAAAAAGCGATTGTGGATTTTTCATATTTTCTCCTTATTTTTTCAAAAGAGCTCTGCTCGGGTGAATATTTTCTGAATATATTTTACACTCTTTTATATAAAAAGTCAACTTGATGCTTGAAATTAAGAATAAATTGTTGTAAAATATTCGTGGTGATATTTTCACCGAAAAAGGAGACAATTATGATAGACACAAGTAGTTATCCCGCACTTCAGGGATTTGCGGCTTACTTTGATGAAATATCCCGTGTGCCGAGGGTTTCGGGAAACACCGCCGATATTGCGGAATACCTCACCTCCTTTGCAGAGGCTCACGGCCTTGAATATTACCGCGACGGTGCTGATAACGTGATAATAAAAAAGCCCGCTACCGAAGGTCGCGGCGGAAGCCCAACGGTCATTTTACAGGGACATACCGATATGGTGCCTGCGGGCACGCCCGAGAAGATAGCCGAGCTTTTGGCAAAGGGTGTTAAGATAATTCAGGAGGGCGACGTTATCCGCGCCGACGGCACGACCCTTGGAGCAGACAACGGAATTGCCGTGGCTTATATGCTTGCGGTGCTGGAGAGCCGTGATATCTCCCATCCCGCGCTTGAATGTGTTTTCACCTCGAACGAGGAGATAGGTCTTATCGGTGCGGGCGCACTTGACGGAGAGCTGCTCACAGGCCGCGTGATGATCAATATGGATGCAGGCGGCGACGGGCGTTTCATCGCGGGCTGTGCGGGCGGCTTGAAGGCTAATATTTCCCAGTTTATGCGCCGATGCGAGGCGGTGGGAAATTGCTACAAGATAACTCTTTCGGGCTTTCTTGGCGGTCATAGCGGTGTGGATATTGATAAAGGACGTGAAAACGCCATAAAGGTGCTTGCAGAGTGCCTTGATAATCTTGGAGATATAAGGCTTCTTCGCTTTGACGGCGGCTCTGCCGACAACGCGATCCCCTCCCGCGCCGAGGCGACCTTCATTTCCGATAAGGGCAGAGAGGTGCTTCGCGAGAGGATATCACAGATCTTCGAAAAATACAAGGCAAGCGAGCCCGACGGAATAATTTCCGTAGAGGACGCCTCCGCCGACATCACGCCTCTTGATGCCGATTCAACGAACAAGCTTTTATCTCTTATATGCTACGAGCCCACAGGCATCGTTGCAATGAGCGAAGACATAGAGGGGCTTGTTGAGACCTCGCTGAACATTGGTACGGCGCATCTCGGGGAGGAATATTTTGAGCTTGTGATATCGATCCGCTCCCCTCTTGAGGAGTCTAAATTTGCGGTGCTCACGGAGGTCGACAGAATAGCCTGGACTCACAGAGCGACACTCACGACCGACGGAGATTATCCCGGCTGGGCATATCGCAAGGAGTCTCCCTTAAGGGATGCCTGCTGTGAGAGTTACCGAGAGCTTTTCGGCTCGTCACCAAAGGTGATTACTATTCACGCGGGGCTTGAATGCGGACTTTTCTCATCAAAGCTCATCGGGCTTGACTGTATTTCGATGGGTCCCGATACTCACAAAGTGCACACGGCAAGCGAATGGTTTTCTCTCGCCTCAGCCGAGAGATTTTGGAGACTTCTTATCAAGGTGCTTGATAAAATTTAAGGAGATATTATGAACAAGAAAAGACTTCAGAAATATGCGAATCTTATTGCGCGCTGCGGTGTTAACGTGCAGAAGGGTCAGGAGGTAATGATCGCGGCGGAGCTTGATCAGCCCGAATTCGTTAAGATGGTGGTTGATGAGTGCTACAAGGCGGGCGCATCGAAGGTGACGGTTGATTTCAGCTATCAGCCTCTCACTCGCTCTCACGTGAGATACTCCTCAAAAAAGGTGCTCGGCTCTCTTGATAAATGGCAGCTTGAGCGGTGGGAGCATCAGGCGGAGGTCCTTCCCTGCAAGATATATCTTCTTTCGGAGGATCCCGACGGACTTGCGGGCATAAATCAGAAAAAATACGCCGAGGCTATGGCTTCAAGATCAAAGCTTATAAAGCCCATCAGGGACAAGATGGAAAACAGATACCAATGGTGCATTGCCGCAGTTCCAGGCAAGGCGTGGGCAAAAAAGGTGTTCCCGAAGGAGAGGTCTTCAAGAGCTCTTGAGATGCTTTGGGAGGCTATTCTTTCAACCTCAAGAGTGACGGACGACCCAATTGAGGCCTGGAGAGAGCACAACGAGAGCCTTGCGGCAAGATGCGATAAGCTCAATTCAATGGCCATCAAGGAGTTAAGATACAAGGCATCAAACGGCACGGACCTCAGAGTCGGACTTCTGCCCGAGGCACTCTTTATGGCAGGGGGCGAGAAGACCCTTGGCAGAGGGATATATTTCAACCCCAACATTCCCTCGGAGGAGGTGTTCACCTCGCCGAGGAGGGGCGATGCCGACGGCATCGTTTATTCCTCAAAGCCTCTTTCCTACGACGGTCAGCTGATCGACAATTTCTCCATAAGATTTGAGAGAGGCAAGGTCGTCGAGGTCAAGGCGGAGGTTGGCGAGGAGGTGCTTCGCGAGCTCGTTAATATGGACGAGGGTGCGGCGTATCTCGGAGAGGTCGCGCTCGTTCCCTATTCCTCTCCCATAAGAGAATCGGGACTTCTTTTCTATAACACCCTCTTTGACGAAAACGCCGCCTGCCATCTTGCTCTCGGCAGAGGCTTCACAAACACCCTTCGCGACTACGATAAGTACACCGAAAAGGAAGCCCACGAGATGGGTATAAACGACTCAATAATCCACGAGGACTTTATGATCGGCACGAAGGATCTATCCATTATCGCGGTGTGCGCTGATGGCAGAGAGACCCCAATCTTCAAGGACGGAGAATGGGCTATCTGATAAAATTTTGAAGCAAAAATAAAAAAACGGTTTGTCTTAAAATGATGTGAGACAGACCGTTTTTTCTTTAGTTTTGCATATAATTATTTACTTTTTGCGGAATTTTGTGCATATTTTTATGAAATTCAGATTATTAATAAAACAAAATTTAATTGCCGTTTGCATCAAGGAGAATTCTTTCAGCCGCCATAACGCCGTCTCTTGCAGAGGAGACTATGCCCCCCGCGTAACCCGCGCCCTCGCCTATGGGATAAAGCCCGGATATGCCCTCCGCCTCAAAGCTCTCGCCTCTCAGAACTCTTATGGGAGAGGTGGATCTTGTTTCGGGGGCTGTGAGGATAGAATCGGCTCTTAAATAGCCTGGGAGCCAGGCATCGAAGTCTCCTATCGCCCATCTGATAGAATCGGTGATATAGCTTGGAAGCGCCTCGTCGAGCCGCTCGTTTACCGTGCCAAGAGGATAGGTCGGCTTCACGTCGCCGAAGCTTACCGTTCTTTGATCCTTGAGGAAATCGTCAAGCCTTTGCGCGGGAGCACGGAAGTCGCCCGAGAGGGCAAAGGCTTTTCTCTCAATGCTCCTTTGGAGTGCAAGGCCTGCCAGAGGGTCGCTTGACGGAAAGTCCTCGGGCGTTACCGAAACCAGTAAGGCGGCGTTTGAATTTTCTCCGTCTCTTGCGTATTCGCTCATACCGTTCGTAACTATTCCGCCCTGCTCGCTTGCGGCGGCGACCACCTCGCCTCCGGGGCACATACAAAAGCTATAAACGCTTCTGCCCGAGGGCAGATGGGTAACAAGATGGTAGGATGCGGCACCCACGCCCTTCGGCGGATGCTCGCCAAGCATAAGCTTATCTATATATTCCCTTTTATGCTCTATTCTTGCGCCGATGCCGAAGCCTCTTGCTTCAAGGCGGGCACCCTTTGCTTTGAGAAGCTCGAAAACGTCTCTCGCGCTATGGCCTGCGGCAATAATAAGCCTCTCACATTCAAAATCTATATCGGAGCCGCCCATCCTTACTCTGCCGCCCGTGACCGCGCCGTCCTTCAGGCGGATATCCGTGAGCCTTGCGGAAAAGTTGACCTCACCGCCAAGGGCGACTATTCGCTCTCTTATGTCCTTAACTACCTTTGGGAGAAGGTCTGTGCCGACGTGAGCCGAGGTGGAATAGGTTATATCCTCGGGAGCACCCGAGCGAACTAGCTCGGTGAGCACCTTCATTTTGTATTTATCGGGTGCGCCGTATTTCAGCTTACCGTCGGAATATGCGCCCGCTCCTCCCTCTCCGAATTGCACGTTACATTCGGGGTCTAAAATACCGAGGGTGCGGAAGGATCTCACGCGGTCTGCCCGCTCATCCACCGATAGTCCTCGCTCGTAAATTATGGGGCGTGCACCCGCCTCGGCAAGCACAAGCGCGGCAAAAAGACCCGCGGGACCCGCGCCAACGATCACAGGGCGGGAGCAGAGGCGACTTTCGGGCACGCTGAAGCTGAGGTCGGGGGCGGCACTAACCTTCTTGCGCATATTAAGAAGGCCCCTTTCTCTGTCCTCAGAGAGAGAGATGCCAACCGAAAGGTCGTAGAATATATTCGTTCTATCGCTGATATTCAGCCGTCTTTTAAGAATTCTTACATCCGAAAGCTCGCTCTCGTCAAGGGGCAATTTATCCTTGATCGCGGCTTTGATATCTTCAGCCGTGTAGTCGGTCTTCAGCTTGATATCGGTTTTGATCATAGCGCATCTCCCTTCATCATCGATATTATCTATTCTACCATATCGATATTTTTTTTGCAAGGGAAATGTGTTTTTTTCTTAAAACTTATTGACAATCACGCCGCTCGGTGTATAATTATATATTATAAAATAAATATCACAGATCTTCGCTTTATTATAATAAAGCGCGGCTCACATTGGAGGAATTAAAATGATCAACGAAAAAATGAGAGCTCTCGGAGCAAAAAGATCGGTTATCCGCGAGCTTTTTGAATACGGAAAAATCAGAAAGGCAGAGATCGGCGAGGAGAACGTTTTTGACTTCTCTCTCGGCAACCCAAGTGTCCCGGCACCCGACGAAGTAAACGCGGAGATCGTGCGTATGGTGAGCGAGGAGAGCTCTATCCTTCTTCACGGCTACACGTCCGCCCAGGGCGACGCAGGCGTGCGCCAAGCTATTGCCGATTATATCAATAATACCCAGGGTGAGTCTGTTCACAAGGATTGCCTTTATATGACGGTTGGCGCGGCGGCGGCTCTTACCTGCTCCCTCACAGCCCTCGTTTCTCCCGGTGAGGAGGTCATAGTGCCCTCTCCCTACTTCCCCGAATACAAGGTATTTATCGAAAGATGCGGCGGCAAGATAGTTGAGGTCCCCTGCGAGGCTGGCACCTTCCGGCTTGACACCGATGCCATCGGCGCGGCTATCAACGAAAGCACCGCGGCTATTATTATCAATTCGCCGAACAACCCCACAGGCGCCGTGTTCTCCGAGGAGAATATTATCGCTCTCACAGAGGTGCTTAAATCGAAGGAGGCGGAGCTTGGTCGCCCCATCTATCTCATTGCGGACGAGCCCTATCGCGAGCTTGTTTACGACGGCGTGAAGGTCCCCTATCTCACCAAGTATTACGACGACACGGTCGTTTGCTATTCATACAGTAAGTCGCTCTCTCTCCCCGGCGAGAGAATAGGCTACGCCCTCGTTTGCCCCAGAATGGCAGACTTCACGGCGGTATATCAGGCTATATGCGGCGCGGGTCGAGCTCTCGGCTTCGTGTGCGCGCCCAGCCTTCTTCAGAAGCTTCTTCCCGCCGTGCTCGGCAAGGTCTCCGACGTATCTATCTACGATAGAAACAGAAGGCTTCTTATGGAAAAGCTTTCGGAATACGGAATTGAATCGGTCAAGCCCGAGGGTGCTTTTTATCTCTTTATCAAGTCGCCAAGCGGCGATTCCAACGAATTTTGCGAGAGGGCAAAGAAATTTGAGATACTCCTCGTTCCCAGCGACGATTTCGGCTGCGGCGGATATGCAAGGCTTGCATACTGCGTTCGCACAGAGCAGATAGAAAGAGCTCTCCCCGCCTTCCGTGCTCTTGGCGAGAGCTATAAAAAATAATTATCCGGAGAAACAAAATGGCAAAGGAAAATTCCCTCGATAAGGCAAGAAAAATAATAAACGAGGTCGACGCACAGATGCGCGAGCTCTTCATAAAGAGAATGCAGGCGGCGGAGATGGTTGCGGAATACAAGAAGGAGCGGGGTCTCGGCATCTTTGATGCCGCGAGAGAGGCCGAGGTCATCAGGCGCAACTCCGAGCTTGTTGAGGACGGTGCCATCAGAGAATACTACGTTAGCTTTTTGAAGAATAATATGGCTGTCTCCCGAGCGTATCAGAGCAGACTGATGGAGGGTATGAGAGTGGCTTATTCGGGCACGGAGGGTGCCTTCGCTCACATTGCGGCGGAGAGGCTCTATCCTTCTGCGGAGAAGGTCGCCTACCCCGATTTCGCCTCTGCTTATAAGGCGGTTGAAAACGGAGAGGCGGACGTTTGCGTGCTTCCCGTTGAGAATAGCTACAACGGAGAGGTGGGTCAGGTAACGGATCTTATGTTCTCGGGCTCGCTTTACGTTAACGGTATGTTTGATCTTCCCGTCACCCAGGATCTTCTTGGGGTCAAGGGTGCGACTATTGCGGACATCAGGACTGTTGTGAGCCATCCCCAGGCTCTCGGTCAGTGCGCGGGCTACATAAAGGCTAACGGCTTTGAGGTGCGCGAATACGGCAACACGGCTCTTGCGGCAAGAGAGGTAGCTTCCCTTGCAGACCCATCCGTGGGTGCTATTGCAAGTGCCGAGGCGGCAGAGCTTTTCGGGCTTGACGTGCTGGATCACGACATAAACGAATCAAAGAGCAACACCACAAGGTTTGCCGTGTTCTCAAGAGTGGCAAACAAGAGAATACCAAACGAGCGCGGAGTTCATTCGATCCTCTTCTTCACCGTTCGCAACGAGGCGGGCGCGCTTGCGAAGGCGGTCGACATCATAGGCTCTCACGGCTTCAATATGCGTTCTCTGCGAAGCAGACCTATGAAGGAGCTGCTCTGGCAGTATTATTTCTACGTTGAGGCAGAGGGAGACGTTCAGACCGAGCGCGGCACCGCGATGATGGAGGCACTCGGCGAATACTGCGATAAGCTTAAGTTCGTTGGAACCTATATAAAGTTCTGATCCTTTGGAGAAAAGAAAATGAAAACTATACATCTTAACCTTGGCGAGAGGGGCTACGACATCAACGTTGGCAGAGGGCTTCTTGCCGAGGCGGGAAAATATTTTGATCTCTCGCGCAAGGTGCTGATCCTCACGGATAGCGGAGTGCCGAGAGAATACGCCGAGACGGTTGCCTCCCTGTGCGCTGTGGCGCGGATAGTTACCGTTCCCGAGGGCGAGGGCTCAAAGAGCATTTCCACCTTTGAGAGGGTGCTCTCCGAGATGGTGGAGATGGGTATGACGAGAACTGACTGTGCCGTTGCCGTTGGCGGCGGTGTGGTTGGCGATCTTTGCGGATTCGTTGCCGCCTCTTATATGAGGGGTATTGATTTTTACAATATTCCGACCACCGTGCTCTCCCAGGTGGATTCATCCATTGGCGGTAAGGTTGCCGTAAATCTCGGCGGAGTTAAAAATATCGTTGGCGCATTTTATCAGCCAAAGGGAGTGCTTATAGACCCTGACGTTCTTAAAACTCTCCCAAAGCGGCAGATATCAAACGGACTTTGCGAGGCTGTTAAGATGGCTCTCACCTCGGACTCCGAGCTTTTCTCTCTCTTTGAGAGAGAGGAGATCGGCGAGGATAATATTGAGCGGGTGATCATCTCCTCGCTTATGATAAAAAAGCAGGTGGTGGAGCAGGACGAGCGCGAATCGGGGCTTCGTAAGATCCTTAATTTCGGGCACACCTTCGGTCACGCGGTGGAGGCGGCTCTTGAGCTTTCGGGCTATTATCACGGCGAATGTGTGGCGATCGGTATGACGGTCGTTTGCTCGGAGTCTGTGAGGGCGAGGCTTATCCCCGTGCTAGGGCGGCTTGGTCTTCCCACGGCATTTGAGGGCGATATCGATTTGGCTCTCGGCTTCATAAGCCACGACAAAAAATGCGACGGCAAGAGCTTATCCTGCGTATTTGTGGACGAGGTTGGCTCCTTCCGCATTGAAAAAATGAGCACGGATGCCTTTTGCGCACTGGTGCGTGAAAGGGTGAAAAAATAAATTCCTTTTCGGAGGTAAAAATGAAGAATACGTTCGGATGTAGTATTGCGGTCACGATCTTTGGCGAAAGCCACGGCGAATATATCGGCGCGGTTATCGACGGACTTGCACCTGGTATCAAAATAGACGATGCGTACATAAAGGCGAAGCTTGCGGAGAGAAGGCCTCAGGGCAGAATATCGACGGCAAGGGTGGAGGCAGACGAATACCGAATTATAAGCGGTGTTTTTGAGGGCTACACCACGGGCACGCCCATAACCGCCATTATTCCAAACACCAATAAAAGAAGTGCAGACTACACGAATATTTCCATAGTTGCGCGCCCTGGGCACGCGGACTATACCGCAGAATGTAAATACCACGGCTATCAGGATTTCAGAGGTGGCGGTCATTTTTCGGGAAGGATCACGGCGGCGGTAGTTCTCGCAGGCGCAATCCTCTCCTCCGCGCTTATTAAAAAAGGTATCAGGATCGGCACTCATATCTCCTATCTTAAGGGGGTAAGCGACAGAGCCTTTGAAAATTACGAGGATGATATTGCATCGCTTGCATCCTCTCACTTCCCCACCCTTTCGGTTGAATCGGGCGACGATATGAGAAGAGTTATCGAGGCGGCGGCAAACGACGGTGACAGCGTTGGCGGCGTGCTTGAGACGGCGGTGATCGGTCTGCCCGCGGGAATTGGCGAGCCTTGGTTCGATAGCTTTGAGAGTATGCTTTCTCACGGTCTGTTTTCGGTGCCCGGTATCAAGGGTGTTGAATTCGGCGCGGGCTTCCGTATGGCTGATATGCTTGGAAGCGAAGCAAACGATCCGATCGTTGCAAAAGATGGCAAGGTCTATACCGAAACCAACAACAACGGCGGAATCAATGGCGGAATTACCAACGGTATGCCTGTTATCGTCAGAACGGCTGTGAAGCCCACGCCCTCCATATATAAGCCTCAACGCTCGGTGGATATTCGCACACTTGAGAATAAGGAGCTTAGGATCGAGGGTCGCCACGACCCCGCGATAATACACAGAGCTCGCTCGGTGGTTGACGCGGTTTGCGCAATAGTTATTGCCGATATGCTTTCCGCGCGTTACGGCACAGACTATCTTGCAAGCGAAAAGTAACGCTATTTGACTATAATTATTTACATTATTCGGATTTTTTGTTATTTTTTGAATCATCCGATTTATCCGAGGACTTGGTTTTATGATATACGGTTGTATTGGCGAGAAGCTTGGTCACAGCTTTTCAAAGGAAATACATAATCTTCTTGCAGACTACGATTACGAGCTCTGTGAGGTGGCAAGAGACGAGCTGGCGGATTTCGCGACAAAGCGGGATTTCAAGGCTATAAACGTGACCATTCCCTATAAAGAGGAGATTATTCCACATCTTTATTTTGTAGACGAGCACGCAAGAGAGATCGGCGCGGTGAATACGGTGGTCAACCGAGACGGCAGGCTATACGGCTACAACACCGATTTTTACGGAATGAGCGCGCTTATTTCCCATCTTGGGCTTGAGCTTTCGGGCAAGAAGGTAGCCATTCTCGGCTCGGGCGGCACGTCGAAGACGGCGTACGCCGTAGCGAGGTCGCTTGGCGCACGTGAAATATTGAGAGTCAGCAGAACGGCGCGGGAGGATGCTATTGATTATGAAATGCTCTATCGCGAACACGCAGACACCGAGATAGTCATAAATACAACGCCTGTTGGAATGTATCCTAAAGCAGATGGGCTCTGCCTTGAGCTTGATAAATTCCCGAGGCTTTTAGGTGCTGTCGATGCCGTTTACAATCCCCTTCGCACAAGATTTATTTCAAAGGCTCTTGAGCTCGGTATTCCCGCAGAGGGCGGACTTTATATGCTTGTGGCACAGGCGGTGAGGGCATCGGAGATATTCCTTGACACAAGCTACCCCGAGGGGACTCTTGACAGAGTTTTCAGGGAGATGGTCTCACGGAAGGAAAACATCGTGCTTGTTGGTATGCCCGCATCGGGAAAATCTACGGTTGGTAAGCTTCTTTCGGGTAAGCTTTCCCGCCCCCTCGTTGACACAGACGAGCTTATCGTGAAGGCGGCGGGCACCGATATTCCCACCATATTTTCGCTTCACGGGGAGACAGGCTTCCGCGATATGGAGAGTGATGCCGTAAGGCTTGCATCTCTTGAATTCGGCAGAGTTATTGCCACAGGCGGCGGAGCTATTCTCCGAGCTGAGAACGTGAGAGCTCTTAAGCAAAACGGCAGAATATATTTTATAGACAGACCTCTATCCGAGCTTATCCCCACAGACGACAGGCCACTTTCCAGCACAAGAGAGGCTATTGAGAAGCGATATTCGGAGCGATATGAGCTATATCTCGGTGCGGCTGACGTGAGAGTGCCCGTGATCGGTGCTGCAAGCGAGGTAGCAGAGACTATTCTGGAGAATTTTAGAAAATGAAGCTTTATATATTGAACGGACCAAATCTTAATATGCTTGGCATAAGAGAGCCTGCTCACTACGGCAAGGTGGGCTACTCGGAGCTTTGCGAGATGATAAGGAAAAGATGCGATGAGCTTTCCGTTGAGGCTGTTTTTTACCAGTCTAACCACGAGGGCGCACTCGTTGATAAGATACAGGAGGCGTACTTTGACGGCGCTGACGGTATCGTTATAAACCCCGGGGCTTATACGCACACAAGCATTGCTCTGCTTGATGCTGTGAAGTCGGTTTCCCTTCCCACAGTCGAGGTACATATCTCAAAGGTTGAGGAGCGGGAGGATTTCAGGCAGACAAGCTATATAAGAGCCGCTTGCGTTAAGACCATCACAGGGCACGGCACGGCGGGATATATTGAGGCTGTGGACTATCTTTACGAAAATTACGGTAAGAAAAATGAACGTTAAAATAAATATCGGCAAGGCGAGCGGTGCGGTGAAGGCTCCTCCTTCAAAAAGCGCGGCACACAGACTGCTGATAGCGGCTGCTCTTGCCAAGGGTGTGAGCCGAATATCGGGAGTTTCTCTATGCGAGGACGTGCTTGCAACCGTGGATTGCCTTAACGCGCTTGGCGCGCAGATCACTATTTCGGGTGACGTTGCCACGGTGCGCGGCTTCGATCCGCGAAAAGCAGATCCAAGGGTCGAGCTTTTTGCAAGGGAGAGCGGAAGCACTCTGCGATTTCTCATTCCCATTGCCCTGCTTTCGGGCAAGGCGGTAAGCTTTGGCGGCGCGGGACGGCTTATGGAAAGACCGATGTCGCTTTACTGTGAGCTTTGCGAAAAATACAATATGACATTTAAGCAAGAGGGCGGCAAAATACAGGTCAAGGGTCCCTTCCGTGCCGAGGAGCTCGCACTTCGCGGAGACGTGAGCAGTCAATTTATAACAGGTCTTTTATTCATTCTTCCCTTCCTCGGCGGAGAGAGGAGAATAAGGATAACCACAAAGCTTGAAAGCCGCTCATATATTGATCTGACTCTTGATGCTATGCGTTATTTTGGCATTGATGCATCCTGGGAGGACGAATTTACTCTCCTTGTTCGCGAGGGCCGCTACGTTGCAAGAGATGCAGAGGTCGAGGGCGACTATTCCGCCGCGGCGTTTATCGATGCGCTGGGTGCTGTCGGCGGCGAGGTATCCACTCTTGGCTTGAGGGCAGACAGCCTTCAGGGAGACAGGGTATATAAGAGTCATCTCAAGGCTCTCTCCGAGGGCTGCGTTGAGATCTCCCTCGGTGATTGCCCAGATCTTGGGCCAATACTTTTCACCGCCTCGGCGGCGTGCCACGGTGCACGATTTACGGATACGGCAAGGCTTAAAATAAAAGAGAGCGACAGAGCCGCGGTTATGGCAGAGGAGCTTAAAAAATTCGGCGCGGATATCGAGGTAAATGAAAACTCGGTCACGGTGCACAAGTCCGAGCTCCACGCGCCAACCGAGGTGCTTTGCGGTCATAACGACCACAGGGTGGTTATGTCACTTGCGGTGCTTGCAACGCGCTACGGCGGCGTAATTTCGGGAGCTGAGGCTGTGAAGAAAAGTTATCCCGACTTTTTCGCTCATCTGCGTGAGCTTAATATAGAGGTAAATGAGTTATGAAGCTGAATAAGGACACAAAAATTTTAATTATCGGACTTGGCGTTATCGGCGGCGGATATGCCGCGGCTCTCACCAAGGCGGGCTATAAGGTATCCTGCATCACCAAGGATGAGGACGATATAAAATATGCATACGCTCACGAAATGATAAGCTACGGAACGACCCTCGTTGAGCCCGAGCTTATTGCCGAAGCGGAGCTTATCGTGTTTGCCCTTTATCCAACGATTTTTATTGATTGGATAGAAAAATACCAACATTTGTTTACAAAAGGCTGTCTTATCACCGACGTAACCGGTGTTAAGAGCAGTGTGGTTTATAAGGTTCAGGAGATACTTCGCGATGACGTTGAGTTCATTCCTGCTCACCCTATGGCGGGCCGTGAGAGGTCCGGCGTTGAGTTCAGCGACCCCGATGTATTCAAGGGCGCTAACTACATCGTGACACCCACCGAGAAGAATTCACGGGAGGCGATAAGGCTTTGCAGGCAGCTTGGCGAGGTGCTCGGATTCGCGAAGATATCCATTCTCTCTCCCGAGGAGCACGACAGAATGATCGCCTTTCTTTCTCAGCTCACCCACTGCATTGCGGTTTCTCTTATGAACTGCAACACCTCCGAGGGGCTTGAAAAATACACGGGCGACTCATTCAGAGATCTGACGAGAATTGCGAAGATCAACGACCGAATGTGGTCCGAGCTTTTCCTTATGAATAAGGATGCTCTCGTTGCCGAGATAGATTCCTTTGTTACCGAGCTTCACGAATTCCGTGATCTTATAGACGCAGGAAACGTTAAGGGTATGAGAGAAAAGATGAGGGCTTCGACGGCAAGGCGTTCTATGTTTGAGAAGCCGACAAAATAAATGCTTTGAAAAGCTATCGATAAGATTTGAAAAAACAGTTAGAATTTGGAGATAAAGACTATGAATATGGAGTTTTACAGAAAATTGCCTATCCCGAAGGACATCAAGGAGGAGTTCCCTCTCGGTGCGGCGGCTGAAAAGGTGCTTAAGGAAAGAGTTGATGAGCTCAAAGCCGTATTTTCGGGAGAATCGGATAAATTTATTTTAGTTATCGGCCCCTGCTCCGCAGACAGAGAGGACGCGGTGCTCGATTATATTTACAGGCTTCGCGGTGTTCAGGAGAAGGTTTCCGATAAGATCATAATCGTTCCGAGAATTTACACAAACAAGCCCAGAACCACAGGCGAGGGCTATAAGGGTATGCTTCACCAGCCCGACCCCAACCAGAAGCCCGATATGCTTAAGGGTATAGTCGCTATAAGAAAGCTTCATATGAGAGCTGTTGCGGAAACCGGCTTCGGGTGTGCTGACGAGATGCTCTATCCCGAAAATTACAGATATCTTTCGGACCTTCTTGCATACGTTGCGGTTGGCGCAAGGTCGGTTGAGGATCAGCACCACAGAATGACGGCGAGCGGATTTGATATTCCCGTTGGTATGAAGAATCCCACAGGCGGCGATAACAGCATTATGATGAATGCTATTCACGCGGCACAGAGCTCTCACGTTTTCCTTTACCGCGGCTGGGAGGTAAAGACTCTCGGCAACCCCTATGCTCACGCAATTCTCCGCGGCTACGTTGATAATCTCGGCAAGTCTCACCCCAATTATCATTACGAGGATCTCTACGATCTTTACGAGAGTTATGCTCGCTCGGGACTTGAAAATCCCGCGGTGATCATTGATACGAACCACGCAAATTCGGGCAAAAAGTATCTTGAGCAGATCAGAATTTCCAAGGAGGTCCTCCACAGCAGAAGACATTCGGCAGACATTAAGGGCCTTGTTAAGGGTCTTATGATCGAAAGCTACCTTGAGGATGGCGCGCAGAAGATCTGCGATAATCCCGTTTACGGTCAGTCTGTGACAGACCCCTGCCTCGGATGGGAAAAGACCGAGCGACTTATTTACGATATTGCAGACGGACTTTGATCGTCATATCCTCGGCGAAATCAAAAAGATATTTTAATTATTAAGAAAAGGGTTTTACAGGCACCTCGCTTAATAGTATAATTCACATCTTAAAAGTGTTGCGCTTCATAGCAAAATTAACACATATAGAAAAAGGCGTATCCGCAAAAGCGGATACGCCTCATTTTTGCCCTTTCGGGCTGAATTGCTTTGGTTTGCCTTAACCGACAAGACCCGAACGCTCGATACCCTGAACAAGATATCTCTGACAGAAGAGATAGATGATAACAAGGGGAAGGATGATCATTATACCTGCGGTGTTGTTGATAACCATAGTATACATTGAGTATCCCGAGTGCTCCTTGAAGGCATTTTCAAGGTGAATGGGAACCTGCTCGTAGATATCGGGCAGAAGTGTCGGAGCGGTACTGATACCGGGCTCGTAGAAGAAGATGTCGGAATAGAATACGTCCGTCCACTGCCAGGAGAAGGAGAACAGGAATACCGTTATCATCATAGGCACGGAGAGAGGAAGTATGATCTGAAGGAAGGTACGGAAGGTACCCGATCCGTCAACGTATGCCGACTCTTCAAGCTCATCGGGAACGCCCTTGAAGAACTGCCTCATAAGGTAGATATAAAGACCGTTCTTGAAGGCGAGACCGCCGAGAGACATAATGATATAAGGTGCGAAGGTATCCTTAAGGTCGATACGGCCGCCCGTTATAGTTTCCACAATACCGGGAAGTGCTTTATCGAAGGACAGGGGCACGATAAGATCAAACTGAGAGAAGTACATAATCATTGCCTGCTCAAGCGCGGTGTGCGGAATAAGCATTACTACGACAACGAGAACGAAGATCGTCTTATTGAGCTTGAACTTAAACTTTGCAAGTCCGTATCCGATAAGGCAGGAAACGAAGGTCTGGATAAGGGCTGTTATAAGCGAGAGAAGGACGGTGTTTCCAAGAGCCGCGAAATAATGGTTATCCACGATGAGATATTTATAAATATCAAGGGTGGGATTATTGGGGATAAGGGAAACGGTTGCGTCAACAACGTCCGTGATGCTCATAAACGAGCCCGCGATCTTCGAAACGAAGGGGAACAGAATTACGTAGGAGACACCAAGCATCAGAATAAATCTGAAGATATTGATGAGCACCTTTACCCAGGTGTGAGACGCCTTGAGCTTTCTGAGGATCCTTTCCTTTAAGGAAGGCTTACCCTCGTAGTCAACAGATATTCTGTTTTTGGTTTCTTTTGTGATAATAGGCTTAGAATCCATTACGAGCACCTCCTTAATCCCTTCTCTGGTAGAATACGAAGGACGATGCGATCGCTCCGACCAGAGCAAGTATTAGAGCAACTATCAGGAAGTAGATCCAGGACATTGCACCGCCAAGTCCGCCGCCTGCCTCTCTTGCCATTTCGGTTGCAGGGCTGTCTGTTCTTGTGAATGCGTCTATAACCGTGTATACCGCGTTTACAAGGATCATCGGCGAGATCATCGGGAAGGTTACCTTCCAGAAGGTCTCCCAACCTGTTGCACCCTCTATCTGGCACGCCTCGTAGATCGAGGGAGAGATAGACTGAAGACCTGCAAGGAAGATAAGCATCTGTACGCCCGAATAGTTGATGATATTATAAATATTATTTACAAGATCAACAACGTAGCTAACAAGCTCTGTACCTACCTGCATATTGGCGAATAGGGCTTGAACGTCAAGCATTGAGATAATGTTATTGCCTGCGTTCTCGCCTGCTCCGTATTCAGCTCCCTCCTGAGCCGCATCCTGCATAACGTCCTGGGCGTTGATCTCCGCCATAACGCCTGTGGCGATAATAACGGGGACGAAGAATATTGCACGGAATGCTGCTCTACCGAGCATCTTCTGGTTAAGAACGACTGCTATAAAGAGCGAGAAGATGATAACGGCGGGAACCTCGAAGAGCATCTGCTGAACTGAGGAAAGAAGCGCTGTGTAGAAGTTCTGATCACCGAACGCTTCGGCATAATACTTGAAGCCGACACCAACCGTTGTGATACGGTTTACGGTCTGCTCGCCGTACTCTGTCATTATCGTTTCCTCATAGGTTGCGAAATCACTGAAGCTGAACCAAACGGAGTCGATAAGAATGGGGAGATAAATAAGTAGGATTCCGAGAATGAACGGAAGCACGAAGAGATAGCCTGCTCTGGCTCTTCTCTTTTCAAGAGAGCCTCTGCGGCGCTTGATCTTTAAATCATTGCTCATCTTTTTTCCTCCTTATATATCAACTCTTACGAAGCCGAGTCTGCCGACGGTATAGGTTACTGCGGGATCGGTCTCGCTGCGATTGGTTAAGATAGAACTGTCAAGTCTGACGTTTACGTCGTAGTTATTATAGTTAATAAGGAAGAGAACCGTCTTTCCGTAGGTTGCGGAGGACTTATCGGTATCCTTATAGGTTACTGCGATAACGCTGCCGTTGTCGCTGGTGTAATCGCTGTAAACGTAATCATCTGCGTTTGCAACGGAATCGCTGGTGTACTTAAACTTGGACTTATAGCTGATGTCGCTCTCGTCGAAGACAAGAACCTCGGCACCAACCTTTGCGGGATACTTAAGCTGATACTTTGTGATGACCTCATCGAGAAGTGCGAAGAAGCCGTACTCGGAGAGATCTGCTTCTGTGAGCTTATTCTCATCGGACTCTGCACCGAAGCTGAAGCGGTCGATAGCGTCTGCAACGAGAGTCGCCTTATCGATGCTCACCTCAAGACCCTTGCCGATCATATTTGCATCGGCTCTCATAGCCTCAAGCTTAGCTGCTACCTGCTTTGCGAGAGCAAGATCAACCTGCTGAACGTACTCTTCAAGCAGATCCTCAAGATCGCTTGCGTGCTCGGAGGAGTTGGGAATTCTCTCTGCGATAAGTGCCGTATGGTCAACTATCTCATAGAGCTGGAGGTCGCCGATAGCGGTGTTGAGAGTGTTGTAGCTTTCAACGATATCGTCAAACCAGTTCTTATAGTCAACACCGTAATACTTGGAGAGAGTCTCATCGTCCTTCAGGTAGTTGGTGTTCTGCATACAAAGGATGTAGTAGAGGGATGCGCCGTTCTCGATGGAGTGAAGAATATTGTAATCAACCGAGCCTGTGTAGTTCAGAGGAGTACCTGCATAGTTGATATAGCTATGAAGAACCATTCCAAGGAAGGGTACGGCGTAGGAGGAGTTTACAAAGTGGCTCGAATCGATCGTTGCATTAAGGATATGATCGATGAACTCATAGGAATAGGAGTTACCGATATCGGTCATAATGCTGTAACCGTTCTTATTATGCATACGGTTAAGAAGCGAAACGACGTGCTTGCGAGCCGCGTCACGGCTGACGGTGTTCTTATCATCGAAGTTGGAGTTAAGATCCGAGCCGAGAGTGGAAACGGAGATATTCTTTGTGTCGTACTTGCTGTAATCCTTGATGAATCTATCGTAGAGACCGTCAAGAGTATCCGGCGATACGAGGACCGAATAAAGAGTCTCGTAAAGTCCGCTGACAGAATTATATACCTGCTTCGTTGCATAACGGTTATCAACAAGCTTTGAGCCGTGCTTGCCGTTGCTTACGCGGTCAAACATTGCGGTGTTGTTGATATACTGGAAATCGAAGTCGGGATAGATACCAAGATTCTTATCGGAGCTCTTATTGACCGATTTAGCGTATGCGATGAGGGACTCAAATCCCTTCTCGCCGCCAAGAGAGCGCTCCCAACGAACCTTTGCGGGATAGGTAAAGTACATACCGCCGTTGGAATAACCTGTAAGTCTGAAGTTGACGTTGTTGACTCCCTTCGCGGAGAGCTGCTTATACATCGTCTTAACGTCCTCAAAGGTAGTGAGTGCGGTGGAAACGGAAACGGGGAATGTGAGGATTCTCTGAGTTACGTTCATCGCACCGAGGGTTTCGATGTAGAGAGGAAGATTATCCTTTACGTCTGCTATCTTTTCAAGGATTCCCTTATCCGCGAGATAGTCACGGTAGCAAGCCGCCATACCAACGTAGCTGGATGCATAGTAGGAATCGATGCTCTTCTCTGCAGCAAGATCGGGATCTGTGAGCATTACGTATCTGGTTCTGTATGTTCCTCTGTATCCTGTTTCGGCAACAACGAGATAAGACTTATTATCGCCGACGGAAATAACGTCGCCGAGCTTATATTCGTCGTAGTTATACGGAGCGAAGGAGGAGTATGCAGCAGCGTACTTATGCAAGCCACCGCCCGAATTAACGTTAAGCTTTGTGAGAGCTGCGCCGTCCTCAAGAATTGCAAAATAGCCGTTCTGGATAAGCTCGTCTGAGCCGTCACCCTTGTTAACGGTGCTTACAATACCGTAAACGGGCATCGTGATCTGCTCCTTGTGCTTATCGGTAATTGTTGCGTAGCAATAATCCTTGCCGTAGAGCTCGCCTGTGATCTGAATTCTCTGCGCCGCTGTCTCGGAATAGAAATCATCGAATTCAACTACCGTACCCGAGCCATCGGGGAAGAACACGTAACCGTCTTTATACATATCGCCGCTGCCGAAGTAAGGAAGACAAGCCACAGACTTAACTATGAAGCTATCCTTCTGATACTTGAAGGAGGCTGCGGGGAAATCGACGATAAGCGCGCCGTCCTCTGCAAGAGAGTAAACGAGAGAGCACTCGAAGTGGGGGAAGTCCTCCACGAGAGGAGAATAACCTGTTTTTGCGTTAAGCTCAACCGCGCGGTCTGCCTTGAAGTCCAGGTTAGCCTTAAGTGCCTTACCGATAAGACGGTAGGAAACCATAAGCTGCTCCTGGTCGCTGTTGTTAAGAATGAATACGTTATCCTTTGCCGCTTCCATATTAGGAACTGTCTCATACCAAAGCTTGAGAGTCTGCTCCCTGGTATCAGCGGGAAGAATAGAGGGATTATAAAGCTGATACTCGGTAAAGATGATCTTAATGTTGGAGGCGAATGTGGATATTTCCTTATATGCCGCGCTCTTTGAACCGAGCTCGTTCTTAGCATAGGATACGAAAGCATCAACCGCCTTTTTGATCATATCGCCGTGAATACCGCCCGAATACTTAAGAGCATCGATATCGGTGAGATAGGGGTTATAGCTTCTGAGATAGCTTGTGCCATCTTCATTTTTATAGCCCGTAACCTTGATCGTGTTTTCGGGGAATGCGCCAAGATGAGACTCAAGGAGAGCCGCATACTTCTCAAGCATAGGTGCAAGGATCTCTGCCTCCATATCAGCCGCGAAGATAGCGTCGGGTACACGGTCAACAGCCTCGGACTCACCGAGAAGGTACTTAACGACGATGGTGTCGCCCTCGCCCTTGGTTACGGTGATGAATGAGCTCTGCGCGATGCAACGGAAGCTATTCTCCTCGATGTTGATCATGGGCTTCGCGTGAGAGGAGTAGGTGATGGTGATCTGGCTGAGAACGTCCTTTGGGACGTCCTTATAAATGCCTGAGTCGATCGGGTTACTTGTGAGAACCTGACCTGACTTGCCGTTTACGTAATAGCTGACACCCGTGTAGCGATTTACGTAGATAGCGAAGTCCTTATAGGTGATGGAATCAAGGTATCCCGCATCAAGATCTGCCTTGAGCATTTCCTGCGCAGAGGTATACAGTGTTTCCTTCTGATATGCTGTGATTATCGCGAGCTTTTCTTCCTCGGTCTTTGTGTCCTCAATGACCGATACAACAGGCTTTTCTGCGGCTTCCTCAGCAGCAGCGGCACCCATCGGGAAGGTTGCGATCATTCCGGTTAGCAGCAACACGATAACTAGCACAGTTGATAATATTCTATTAAGTTTCATTTTTTACCTCCTGCAACTAAAATTTGTTACTGATTTCCGTTATAATCGATACAACGAATGTTACCATCTTCACAACAAGGCTGGAGAACAGGATCACGATGAACATAATTACGCACATCGCAACGATAGTTCCGAGAGTTGTGATAACGTTCTTACCCGTGGAGTAATCGTGGGTAACGACCATACCGAAGAACAGAAGAATTACTACCCATACCCAGCCGATAGCTGCGATCATATTGATAATTCCCTGCTCCGAGATAGTGAGCACGTTTGTGAGGATAGTGGATATCGTGATGAACAGCGGAAGAGGTGCCAGAGAATAGCAGGTTGCGATATAAATATCCTTAAGACTTCCCTCACCGTCGAAGAGTGTTGTGAGACACCAGTTGGAAATGACCCAAAGAAGCACGGGAACAAGAATTCCCAGCATCTGCATAATAACGGTGGAGTAGTCGCCGCGAGGATTGAAGATATATCCCTGACCGATACTCTGATAGAAGAATGCAACTACGGTGAGCGCAAGAATCGTGGTTGCGGATTTTACGGAGCCTCGCTTTTCGTGCTTAAGATCCCAGAAGCCGTCGAACGGATGGAATACAAGGTGGAACACGTAGAGAAGCTCTTCAAGATAGGTCTTCTTGCCGACCTTAAGAGCAACTGCCTTGTTTTTCTTCTTAGCCCAACCAAGGAACTTGAAGAAGAATACGAGAGCAACTATAAGAACAATAATAAGAGGAAGAAGCCACCTGGAGAGGATATCCTTTCTCATTGCCGCGAAAGCAAGAGAATATACCTCAGTCTCATAAGCATTCTTGAGCATCTCCATTGCACCCTCGTAATCACCGAGATTATAGAGTGCCTTACCGATACCGACGTATGCAAGGTCGAAGTTGTTGTTCCTTGTGAGAACGTCCTGCCAATACTGGATGGTTGCGGAGTAGTTATGCTCGTTCTGATTATGAAGCGCATTCATAATCAGCTCATAATAATCGGTGGGGTGATATACCATAAGTCGGAAGTCGCCGCCCGTCTGGTCGAGAAGGACAAGGTTATATACGTCCTTGCCGGTCTTCTCGTCGTAGAGAACCTGATAGGTCATTGCGGTGTAGCTTGCGCCGTTACCGATCTGGTTGCCCGTATCACCGAAAGCGAAGAGGAGGTTACCGTTTGAATCGTAGGTGAATATCCTGGATCGGGATTTATCGAGGATGGACCAGGAGCCCTCGTTACCGATAGCGATATCGGTGATGGTGGATACCTCGGTGGGCAACAGGACGTCAACCTCTCCACCCGGATCGAAGAAGCCGTTACGCTTAAGGATCTCCTTACCGACGGAGTTGAGCTTTTTAACGGGAGAATAAGCAGCTTCCTTTCCCTTGATAGCCTCAAGCTGATTTTTCTTATCTGCAACGTTTGAGAAGCTGATGGTTGCGTAAACGAAGCCGAGGTCGTCTACTGCAATGTTATTATAGGGGTCGGGAAGCTCACGGAAGTTGGACTCTCTGTCCTCAACGCTCTGGAATTTTTCCCAAAGAAGAGTGAGAGGATCTGCCGTGATCTTCTGAGCACCGATGAAGCCTGTGAAGTCTCCCTCACCTGACATAACCACGATACCGCTGAAGCAGTCCTTGGATACTACGAAAATTCTTCCGTAGATATCAACTGCGATGGCGGTGGGAGCGAAGTCCTTCTTGGTGATAAGAGAGGTGGTTGTTTCGCCCTCCGCGGGGTCATCGGGAACTGTGATCGTTCTTTCGTAGTTAAAGTCCTTATCGAAAACGACTACCTTTCTGTTCTGCGTATCGCAGACGAAGATGTTTTCGGACTTATCTATCATTTTATTGGGATCTGTTACGTATACGCCTGTGGGTGCGTTAAAGGTCTGGCGAACGTTGTACTCATCGTAGTAGTGATCGATGATCATCTGATTACCGTTTACGTCTTCCTTAACTCTGTAAGTATACTTATCAAGGACAACTATACGGTTTCCAACGCTATCTGCAATAAAGAAGTTACCTTCCTTATCGGTTACGATATCGCTCGCCATTCCGAGACCGCCCTGACCGCTCTCGTCAACAAGTCCCATATACTTGGAATCGTAAACCGAAACGTCGGGAGTATATGCGGCGGGAGAGAGGAGAGGCTTACCGTCTATGGAGTAGGTGTATGTGTCGTAGGACTCATACGCGGAGGTAAGCACAGTGCCAAAGAGCATAAGCGCTACGATAGCCAGTATGAATACTTTCGTTATTCTGCTTTTCATACTTTCCTCCTTTTAGTCCTTCATACCCGAGGAGCCCATCGTTTCGATGATCTTACTCTGGTTAATGACGAAGATTGCGATAGGAACTATCATCATAATAACTATCGCCGCGGCACCTGCGCCCGAACGAGCAATACCGCCCGAGACGATCTGGTTGATAGCGTAGTTAAATGTTTTAAGCTCCTCAGAGTGAATATAAATGGAAGCACCTGAGTTCCAAAGCGACTTGAAGCACTCGATCATAAGAGTGAGCCAAGCGGGCTTAACCATCGGCATTGCGATGGTGAGGAAGGTACGGAACTCGCTTGCGCCGTCAAGACGGGCGGACTCAAGGACCGTATCGGGAACGGAGGATTCCATAAACTGCTTCATAAGGTAAAGACCCATTGTTGTTGCCATTGAGGGCACGATTATGGAAAGGTAGGTATCGATCCAGCCGAATGCGGAGAGGATGATGAAGTGCGTTACCTGGTTAACCGTGGAATGGAACATCAGGGACGTTACGATAAGCTGGAAGATCGCTTTTCTTCCGGGGAAGCGGAGCTTAGCAAGCGAATATGCCGCCATAGAGGCGAATATAAGGTTGCCGATAGTACCGCAGATGGTGATGAACACCGTGTTGAATATGTATCTCGAGAAGGGCACCCAGGAGTCGCTCATAAGGGTGAACAGATCCGAGAAGTTATCGAACGTGGGGCTCATAACGTAGAATCTCGGGGGGAACATAAACAGCTCGTCAAGAGGCTTCAAGGACTGGATGACGACGTAGTACATAGGGAGGAACATAATGACACCGAGAAGGCCGAGCATAATGGTGATACCGAGGTCACCGCCCGCTGAACGGTTGAGAACGACCTTGTGTCCTCTTGTTCTCATCTTCTTAAGCTTTGCTTCTTTTGTTCTCATATACTACTCACCTACCTTTGAAAGTGCCTTCTTAACAAGGATGTTCGAGCCGAACATTATGATGAAGAGCACAACGGCGATCGCCGAAGAGTAACCGATCTCGTATCGTGAACCACCGTAGTCGTTCAGATGGTGCATAATCGTGTGCGCCGCATAGTCGACCGAGGGGAATCCGCAAAGTGCGTCAACGACAGAACCGAATCCGAAAGAGTTGGTAATTGCGAGGACCGCACCGAACATCATCTGAGGTCTCATTGTGGGAAGGGTTATATACCAAAGCTCCTGCCAACGGTTCTTGATACCGTCAACCGCAGCAGCCTCGTACATCGAACGGTCGACCGTCTGGAAGCCCGCGATGAAGGACAGGAACGCAGTACCGAGCGAGGTCCAGAGTGCAACCACGATACAAAGAGGCATAACGTAGTTTGCATCCTCAAACCAGAGGATCGGGTCTGTGATAAGTCCAAGGTCCATAAGAGTTGCGTTTGCCCAACCGTATGCGTCGGACGAGAAGAGAGTCTTCCAGATAAGATATACCTGGCCCGAGATCGAGGGTGCGTAGAAGATAAGGGTTACGACCGCACGGATCTTGGGTGGGAGCTCGTTTACAAACCACGCAACGAGAAGCGAGAGAATGTAGGAAACAGGTCCCGTTATAAGTGCGAATATAAGAGTATTCTGCACTGCCAGCATAAATATCTCGTCCTCGAGGAAGAGTCTTGTGTAGTTATCAAGACCCTCCCAGCCGGGGACCTGAAGCATATTGAAGTCTGTAAGACTCAGTATTATTGAAAGAAATACGGGCAGGACTGTGAATACTATGAAGAGGATAAAGAAGGGAGCGAGCATAAAGTATGCCGTCTTATTCTTCTTCATTTCTTTCCAGGTCCATTGCCACTTCGACATTTCGTCCCTTTTTACGGGGCGTTCTTTGTCGACGGTTTTAACATTTTCCTGTGACATCTTTTTCTCCTTTATACATTAAGTCTTACTCTGCATCCTTAAGGGGAGCATCCTCGCCCTTAGGGATGGTGTCAAGTCCGAACTCCTTACGCTTACGCTCTATCTCCGCGTTGATAGCATCGATATAGCTCATCATTGCATCGTGAGGCTCTGCGCCGTCGTTGTATGCATCAAGGAATGCGAACTTCATATATCTGGAGTAGATATAAGAGCCGGGGTAGTTAACTATCGCATCAAGGTGAGCCATCTGATTCTTGATAGCCGCCTTTTCGTTTGCGGTCCAGGAGAGGTCGTCGATAGCCTTAAGGTTTGCGGTCTCGTACTTAGCCGCGGGACCGATGAGGGCAACTATTCTGTTACCGTAGGTCGCCTGAACGGATGCGCTTGTCTGCCATTTTACGAAGTCCCAAGCAGCCTGAAGTCTGTTTACATCCTTCTCGCAGCCCTTAAGAATAACGGTTGCTGCCACGCCTGCAAGAGAATTGTAGTTATACTCTCCCTCGGAGATGAGGGTGAGGCCCTGCGCCTTAGCGTCCTCAGCCTTAAGAGTCTCGGACTTATAAATGATAGTACCGTCTTCACTTCTGTATACGCTCTTCTCGTGGGATCCGGGAAGTGAGGAGAACTCCCAAAGACCGGAAATATCGGTTGCGTATACAACGAGAGTATTATAGATAGATGCATAGTCACCGATAACGATGGGCATCTCACCTGTTCTGAAGCGGTTTGCAGTATCGTAGGTTACGGGGAAGGAATAGTCGGTGTAAAGACGGCAAACGAACTCAAACGCCTCAAGTGCGATATCCGAATCAAGGTCGATCTTCGCGCCTGCGTACTTGGATTCGTAGATGCTGCTATCTGTGTACTTCCACATATTACCGCCCATCTGATACATCATAAAGTCAAGGGCACTTATGTAGGAAACACCGATATCCATATTGTTTGCCTGGAATACGGGGAGTATCTCAAGGAGCTGATCCCAGGTCTCGGGAACCTCCTGATTAAGCTCTGCAAGAACGTCCATACGGTAGAACATCATTGCGAAGCCCATCGTCATCGGGATACCGTAGGTAACGTCTGTGTTGTCGGGATGGTTGCTCACGCCGCCCGTTGCGCCCTTGGCGTTATCGGGAGAATAGATGGTGAGCGTTTTCATCGCGGCGGGCGAGAAGTTATCGTCTGCGGGATCAAGAAGGTTATTTCCCTTCACCGTTTGCTCAAAGTCCTTGAAGACGGCATTTTGAACGTTTGTTAAGTGCGGGTCGTTACCGCTGACACCGAGAACCGCGTCTCGAATTGCGTAGTTAATAACGTCTGCCGCACCGAGACCTAAGTAAACGTCAGGTCCCTTACCCGAAAGAATTGACGGAAGCAGCGTGCTTGCCGTAACGAGCTTGAGGGCAACCGCCTTACCGTACTGATCCGTGAAGCCGCCCTCGGAGTCGATCATCGAACGCCAGATGTTTGACTGATCTCGACCCATTGCGATCCACACGTTAACTGCGGAATCGTCCTCTGTGGGGAGCTTCTTAAGACCCATGTGCTCATAGTTGGTGAAGAAGGAATATATGAAAGAGCAGATCTCAAACCAAAGAGACTCGAAGAAATTAGCTGTAGCCTTGGGAAGATTATCACTGTTTGCCTTCGCCTTGGGAGCGAGGGTGATGCTGTCAAGCTTAAGAGTACCCTGCTTGGAGTCATTGATCCAGGTACCGAGAGTACCGAGGTAGGTCTTAAGCGAGGAGAGGTTTGCGGCGATCTCCTTACCGTTATCCTTACCCATAAGGTAGAGGATACGGGCAACCGTATCAAGGGTTGCTATATGGGAACCGTTAGTGCCGCAAAGCTTTTCAAGAGCGTCTGCCGTCTCGGTGAGGTTCTGCGCCTCGTTAAGAAGGGTGACGAGCACATCGGGAAGCTTCTCGTGGAACTTATAGTTCTGGTTTTCGTCGGGATCCGAGCCTGTATACTGAAGTATCTGCAGGTAAGCCTCGTTCAGATTGCTAAGAGAGGTCTCAACTCTCTGAATGTAGGTCTTAAGGTCGCCGAGCGCGCACTCAAGGTAGATAGTGTAGTCCTGACCTGCCTCGAAGAAGAACTCAAAGTCGTGATGCTTGCCCTGCGCGTCGTAGTAGCCAACGTACTCGGACTGCCACTCCTTGGAATAGTTGAAGCGGGCCTGGGTTGCCTCCACATAGGGAGCAACGGCACTTCCGTTGTAGCCGTAAACGTAATCCTTACCGCCCGCGATCTTGATGGAACGGCAGATGAACATACCCTGGAGGGCGTCCTGCATAAATCTCATAGAGATCTTATACATACCCGTTTCGGTGACTTGGAAATTATAAGCTGCCCACTGACCTAAGGAATCATAGCCTGTCTCTCCGATAATATTGAAGAGCTGAGCGCTTGCGCTGATGGGATAGGTTGCAACGGAGGTGTTGTCGTTGCTTGCCGCAACAGAGGAATCCGAGATAGCGTCTGGGAACTCTGCCTGAAGGGTAACGATCTTACCGCCGTTAGCCTTCTTATTATAGTTATCACCGAGGGCAGCCTTGTACTGCTCGAAGGAGTTGGTCTCGGAGAAGTGATACTTTCCGTCCGATCCTACCTGAAGCTCGGTGGAGTTTGCCTTGCCGTCGGACTCAAGGGTGTCGACCTCAACGGGAACGAATCTGATGGCTCTGATGACCATAGGCTCGCGCTCTGCCTCAAGAGAGATGGTGTGAGTACCCTCGGAGAGGAAGAAGTTGAAGTAGCCCTCGTTGTAGCCTGACTTATCCGAGCAGATGTATGTATTCCACTGAGAGGACTCCTGCGCAAGAGGTGCCATAGAGTTGCCGTTGATATCCTGGCCGATCGTGTAGGTGTGCTTAACTCTCTTATACTGACCGTCCTCGAATCTGTATTCAACGACTATCTTGCGGTAGCTCTTATCGTCCTGCTCATAGCTTACGGAATACTTGGAAGCCTTATCGTAATCTGCCTTCGAAACGATAGTCTCGTCAACCTTATAGTAGGTATCAGAGGAGCTGTCGGTATTGGACTTATAGGTCCAGGTCTTATCGAAGGTGATGCTGCTGACCTCGGAGAAGGGTACCTTGCCGTCCAGGAGAAGCTTTCTCTGGATAGCGGATACGGAGCTCTCGTCGGTCTTGCAGTTATAATACTCTATGTAGAGATTATAGAAGCCGACCTCGTCTGCGGAGATGGTGAATCTCCAGGTTGCGTTCGACGCTTTATCGTCACTGTTGATGGTAGTGAGATAAACGGAGCTTGCGCCGTACTTATCGTCGTCGAACGACTCCCAGTAGGATTCAAAGCTCTCTCTGTCTACCAGAGGTCCGCCTGCGGAATCCTTGAGATTGCCGAGGTTGCCTGTGAGGCAGACGTCGCCGTTGTTTGTGACGAACTCTGTAATGTTGATCTCCTTTTCGCCAAGGGTCGCCTGAAGCTCCTTATTGAGAGACTTCAATGCGGAGGCGAAATACGTTGAATAAGAATCGGTACCGATGAGGTCCTTCATCTCCTCCAACGTTGAGGAGGTACTCTCTGCGCCCTTATACTCACCTGCTGACGAGGTGATAGCAAAAGAACCGAGAATAACGATTACAGAGAGAAACAAACACACAACTCTCTGAAATAATGTTCTTTTCATTGCTGATTTCCTCCAAAAAACTCTTTCATGCAATAGCGCATTGTGTTTGCGCTTAATTTACACGCAATGATTATACCACAAACAAGCCGCAAAAGTCAAGTCCTTCCTATTATACATATATATAGAAACCGCCCCATTTTCCTGCCAATAAATCCCATTAAAAAATGATAATGTAAATAAATGTTTACTCCACACTTTTTAGAGAAGTATTTTTAGCTTGCTAAAGTAATTTTTATTTGCGTATTTGCTTAAATATTTTAGAAAAATCGGCTATTTGTTTCGGATATGTAAATTTTATTTACTATTTTTCCTTTGGTAAATGCGCAAAATAAGTTTTTTTACAATTTGTTGAAATTGCACAAAATTCGAGCATTTTTTTCTACACATTGATTTTTGCTTTAACGAGCAGGATTTTCCACTTAAAAACCACTTTTCAGTTATATTTTCAAACAAATGTCAGCCAAGCTTTCCCGAAATACAAAAAGCGAAGAAGGTAAAACTTCCCCCTCTCCGCTCTGCAAGCCGATGCATCATTTACGGCATGATTTACTGATTTTTCATCTTTAAAATCTTATTCTATAATACCGCCGAGAACGACCCTGTCTCCCGAATATACCACCGCCGACTGACCGGGTGCCGCCTTTGCCGAAGTCTCAAGCTTAAGCTTATATTTATCGTCCGAAAGCGGCGAAATCTCACAGCCAATAAGAGGAGCTGTGTACCTTAACTTTACCGATAAAGGCAATGTAAACGGGTCGGCAGTATCTGTCGAAGCACCGCTTAAATTAAGTAGATCGGGGCTTAATGCAGACGACAGAGAAACGTTGCCGATCACGATCTCCTCTTTTCCCTTCAGCTCGTCTCCGAGAGTAACGGTGTTTTCGACAGGATCGATAGAAACGACGAACATTCTCTTACCGAGAGCGATACCGAGGCCCTTTCTCTGCCCCACCGTGTACCTGATGATACCTTTATGCTCACCGAGTAGGTTTCCCTTTTCATCTATAAAGCTGCCGCAAGGTAATTTGCCGACGACAGATTCAATGTATTCGGGGTATCCGCCATTGGGCAAAAAGCAAATTTCCTGGGAATCCTTCGCGTCAGCGGCACTGATCCCGAAGGTTCTGGATCTATCGCGCACTGTGTCCTTGGTAAGCTCCCCAAGGGGAAACAAGGTTTTAGAAAGTATAGACTCGGGAAGCCTGTATAGCATATAGCTTTGATCCTTTGAGAGGTCCTCAGCCTTCAGGAGAATATGCTTTTTCGCTCCGTCGACCGTTACTGTCCCGATTCTCGCATAATGGCCCGTTGCTATTTTATCAAAGCCGTTTGCCTCCGCAAAATCAAGAAGCCCCTTGAATTTAACTCGCTCATTACATATAATACAGGGGTTAGGAGTCCGCCCGTGAAGATATTCATCCACGAAATATTTCTTTACCTCGGAATCAAAAAGTCCTCTGAGATCGACCTTGTGCACGGGTATGCCGAGCTCGCTTGCAACGCGGTCTGCTCCCTCGGTGTCAGAATAGTCGTGCATAATCAATATGCACCCCTCGACCTCGTGCCCGAGATCCAACAGAAGCCTTGCGCAATACGCGCTGTCAACTCCCCCTGAAATTCCAACAAGTATTTTCATATTATTTCTCCAAAAACAGATAAAATCTATGTTTTTGACCACTATTATTTACATATTAGCTAATTTTACATAAAATATTAAGATTGCCCCAAGAAATTTCTCGGGGCAATTTTTGCTGAAATTTACTCCTCGTCGTGAGCCTTTTCTATCTCAAAATCAACGGGTCTGCCGATCTTGTTATAGTAGTCTGCAACGGCGGTTTTGATAGCCTCCTCGGCAAGCACAGAGCAATGCACCTTAACAGGCGGAAGCCCTTCAAGAGCCTCAACGACAGCACTGTTCGTGAGCTTAAGAGCCTCCTCGACCGTGTGACCCTTAACAAGCTCTGTTGCCATAGATGAGGTCGCGATCGCCGCGCCGCAGCCGAAGGTCTTGAACTTGCAATCAACGATCACGTCGTTCTCATCTATTTTGAGATACATCTTCATTATGTCGCCGCATTTTGCGTTTCCAACAACGCCGACTCCGTCGGCATTTTCGATCTCACCAACGTTTCTCGGATTGGTGAAATGATCCATTACCTTTTCACTGTATTTCATTTTTCTTCCTTTTACACCAAAGGTGCTAATTCCTTATATTTTATATATTTGAAGCGGGATCAGACTCTTGCTCCCTCTTTTTTCACAACGTCTTCCCAAAGGGGGCTCATATTTCTAAGCTTTTCAATAATGGGAGGAAGTGTTTCTATGATATAATCTATATCCTCGTCGGTAGTGTCGTGAGAGATGGAGAGACGGAGCGAGCCGTGAGCTCTCTCGTGAGGCACGCCCATTGCAAGGAGAACGTGAGAGGGATCAAGAGAAGCGGATGAGCAAGCAGAGCCCGTGGATGCACAAACGCCTGCTATGTCAAGCCAGAGGAGCATACTCTCGCCCTCAATGAATTCGAAGCCGATATTTGCGTTACCGGGGAGTCTTTTCGTTCTGTGACCGTTTAGCTTGGAATAGGGGATCTTAGTGAGCTCTTCGATGAGCTTATCCCTCATTTTCGCAACACGGGGTAGGTCTTTCAGCTTTTCCTTGGCAATTTCCATAGCCTTTGCAAGACCAACGATATAAGGCAGATTTTCAGTTCCGCCTCTCTTGCGCTTCTCCTGACCGCCACCCTCAATAAGGTTTCCTATCACAACTCCGCGACGGATATAAAGGGCACCTATGCCCTTGGGCGCGTGAAGCTTATGACCCGAAAGAGAGAGCATATCAACAGGGAGCTTTGAAAGATCTATATCGACCTGACCGACAGCCTGTACCGCATCCGTGTGGAACAGTGCGCCGAATTCGTGAGCGATATTGCCTATCTCCTCAACGGGCTGGATAGTGCCGACCTCGTTGTTTGCATACATTATGGAGACTATTGCGGTCTTATCGTTGAGTGAGGCGCGAAGCTCATCAAGCTTAACTACTCCGTCCTCATCAACTCCGACGTAGACCACCTCAAAGCCCTCCTTTGCGAGAGCCTCGCAGGTATGAAGCACCGCGTGATGCTCGATCTTTGAGGTAACTATGCGGTTTTTGCCCTTTGCGCGAAGTCTCATTGCCGCGCCGCGGATAGCCCAGTTATCAGACTCTGTGCCGCCGCTTGTGAAATATATCTCGGATGCATCCGCACCGAGCACTGCCGCAACTCTTGCTCTTGCGTCGTCAAGAATATCCTTTGCATCTCTTCCCTTTTCGTGAAGGCTGGAGGGGTTGCCCCAATCCTCAAGGAAGCAAGGAAGCATTGCATCTAACACCTGACGGCTCACAGGCGTGGTTGCCGCATTATCTGCATAAACAAATCTTGCCAAATTCAGGCTCCTTTCGCGCGTTTTTAAATTACTTGCGCGCATTCGTTTTATTTTCCTCGTATATTGTATACCATTTTAGTGTATTTTTCAATACCCTGTGCCAATTTATTTTTGTTAATTTTTTGTGAAGACAGTAAATACCGTATTATTTTCCCTCTTTTCCCGCCGTTTTCGCTTTAGTTTACAAAATTTTCGCAAAATATTTATTGTTTATTATTGAAGGGTGAGTGTGTTTCGGGGTAAAATAATATTGGATAGCTTTATCCCTTTGAGGGTGAGCTGCGATTTTCATCAAAGGAGGCTTTGCCGATATGCTTAAGGCTTTTATCAGATCGATGCTTTTTGCCGCGATCATCTCACTTCTTATATGCCTTGGCGGCTGCTCGGATAATGAGTCGGCTGATACGGCACCGTCTCCGACTCCCACGCCCGAGGTTGGTAACGAGGAGCTGATCATCCCCGATTCTTCAGGAAATCTCCCCGAGGGTATTCGGTTTGAGGATATTATCTATCTTCGCCCAAGCACAGAGGAGCTTTCGGAAAAGCTTCGGAGTGCCGCCGCGATGATCGAGGACGACAAGCTCACGATATACGATCAGATAAGCTTCCTTCTTGATATGAACAAGGATTACAGCAATTTTATAACTATGCAGCTATACGCGAGAATAATGTCGTCGATAGATTCCTCGGATGAATTTTATTCTGCGGAGGCAGCCTTCCTCGATAGCGAATTTTCAAATATAGAAGCCCTTTACAAGCAGGTCTTGCAAGCCGCAGCGAGATCTTCTCACAGCTCTCAGCTGGCAGGCGAGTGCTTCGGCTTCGATGCGCTTGAGCCCTTTATCAATGCAGCCGAGCCAAGCGATGCGCTCACGATACTCAAGGCAGAGGAGGCGGCGCTTATCGGCGAATACAGAGAGCTTATATCGAATAGCTCGGAGTCAGCAGACCGCGCACTTGAGATATTCATTGAGCTGGTTGAGGTTCGCGCAAGGATCGCGGGCGAGTCAGGCTACGATAACTACACCGATTATATTTACGCGACCGAGCACACCGACTATTCGGCTGACAGGCTCGACAATATTTTCGATAATATTTCCGATTACGTGGTACCCGTGTATAATAAACTTGCCATCAGGGTGCTGAACAGCAACAACCGCCACCCTGTTGATCCCCACACGAAAAACCGCATTATGAATCATCTTGGCGAGGTTTTCGCCGATATGGATCAGGATATGAGCGACGTATATTCCTATCTCTTATATCACGGTCTTTTCAGCGTTGAGAAAAATGCGCCTCACCGTTTTCCTATGTCTATGACGGCATATCTTCCATCATACAGATCTCCCTTCCTTTACGTGACGATGCAGGATAGCCTCACCGATTATATGACCGTTTGCCACGAATTCGGGCATTTTTACGATATATTCGTTAACGGAGGGATATCTGCATCCGTGGATCTTGCGGAGACCTGCTCGCAGACTATGGAGCTTCTTGCTATGCTCGGTCTTCGCGACGGACTCACAACAAAGGAATATAAGTATCTTTACTGTATGGAGATCGAAAGCGTTCTTTTGAACCTTATCTATCAGAGTCTTTATTCAAGATTTGAGCATCTCGTTTACAGTCTGCCGCAAAATCAGATAAACGAGGCTAGCATAGAGCAGGTCGCAAGCGCGGCAATTTCAGCAATGGGCTTTGGCTCAAGCCTCACGGCGCGAGACCTTATAGTTCCCCATCTCATTCTTGAGCCATTCTACGTGCAGACCTACGTTACCTCCTCACTTGTTTCTCTTGAAATATTCTTTGAGGAATACGCCACCCGCGGCAGGGGTCTTGCGATCTACAAGTCGCTCATATACAGGACAACAGACCTTGATCTTGAATCCTTTATTGATCTTGTCGGGCTTGATTCTCCCTTTGATGAGGACACCGTTCGGGAGATCGCAGATTCGATCCACTATATCGTTCTCGGCTCCCATTACTTTGAGGAAGGCGGCGGAGAGGATTCCGCCTCCGCCGAGCCTTGGAGGCTACCCTCCCTTGCGGCTTGAGCCTCTGTGAAGTTGATAAAATCGGCTCTTTGTCAATAGTTGGGGTGAAAAAGATTAAAAGCAATCAAATCACAAAATCAAGCTATTAGTGAAAACGCTAAAAAAGCCTTGGGCAGGTAATTTCGCCCAAGGCTTTTGCTTTTGGTTTTTCGGTTAGCACTCGAAAATCAATTTTCGGCTTCACTTTCAGAAATCATTCTTCGGTTTGCTTTTAGAAATCATTCTTCGGTTTGCTTTCAAAATATTTATATTTTGAAATCCATTTTTCAATCCGTCACCGTTTTTTGATGGGCAATGAGTCAAAGCGATCCTTCTTCCTCAACCGAGCCGCCGTCTATATATCGGCTTGCCTGCGTGGTGAAGAGGCGGTGATATTTTCCGCCAAGCGCCATAAGCTCCTCGTGGGTGCCGACCTCGGCGACCGCACCTCCGTCAAGCACAACGATCTTGCTTGCGCCCACGGCACTTGAGAGCCTGTGAGACACGAAGACCGTGAGCTTATTCTCCGAGAGCTCCTTGAAGCGGTCGAAGACCTCCTTTTCGGCAATTGCATCAAGGGAGGCTGTGGGCTCGTCAAGGATCAGGATATCCGATTTTTTATAAAAGGCTCTTGCAACGGAGAGCTTCTGCCACTGTCCGCCCGAAAGCTCAACTCCGTCGTCCTCAAACATTCTCGTGAGGGGTGTTTCATACCCCACGGGCAGCTTTTCGATAAATGCGTCTGCGTCGCCCTGCTTTGCCGCGGCGACCACGCTCTCGCTTGAAAATTCCCTGCCGACGTCGCCGAAGCGGATATTTTCCGAAACCGATTCAGCATATCTTCCGAAGTCCTGGAAAATGATGCCGAAAAGGTCGTAGAGGGCACCCGTGTCGTATTCTTTGATATCTCTGCCGTCCAGAAGTATCCTTCCCTCGGTGGGGTCGTACAGCCTTGTGAGCAGCTTTATAAGGGTGGTTTTGCCCGCGCCGTTAAGACCGACGAGAACTACTGAATCATTGGGCTCAAATTTAAGATTTACGTTATTTATGACCTTGCGCTCGGAGCCCGGATAAGAGAAGGAGACCCCAACGAATTCCACCGTGTGGGGCGCCCCCTTCTTCGGGATAAGAGGCTGATCGACTGATGGTGTGACCGTGACGGGCTCGGCGAGAAACTCCATCATATTATTGATAAAGAGGGTTCCCTCGTAGATGGTTGCCGTGGAGGTGAGAAGGGTGGTGACGTAGCCCGAGATAGAGGTGAGCGCGCCTGTGTATAGCGAATAATCTCCTATCTGTCCGTTACCGAACACCACGTTATAGGCAACGTAGAGGAACAGCGCACAGCTGGCGAGAGTTGAAACAAAGCCGACCGCTATCTGCGCGACCCCCTCGCCGAGGATCAGGCCCTTAAGGCCTTTATAGTATTTAGCGAAAACGCCCTTATATTTTTTTGTGAAGGTGTCTCCGAGGCCAAGGATCCTTATTTCCTTTGCCATATCCTTATTGACCATAAGCCCCGAATAATAATTCATAGCGCGCCTCTCCTTGGAGTGGTGGCGAAGATAGCGGAAGCTTCGGTTGCGGAATATATAGTTTACTATGGCACCCGGGATCGCCGCGGCGATTATGATAAGAGGAGCTATGGGGCTCAATGAAGCGAGCACGGCGATAAACGATGCGGCACTGATGCAGGCACTTATAACGTTGAAGGTAGCGTTAAGTATCTGTATCGGGCGCATTCCCGCCTCGCGGTTTGCGTTTTCGAGCTTTTCATAGAATTCGGGGCTATCGAAGGAGCGTATATCGACCTCATCGGATTTTTTGATGATCTTAAGCTTGATGTGATTGACAACGAGCTCGCCCGCGATGCCTGTGACCATACTGTTTATTCTTGTAAAGAGCTTATTCAAGAACATATAGACGAAATACATAATAAGAAGGAGCACAAGAGGCTGCATCACGCCGAAGATGTTATCCTTGATGCTATCCCCTGCCGCAGAGCCGATAAGGTCTGCCACGGCATTCAAGAGATCCTTTGATATGTATGCGCCGATGACGGGCAGAAAGCCGTTGAGAAGGCAAAGTGCCGTCATTGAAATGAGCATTAAGGGAGATGCCTCCCAAACCAAGCGGACTATATAGAAAAGTCTTTTAAAGAAGCCTCCCACGACCTCGCCGAGATACCGAGGCACGTCCCTGAGTCCCGTTGGCTTTTTAACGCCGTCCCGAGGCTTTGGGAGATGGAGTCTGTTTTTCTCACGTCCCATTGTTTTTTTGCTCCTTGGAATTATTATTTTTCACAGGCTTGATGCCCGGGATAAACAGAATAACCAGCTGGGCAGATGCACCGACTATAAAGATCTCCCACATATTGAAGGAGATAACCGTTAAGAGGGTGAAATATACCGAGGAGAGCACCGACCACACAAGCACGGAAACTATAATGAAATTCAGCCATCTTGCGCCCCATACCGAATTGAGGACGAGCACCACAATGGAGCTTATGGGCACGGCGTAGACGAAGCATATCCAGGGCGGCGGAGCGGTGACAGATGCGAGAATAAGGATCGCGAAGGCGACGGTTGCGAGCACGAACACCGAAAGTCCGCAGATAAGGGTGATGAGCCTGCGGTTTTTCTTCCTTGCCGCAACGAGCTGCTCCCTTTCCTTAAGGTCCTCCTTATGATCGCGCCTGAGAAGATAGTCCACGCTGACGCCGAAATAGTCTGCGATCTGCTTTATGGTCACGATATCGGGGACTGCCTCGCCTCGCTCCCATTTTGAGACTGCCTTATCCGTGTAATTAAGTATTTCGGCTAAAGAAGCCTGAGTCATTCCCGCCTCGGTGCGAAGCAAGGCAATATTTTCCGCTATGTTTTTTCTGACGTCCTGCATACGCGACCTCCTTATATTTTGCGGTGAATATCAGCTGAATTTTATTTTAACATAAAAATATGAATATTTCAAGAAAAGAGATGATTTTTTGAATTAATTAAGCTCTCCGTGGGAGAGGAGCACCTGCCCCTCGCGCAGAAGCATCACTCCGTAGCTTGCGCCGCCTCTGAAGCTCATACCAATGCTACCCGGGTTAAAAAGATACACGCCCCTGCCCTTCGGAGTTGTTTTATACTGCTCGATAGGCTCGTGAGTGTGGCCGAAAAGTACGACGTCGCACTCCTCGTCGTCCGCGAGCTTAAGTACCCCCCCAAATCCGTATTTCACGCCGTAAAGGTCGCCGTGAGTATATGCGATACGCACGCCCTCAAGAGTTATCCTCTCGAGCTTTCTCACCTCGCCCCCGGAAATGTGGGAGGTGTGGTCGCAGTTGCCACGCACGGCAAGCCAGGCTATACCCGGTGTGGTCTTTATTAAGGGCTCGATATCCGAGAGCCCGTCTCCGAGGAAGAATACGACCTCGCAGTCGGGATGAAGAGCGAGAGCCCGCTTCATATAATACACCGAGCCGTGAGAATCGGAAAAGCAAAGACATTTCATTTTATATCGGGCTCCTTTATAAAAAAATTATCGTATTTTAAGGTGATCTCAAAATGCAGTCACAAAAATGCCGCCGCTGCATAGAATACTACCAAAGCAACAATAAGGAGGCATATATGAAGATCAACAAGGAAGAGCTTGAGAGGCTCGCCGCACTTCCCGACGAGGAGCTATGGGGCTTTATCGTGAGCCTTGGAAGGTCTCACGGCTTTGAGCTGCCCGAGGGAGTACCGCCCCACGCAGAGCTTGAAAGGCTCAGGGGAGCTGTGAGGGGAGATAGGATCAACTACCGAGATGCACTTAAGGTGCTGAACGGATACAGAAAGGGGGAGAAAAGGTGAGCGAGGGTGCAGATCTTGGAAGAATAGTGAGCTTGATTATGGAGAACCCAAAGCTCATTGAGGAGATATCTAATCTCGGAAGGAACAGCCCTCCGCCCGAGGGCGATGGTGAACAGATAGCATCGCAGTCCGCCGAGATAAAGGCGAGCGCGCAAGCCTCGGCGAGGGACGCGGGAGGCGAGAGGAACCGTTCGGTGCTTCTTTCGGCTCTTAAGCCCTACGTTTCAAGGGATCGCGCCGCGGCAATAGACTCAATGATCTCCATCGTGGAGATACTTGATAAGATGAAGGGGAGGTGAGCCGATGTATTCAAGAAGCTACGCAGAGCCTGAAAGAGAGGCTCGAATACCGCAAAATTACAACGGTTGTGCCTTTGAAAACGAAGAAAAAAACGAAGAAAACGCAACACGCCCCCCTACTAACGAGGTTTTTTCTCAAATTGACGAGTCAAAATCCAGCGCAAGAGGTGATGAGAGCGCGGCGGCATTTTCGCCCCTTGGATCACTCTTTTCCTTCGGGAAGGGGATCTTCGGATCCTTCCTTGGCGGAAAGCTTTCGCTACCCAAAATAGGCACCGAGGAGATACTTATTATCGCGACAGCCCTATTCTTGCTATTCTCCCGCGACGGAGACAAGACCTGCGCTGTTATACTTCTTTTACTTTTACTTATCAATTAATTATTTAAATATGTAATGAAGAGGCGCGCATTTGCGGCTTCATTAAGATAAGAGAGAGCCGCGGCTTATACGGTATACGGTGAGATCACCGACACATATATATGCCGACCTGCTCTCTCTTTTCCTTTTTGATATTGGTATTTTATCAGAAGAAGGAGAATTGGTTAGTTTCCGAAAGACCGTCAAGCACGTGATTTCGGCGAAGAAGCTCTATCACCGCCTTGGATATGCCTGTGTGAAGCTTCAGGTCCTCAATGGACTGAATATCATAGGCGGCTCTTGCTTCAAGTATCTTATCCGCCGCCTTGTCTCCGAGTCCGGGGAGAGAATTGAAGGGCATTCTTATCTTTCCGTTTTCGGGAAGGAAGGCTGTGGCATCCGACTTTTTAAGATCAACGTTAAGGAATTTAACGCCTCTTGCCATCGCCTCGCGTACAAGATAGAGGGTCTGGCAGGTTTCGTTATCCTTTGCCGTTGCCTCGGTGCCCTTGGCTTCAAGCTCCTTTATTGCCGCGTTTACTCCGTCGTAGCCGCCGCCGATTATCTCGGCATCGAAGCCACCCGGGGCAACCGTGAGAAATGCGGCGTAAAACTCCATAGGATAGTATATTTTATACCAGGCAAGACGGATAGCCGACATAACGTATGCCGCCGCGTGCGCCTTCGGGAACATATATTTTATTTTCTTACAGGACCAGATATACCAATCGGGCACGCCGTGAGCAAGCATTTCAGCCTCGTATTCGGGCTTAAGTCCCTTACCCTTTCGCACGTCCTCCATTATCTTGAAAGAGATGGAGTTATCAAGACCCTTTTGAATAAGGTAAAGCATAATGCCGTCTCGCGTTCCAACGACCTCGGAAATATCACAGGTGCCGTTTTTGATAAGCTCCTGTGCGTTGCCGAGCCAAACGTCGGTGCCGTGAGTGAGACCCGATATCTGCAAAAGGTCCGCAAAATTCTTGGGCTTTGCCTCAACCAGAACCTGCTGGAGGAATCTTGTGCCGAACTCGGGGATACCGAAGGTGGCAAGCTGTGCTCCGCCGATCTGATCGGGGGTTATGCCGAGGGGCTTCGTGCTTGCAAAGAGCTCGTAGATGGTCTTATCGTTCATCTTAACGTCCAGCACCGAGGTGTTGGTGTACTTTTCAAGAATCTTATATTTCGTTGGCATATCGTGGCCCAGCTCGTCAAGCTTCAGGATGGTGTCGTGAAGGTATGAGAACTGGAAGTGGGTAGTTACCGTGTCTGCATTGGGGTCGTCCGCAGGGTGCTGAATGGGAGTGAAATCGTAGATATCGTATTCATTTGGAACGACTATGATGCCTCCCGGGTGCTGACCTGTGGTCTTTTTAATACCCATAATCCTTGTGACCATATAGCCGATCTGCGCCTTGGGAATTTTGATCTTTCTCTCCTCAAGGTATTTGCTGATATAGCCCCAAGCGGTCTTGTCCGCAAGACCTGTGGTGGTTCCCGCTCTGTAAACGTGACCCGCGCCGAAGAGCTCCTCGGTGTACTTATGCACCTTGCCCTGAACGTCGCCTGAGAAGTTAAGGTCTATATCGGGGGATTTATCGCCGTAGAAGCCGAGGAAGGTCTCAAATGGGATATCGTGGCCGTCCTGATAGAGCCATTCTCCGCACACGGGGCAACGCTTATCGGGAAGGTCGAAGCCCGAGCCAACCGAGCCGTCCGTGAAGAATTCGCTGTATCTGCACTTTTTGCATCTGTAATGGGGAGGAAGCGGGTTTACCTCCGAGATGCCCGACATCGTGGCAACGAAGGATGAGCCGACAGAGCCTCGCGAGCCGACCTGATAGCCAAGGCTCTCCGAATATGCAACCAGCTTAACGGCTATCATATAAAGCACCGCGAAGCCGTTCTTTATAATTGATGTCAATTCCTTTTCAAGGCGTTTTTCAACGATCTCGGGAAGGTCATCGCCATACCACTCGTGAGCTCTCTGCCAGCAGGAGGATTCAAGCTCCTCCTTGGCACCCGGGAGATCGGGCTCGTATCTGCCCGTGGGAATGGGGCGGATCTTCTCAAACATATCCGCTATCTTATTCGGGTTTGTGACGACTACCTCATAAGCCGCCTCCTTACCGAGATATTCGAATTCCGCAAGCATCTCGTCGGTGGTGCGAAGGTATATAGGCTCGTCCTTATCCGCGTCCTTGAATTTCATTCCCGCGAGAAGTATCCTTCTGTATATCTCGTCCTCTTTATTGACAAAGTGGGCATCGCAGGTGGCGCAGACAGGCTTGCCGAGCTTCTTGCCGAGATTATATATCTTTCTGTTGATTTCCTTAAGCTCCTCAACGCTTCCGACCTGCACGCCGCGCTTTTCCTCCTCATTAAGAAGGAACATATTGTTGCAGATGGGCTGGATCTCAAGATAATCGTAGAACTCGCAAAGCTCCTCAAGCTCCGAATCCTTTTTGCCGTCCAGTATTGCGGAATAAAGCTCGCCCGAAACGCAAGCCGAGCCGATAACGAGACCCTCTCTGTGCTCCTCGATAACCGATTTGGGCATTCTCGGCACCTTCTTATTTCTGCCGAAGCCGCCGTAATAATTAAGGTAGCTATACGAGATAAGCTTATAGAGATTTTTAAGTCCCACCTGGTTTTTTGCAAATACTATTAGGTGGTAGGGTGGAAGCTTGATGGGGTCCACGGCCTCGCCCATTGCCGCCATAACGCCCTCAAAATCGGAAAGCCCCTCCTTTTTGAGCCTTGAGAGCATTTCCGTGAAGATATGGGCAAGGACCTCTGCGTCGTCCGATGCTCTGTGGTGGTGGAAGTCGCCAAGCTTATAGTAATCAACTATGGTGTTGAGCTTATGGTTTTTAAGCTCGGGGTTTACGTATTTTGAAAGACCCAGGGTGTCAAGATATGTATTTTCAAAGGGGAAGCCCTGTCTTTCCGAGGCTATGCGGATAAAGCCCACGTCGAAGTTTGCGTTGTGGGCGATCAGCATTTTATCCCCTGCGAAGGCGAGAAATTTCTCTATCGCCTCCCTCTCCTTGGGAGCTCCCGAAACCATCTCGTCTGTGATAGAGGTGAGCTCGGTGATCTCCTCGGGAATATGGGTCTCGGGGTCAACGAAGATATCAAATTTATCAATTATCTCGCCGCTCTTGATCTTCACCGCTCCTATTTCTATTATCCTTGCGGTGCGGTTTGAGAGACCCGTGGTCTCTATATCAAAGACCACCATCTCGTCTTCGAAGGCGGGATAATCCTTACCGAAGATACATCTTGCGGTGTCGTTTACGTAGTATGCCTCGGTGCCGTAGAGAACCTTAAGGTCCTCGTTTTTTGAGCCCTCAAGAGCAAGCATCACCTCGGGGAAGGACTGAACGTTGCCGTGGTCGGTAACGGCGATAGCCTTATGACCCCAACGGATAGCCGTGTCTATAAGCTCGGCGGGGGTGATGATGGCATCCATCTGGGACATATTGGTGTGAAGATGGAGCTCAACGCGCTTTTCCTCGGCGGTGTCCATACGGTGCTTGGTCTTGATCCGCTTGATGCCCGTTACCGAAAGATATGGCTCGTTATCGAATTTATCGGTTTGCACCCTGCCCTGCGCGGCAATATTGAGAAGCTTGCGCTTTCCCTTCTTCACCGCACCCTCAAGCTCCTTGACCCATTCAAGCTCGTTCGGGTCGTTTTTGAGGGTCTTTTTCATATATATTGCCGATGCGCCGTCGGATATACCGATGGTGCAATTCATTTTGTCGCCCGCTCTGGTCTCCTTCATTGCCACGTCAAAGACCGTGCCGAGGACGAGAAGCTTGCCTCGGGAGACCTTAAGTGCCGCCTCGGCAAGAGGTGTGGGCTCGATTATCTCAAAGTCCTCGCCAAATACGTGCTCGGGCTCGGAAAAATCGAAGGTGCTTGCACCCATACGGTAGACGGTCTCGCCGAGAGCCTCTGCCGTACCCGTTTCGGAGGAGATGCCCGCCTTGGCTTCAAAATCGATATATGGGTCTGCCGCTCTTTCCCGCTCACGCATCGCAGCCTGCTCGCTGATAAAGCGTTCTCTGCCCTCTGCCTCGGCGCGCGCCATCGACTCCTCGCGGCGCTTCATTATCTGATCGCGGCGCTCCTCTGCGCCAAGTCCCTCGGTTATATTGATCTTACGGACGATGCCGTATCTCGATCTGAGAATATTAGAGAGAGTTTCCTCCGTGCCCGAGCTTTTAACGAAATCAACGCCCGAGGAAAAATAGGGTATGCCGACAGTGATGGTCTCGCCGTCGTCCGAATACTCCGCACCGTTAAAGAAGCCGTTTGTTATCGCTCCGCAAAGAGCCGCCTCAAGTGCTATTTCATCAAAATAGCCTATCTTAAATGCTTCGGGTGGAAAATGGGGCAATATTTTGAAGGTCTCCATCGAATAAAGCTCTATACATTCATCCTCTATCTCATATATGAGCTCGGGGTCCTGGTGGGAATCAAAGTAGAGATCCACCTCAACTCCGACTATCCTTCCCTTTCCCTCGCCCTCTGCGGTGGGCTCTCGCCTTATTCTTGCGTTTACAGAGCGAGCGCGCGAAAGCAGCTCCCGCTTATCGTCTGCGGGAGAATATCTTGCGAATATATCCAAAAAGCCTTTTTCGTTCATTATGCACCTTCACCGATGCGAATTACAGCTCCATACATTCCTTTATAAGAGTGCTTATAATTTCGCTCTCGGGTATTTTTCTGATTATTTTTCCCTTCTTGAAAAGAAGAGCTTCGCCCTTGCCGCCCGCGATACCTACGTCGGCCTCTCTTGCCTCGCCCGGTCCGTTTACGGCACAGCCCATAAGGGCGACCTTAATATTCTTTTTATCAAGACCCTCCCGCCTTGCCGCGGCTTCAAACTCGCGCACAAGCGAAACAAGGTCTATTTTGGTTCTGCCGCAGGTCGGGCAGGAGACGATATCCATTCCCTGCTTGTCCGTTAGGGAGAGCACGGAGAGGATGTCTCTTGCGGCGGCTACCTCGGAGACGGGGTCGTCGGTCAGCGAGATGCGGACGGTGTCGCCTATTCCCTCTGCCAGAAGCGTGCCGACTCCGATACTGCTTTTTATAATAGCTTTAGTGCTTGCGCCCGCCTCGGTGACACCGAGGTGGAGGGGGTAGTCTGTGCGATGCGCCAATATTCTGTTTGCCTCTATCATCTCGCGCACGCCTGAGGACTTAACGGAAATTACCGTGTCGTAAAAATCAAGCTCCTCAAGGATAGATGCGTGATAGAGGGCACTTTCAGCAAGTGCCTCTGCCGTGGGAGAGCCGTATTTTTCAAGAAGGCGAGGCTCAAGCGAGCCCGAATTCACGCCGATCCTGATAGGAATACCTCTTTCCTTGCAAGCCTTTACGACCTCGCGGCATTTTTCCTTTGAGCCGATATTCCCGGGATTTATTCTTATTTTTGATACGCCTGCCTCTGCGGCGGCGATAGCGATCTTATAGTCGAAATGAATGTCCGCAACGAGAGGTATGGTCACGCCTCTTTTGCGGAGAGTGCGAAAGGTCTCGATGCTTTCGATATCGGGGGCGGTGAGACGCACGATGTCGCAGCCTGCGAGAGCAAGAGCTTCGACCTGACGGAGGGTAGACTCCGCATCGTGAGGGTCTGTGTTTGTCATTGACTGGATCGATATGGGAGACGAGCCGCCAACGGTTATATCACCAACCTTAACGGCTCTGCTTTTTCTTCTTTCTATCATTTTATCCTCTTTCGGAATTACTTGAATATAAGCCAGACCACGTCCTTGATAAGCACCACAGCCGAGAGAGTGAGAAGCACGGCAAGACCGACTCCGTTTATTATACGCTCGACCTTCGGCGGTATGCGCTTTCTCGTTATCATCTCGATAAGAGTGGTGAGGGTTCTGCCGCCATCCAATGCGGGGATCGGGAGCATATTCATAAATCCAAGATTTATGCTGATAAGAGCCACAAGATAAAGAAGCGGCTCGATGCCGATGCTTGCGGCGGTGCCGATGGTGGTGGAAATGCCAACAGGACCCGAAACAGCCTCAAAGCCGAATCTGCCCGTGATAAGATCGAAGATAGACTCCCAGCACATACGCACCATCAGCATACCCTGCTTGAAGGAATGGCTGATGACCGTGCCGAAGCTTTTATCAACGCGCTTCACGTAGAAATTGAGATTTCCGAAGGACTGCCCCGACTCGGAGCTTACGGGGAATTGCACGTCAGGGATCGTTATTTCCTTGCCGCCTCTTATGAGAGTTACGTCCACAGGCTGATAGCCCTGCCTTGTTATTTCGTACTGAAGCTCGTTTGCAATGCTCACGCGCTTGCCGTTTATATGGGTTATTATGTCGTTTGGCAGAATAAGGTCGTCCGAGGTAACGCTCTCGGGGAGATTTTCGATCTCATAGAGCGAATGGATCTCTGTGCCGCCGAGGTTAGTTCTCGGAAGAACGGTGAAGATTATCATAACTAGGAAGCCCACTACTATATTGACAAAGGCTCCCGCCACCGTGATGATAAATCTCTGCCAGGCGGGCTTTTTATCAAAGCCGTTAGGGTCGGAGCGTTTTGCAAGAGCTCCGCTATATTCGGGCTCACCATCTGCCTCGGTGTCCTCGGGCATAGGAGGAACGCCGCTTGATGGGCCGTATATTTCCTCTGCACCCTTATTCTCGGGATTATCCTCGGGGTAGGTGCCGTCCTCTCCCGCCATAGAGACGAAGCCGCCGAAGGGGATCGCGGCGATAGAATACTGTATACCCGTTTTCTTTGATTTCCAGGTTATGAGCCTTGGACCCATTCCTATGGAAAACTCAAGGATAGTTACCTTAAATATTCTTGCTGTGATGTAATGACCGAACTCGTGAACGAAAATGAGGAATCCGAAAACGAGAACGGAGAGAAGTATTGTTACTATGGGATTCACTTTTTTCTCCTGATGCGCCCCTTGGGGCTTTGGTCTCGCCCATCTTTCGGGCTGTGATTTCAATTTGCGCTTTGGTTTTGCCCGAGGCTCGGGCAAATATTTCGCTGAAAATTATTTTTTTATAAGCTCCTCGGCTTTAACTCTTGCGACGGCGTCGTATTCAAGGATAGCTTCAAGCGAGTGCTCGTTTTTCGCGTCGCTTAAAGACTCGTAAGCTCCTATAACGACACGAGATATATCCGAGAAGCTTATTCTCTCGTTTAGGAAGGCTTCCACAGCTATCTCGTCTGCCGCATTCAGCACCGCGCCCGAGGCTCCACCGTCCTCCCCTGCTCTGCGAGCAAGCTCAAGAAGGGGGAATGCTACGGGGTCGGGGGCTTGGAAGGTGAGCGCGCCGACGGCGAAAAGGTCAAGCTCCGCTGACGTGGCGACACACCTTTCGGGATAGTCTACGGCGTACTGTATGCACATACGCATATCGGGCACGGAAAGCTCTCCCACTATACAGTTATCAATATATTCCACGGCGGAATGAAGTATGCTTTCTCTGTGTACGACGACCTTAACGCGGTCTGCCCCAACGCCGAAAAGATGCGCTGCCTCGATTATCTCGAAGCCCTTATTCATCAGGGTCGCGCTGTCTACGGTTATCTTCCTACCCATTTTCCAGGTGGGGTGAGCGAGGGTGTCCGCAAGGGTGACGGAGCGAAGCTCCTCAACGCTTTTCCCGAAGAAGGGTCCGCCCGAGGCGGTGAGGATTATGCGCTTTATTTCGGAGTGCTTGCCGCTTTTCAAGGACTGAAAGATGGCGGAGTGCTCGCTATCCACGGGGAGAATTTCAACGCCTCGCTCCTTCGCGCGGCTCATAACGATATCTCCCGCTATAACGAGAGACTCTTTATTGGCGAGAGCCAGGGTCTTTCCCGCATCAATCACCGCAAGGCTTGGCACAAGACCTGCCTTGCCGAGGGTGGCGTTGATCACCGTTTCAGCCTCCGAGAGGGCTATGCCCTCCGCTATGCCGCCCTCTCCCGAGAGCACCTTTATATTCGTGTCTGCAAGGAGGGTGCGAAGCTCGCTCGCCGCCTTGCCGTCTGCCATAGCGACCGCCCTCGGGCGGAATTTTCTCGCCGCCTCCTCAAGGGTGCGCAAGTCCTTATTTGCAGACAGAAAATCTACCTTATATCCTCTCGCCGCGGCAACGTCAAGTGCCTGCGAGCCAACCGAGCCCGTTGCGCCGAGGATAGCGATCGTCTTGGACATCTGCTGAAAAATCTCCTAAAAATTTAATAAGGCGAGAGCTTATCGGAAGCTCCGCTTTGATCTATCAATAAAAAGATATTTATCTTCGTTTTTTCGATCTTGGTTTTGATCTTCGTCTTTTCGATCTTGGTTTCAAAAACCGCCACACTTCGCGGTATGGCGGTTTCTTACGATAGATACTATTCCCGATTTTTCGGGGAGTCATTCCCCGTCGGGATCAATTTGCCGTGAGCCTTTGCGGGGGGCGCTTTGGACGAAGCCTTATGCAAAGGGGTTGACGACGAGGCAACAGATGAGAAGGGGCGTTGCAACGGCGAGGACCGAATCAAATCTATCCATAACGCCGCCGTGACCAGGCATAAGCGAGCCGTAGTCCTTTGCGCCGTATTCTCTTTTTATAAGCGAGGCGATAAGGTCGCCGATCTGGGATACTATGGAAAGTACGAAGGCGTAGATGGCAATGGCGATATAGTTGGGCTCGCCGCCGAGCACAAGATCGACGAAAAGACCGAAGCCAAGGGAAAGGATAGTGCCGCCGATAACTCCGCCGACAGCTCCCTCAACGCTCTTTTTGGGGCTGACCTCGGGGATAAGCTTATGCTTGCCGATGAAGGTGCCCACAAGATATGCGCAGGCATCGCAGCCCCAGGAGATGAAGAAGATAAGGAAGAGGATATAAAGTCCCGATTCCATATATCTGACCGTGCTCATTGAGGTGAAGGATGCCACGACGTAGGTGACGGAAAGGTACACCACGCCGAGCTTTGAGACAGGTATCGTTCCCTTTGAGAATACTGCAACCGCCATAGTGTAGATGAGGTAGCAGAACAGCACCACGAACACCGCGAGCAGATAGAAGATCCTGTATGCATCTGTCATAAAATAGGAGCAGATAGGTGCCGCAAGCGCGATAAGGTATGCGGGAACGGAAAGACTCCAGCGCTTCTGAAGCCCGATGACTCGGAGCATCTCAAAGACCGCAATGCCAGAGAGAAGCGAGAGGACTATCGGGTAGACAATATATTCGGAGAAGGTTACGACAGGGATCGCAACCGCAAGAATAAAGATCGAGGTGATTACCCTAACTTTCATTACACCAAACCAACCTAACAAAAATATGAGTGGCACACAATGCCTGCCGATCAGCCCTTCTTCGGCTTATCGACCACACCGCCGAAGCGGCGTTCTCTTGAATTGAATCTCGCAACGCAATCGTCGATCTCCTCATCGGTTATGTCGGGCCAGAGGGTATCAAGAATAATATATTCGGAATACGCGCTCTGCCAAAGGAGAAAATTGGATATGCGGAAGTCTCCGCCCGTTCTGATGACCAGATCGGGATCGGGGGAATGCGAGGTATACATATAGCGGGAAAGAAGCTCCTCTGTGAGGGTCGTGTGGCCCTCGCTGAAGGCTTTGTTTGCCGCGTTGACGATCTCGGCTCTGCCGCCGTAGTTCAGGGCAATATTGCAAATGAAGCTTTTTCCTTCGGAAAGGCGTTCAGCCTCAATGCATTTTTTGCGAAGCTTTTCGGGGAGAGCGGATTTATCGCCGATAAACATCATACCGAGCTCGGGATCCGACTTGATCTTGGGGATCGCCACGTGGGTGACGTACTTATAGAAGAGAGACATCAGCCCCTCTACCTCCTCCTCGGGTCTTTTCCAATTCTCGGTTGAAAAGGCGTAGAGGGTGAGATGGTGAATTCCCAGCTCCCTCACGTGGGCGAGCACACGCTCAACCACCTTTGCGCCCTGGATATGTCCCTCCTTGCGAGGGAGACCGCGACGGGTCGCCCATCTGCCGTTGCCGTCCATAATGATGGCAAGGGACTTGAGAGCTCCCTTTGCGGGATTATTTACATTCTGTGAGCTCAACGGTACCTCCGCGAGATCAGATCTCCATTATCTCCTTGGTCTTTGCCGCGGTTACGGAGTCTATCTCCTTTATGTACTTATCTGTGAGATCCTGGACGAGCTTATCGGACTGCTTTGCCTCGTCCTCTGTCATAACGGAATTTTTCTTATCAGCCTTGACCTTATCGTTTGCGTCGCGGCGGATATTTCTGATGGCTACCTTCGCATCCTCACCGAGCTTGGAGATCTGCTTGGAGAGCTCCTTTCTGCGCTCCTCGGTGGTAGGGGGGAAGTTGAGGCGGATGGCTGTGCCGTCGCTCTGGGGATTGATGCCGAGATCGGATGTGAGAATAGCCTTCTCAATTCCCTTGATGGCAGACTTATCCCAAGCAGTGATCATAATGGTGCGAGCATCGGTGACCTTGATCTCCGCGATGGAGGAGATGGGTGTGGGCGAGCCGTAGTAATCAACGGCGATCTTTTTGAGGACGTCGGGGTTTGCTCTGCCCGCTCTTATAGTTGAAAGATTCTCCGAATAAGAGGAGATGGTCTTCTTCATTTTTTCTTCGTATACCTTGGTATCGAGCTTCATAAAAGCCTCCTTTTTTTATTCCTGCCTCGGCGTGAGCCGAGGGTTTTATTGTTTTTTTGAGAGTGCACCTCCCGTTTTGGAGCGAGAGAGGCGCACAGCTCGGATCTGATTCTTTGGATCAGCCTGCCTCGATAACGGTGCCGACCGACTCGCCGAGCACCGCGCGCTTGATGTCCTCGGGCTTGCTGAGACCAAAGACGCGAATATGCATACCCACCGACATACAGAAGGCGGTAGCCGTGGAATCTATTGCCTTAAGGTTTCTTGCAAGCACCTCGGACGCCTTTATCTGCTCGATCCTTTCGGCATTCGGGTTCTTGCGGGGATCGTCTGTGTAGATATAATCAATGTTCTTTGCCATAAGCATAGCCTCTGCACCGATCTCGGATGCGCGAACGGCACCTGTGGTATCGGTTGAGAGGAAGGGGATGCCGAGACCCGCGCCGAAGATAACTATCTCGCCTGCCTCAAGGGCGGAGATCGCATCCTCTGCTCGGAAGGGCTCTGCGAAGGGAGCCATAGGAACGGCTGTGAACACCCTTGCTGGCACGCCCGCTCTTACGACAGCATCCTTCAGGCAGATGGCGTTTATCACCGTGGCAAGCATACCCATACGGTCTGCATCGGTGCGATCCATCTCGCCGCCCTGCCTGCCGCGCCAGATATTGCCTGCTCCGACGACGAGAGCTATCTGATAGCCCTCGCGAACAAGGTCGGAAAGAGACCTTGCAACGTCATCAACGAAGCTGTTATCGTAGATCTCGCCGCTGCCGTTTGAAAGAGCCTCGCCCGAGAGCTTAAGAAGTATCCTTTTCATCGACCCGAACTCTCCTTTGGACTTACTTTTTAAGAGCGATAGCAGCACGTGCCTTTGCCGCAATATTTGCGGAGGTGAGACCGTACATTTCAAGGAGCTCGGGAACCTTACCGCTTCTGCCGAAGGTATCCTCAACGCCCACTCTCATAACGGGAACGGGGCAGCTTTCGGAAATAGCCTCGCAAACAGCCGCGCCGAGACCGCCGATGATGCTGTGCTCCTCTGCGGTGACGATAGCGCCCGTTGCCTTTGCCGCCTTGATAAGGAGCTCCTTATCGATGGGCTTGACAGAATGCATATTGATAACGCCTGCATCGATGCCCTCTGCCTTGAGAAGCTCTGCCGCCTCAACTGCGAGGTGCACCATAAAGCCGTTTGCAACGATGGTAACGTCCTTGCCCTCACGGTAGGTCACGCCCTTGCCGATCTCGAACTTATAATCGGGAACGAGCTCGGGGGTGAGATCGGGAACTGCAAATCTTCCGAAGCGGAGATAGCAGGGGCCATCGTGATTGAGAACTGCCTCAACTGCCGCGTATGCCTCGGTTGCGTCTGCGGGGCAGATGACCGACATACCTGGAATGGTTCTCATAAGAGCGAGGTCCTCGCTGCACTGGTGAGTCGCGCCGTCCTCGCCAACGGTGATGCTGGCGTGAGTGCCGACGATGTTAACGTTAAGGTGGGGGTAGCCGATGGAGTTTCTGATCTGCTCGTATGCTCTGCCTGCGGCGAACATAGCAAATGAGGTCGCAAAGACCTTCATACCCGTTGTGGCAATACCTGCCGCAACGCTTACCATATTACCCTCTGCGATACCGCAATCGAAAAATCTTTCGGGGAACTTTTTCTTGAACATACCCGTTTTGGTTGCCGCCGCAAGGTCAGCATCAAGAACGAGGAAATCATATTTTTCGCCGAGAGCCGCAAGTGCTTCGCCGTAGCTCTCTCTGGTTGCCTTTTTATTTGCCATTGTACTACTCCTTACTTCAAGCTTTCTGCAATTTTCTCAAGATCTGCGATAGCAACCTTATAAAGGTCCTCCTTGGGAGCCTGACCGTGCCACTCGCACTTATTCTCCATATAGGAGACGCCCTTACCCTTCACCGACTTTGCAATGATGACGGTGGGCTTGCCGACTACTGTGCGAGCCTCTGCAAAGGCTGCCTCGATAGCATCGAAATCGTGAGCATCTATGGAGATCACGTGCCAACCGAAGGCACGGAACTTTTCGTCGTGAGGAGTGGGGTTCATAACCTCAACGATGGGGCCGTCGATCTGAAGGCCGTTCCAGTCAAGCACCGCAACGAGATTATCAAGCTTATAGTGAGCGGCAAACATTGCTGCCTCCCAAACCTGACCCTCCTCGCTTTCGCCGTCGCCAAGCATAGCGTATACGCGATAGGGAGCAGAGGTTACCTTACCCGAAAGAGCCATACCGCAAGCGGCGGAGAAGCCGAGGCCGAGAGAGCCTGTGGTCATATCAACGCCGGGGGTGCCCTTCATATCGGGGTGACCCTGAAGATAAGAGGTGGTTTTGCGCAAGGTCTTGATATCCTCTGCGGGGATAAATCCGCGCTCTGCAAGAGTTGCGTAGAGTGCGGGAGCTGTGTGTCCCTTGGAAAGAACGAAGCGATCGCGGGCGGGAGCCTTGGGATCCTTGGGATCGATCTTCATTTCTTCAAAATAGAGATATGCCATAATGTCGGCAATAGAAAGCGATCCACCGGGGTGGCCGCAACCGGCGTTGTAAACGCCCTCGATGATGTTTACGCGAATGTTATTGGCAATGCGCGCAAGCTCGAGCTTTTTTGACTGTTCCATAAGAGTTTCTCCGTATGTATTAAATAATTTTTATAATTATTATTATAATTTTACTACAACTTCGGCGAAAAGTCAATATGCAAAACGCATAACGGTAAAATTTTTCTGAAAAATTTAAAATATTTTTGCGCGCCGACAGAGCCTTCGGCGACTTATGAAGCTTATCCGCTGTGTGCTTTAAGGCGGAGCTCGCGCAAAGCGCAAGGGTTATAAGCAAAAAAGAGGCTTCCCTGCCCTATGGAAGACAGGAAAGCCGCTTACTTATCTGAATTAATCCTTACGTCTTGTTTTGAACTGGACGATGAAGCCGAGGAGCGCGCTGACGGCGATGAAGCCGAGCTTCCACCAGATCTCATAGCTTTCTCCGATGCCCCATCCAAAGGATGCGAGAATGGAGAGGAAGGAGAGGTAGAGGGTGTAGCCGCCGAGAGCCGCAGTGCCGAGCATCTCGATAGCACCTCTGAGAACGAGGGCGAGGATAACGAGCACTACCGCAACCGCGAGAGCTATATACCAAACTCCAACGAAGCCGCTGATGGACTCGGGAAGAATACCGCTCATACAAAGGATATAGCCCGCACCGCCAACAGCGATGATATAAGCAAGAACGTAAAAGAGCCTTGCAAGGATCGCCGCAACTATGCCCACGATAAGACCTACCACCCAATCGGGCATAAAGGAAATGCCGATCTGGAGAAGGAGGGGATGGATGAAGGCTGTGCCGCAAGCGAAGCCAACACCGAGACAAACGAGGAATTTCTGCAAGCCGAGAAGCTTCTTACCGCAGAATATCTGAAGAAGGGAGAGGGTCGCAAGGATTGTGGGAAGGATCCAGGCAAAGGGAATATAGGTATTTATCCAACCCATAACCGTACCCCAGAAATTAGCTATCGTGCCGCCCTCGGCGGTGAGCAAGCCCCAAACGCGAACGATCTCCGCGCCGATCCGATCAAAGCCGATCGAGCCGTTGGCAAAGGCTTCAAAGAATTCCATTTTACACCTCTATCTCGACGGTAAAAACCGCGATTTTTTTCGTTACGGGTTAATTATATCATAGTATTCCCGAAAAATCAAGGGGGTTTATCAAAAATCCGTTAAGAATTTTTAATAATTTTCGCCAAAAGGCGGCATAAGACACCTGCATTTTGGGTATAATCTACAAATTATCTATATAATGAGGCGGCCAACTTCGGTGTTTTCCCCATTGATATTTTCTCCGCTCATAAGTATTTCGCAAAACCTATTGACAAAAAAGAAAAGATATGATATAATTTTTTTACATTATGCTTTTCGAGCAATTTTTTTCGGAGGAATCATGGACGACGACGCGGACGCGGACACTTGTCACAGTTGCACCGTTTATACGTTTATAACACAGGCTTAGCCACACTTTCGGGTATGGCTACGCCTTTTTTTGCTTTTTTCCGAAAAGCGCAGAGCTTAATGCAAAATTCATTAATTATTATATTAGAAAGGTATTTCTCAAAACACAACATTATGGAACCTCATTTAGTTACATATTTGATAATTATCATCGTATGTATCATTTTCTCCGCTTATTTTTCGGCAACCGAAACGGCGTTTTCAACCTTCAACAGGATAAGGATGAAGAACCTTGCCGAGAAGGGCAACAAAAGAGCGGCAACCGCGCTGAAGCTTGCGGATAATTACGACGCGCTTCTCTCAACTATCCTGGTTGGAAACAACGTGGTGAATATACTTGCCGCATCGCTTGCGACTCTGTTTTTCACCGAGCTTCTCACAAACAACCCCGATATGGGCGCAACGCTTTCCACTATCGTGCTCACGCTGACGGTGCTTATCTTCGGCGAGATATCCCCGAAATCTATGGCGAAGAATTCACCCGAGAAGTTCACCCTTTTCTCCACTCCCATAATACACTTCTTTATGATCATACTTACTCCCTTGACCTTCATCTTCCGTCAGTGGCAGCGTCTGCTTTCCAAGCTCTCCAAGAATGATGACGACAAGGGTATGACCGAGGAGGAGCTGATCTCCATTATCGAGGAGGCAGAGGAGGACGGCGGCATCGACGAGGAGGAGAGCTCTCTTATCAAGAGTGCTATCGAATTCGGCGATCTTGAGGTTGGCGACATATTCACCCCCAGAATAGATATAACCGCCCTTCCCGCAAATGCAGACAAGGCGCGTGCAGCCGAGGTGTTCTGCGAGTCGGGATATTCAAGAATTCCCGTTTACGAGGGAGATCTTGATAACGTTATCGGTATTCTCTACTATAAGGATTTCTATGCACTTGCATATAACAAGCCCGCAACCATAAACAGTCTTCTTAAGCCCGCGATCTACGTAACCAAAACGCAGAAGGTGAACGATCTTATGAAGGAGCTTCAGGATAAGCAGCTCCATATGGCAATAGTAACCGACGAATACGGCTCAACGGCAGGCGTCGTCACCCTTGAGGATATCCTTGAGGAGATAGTTGGCGATATCTGGGATGAGCACGACGAGATCCTTGAGGAGATCAAGGAGGTCGGCGAGGGCGAATACGAGGTTTCGGGTATGGCAAACCTTGAAAAGCTTCTTGACGAGCTCGATCTTACCTTGGACGAGGAGCTTGATATCTCCACAGCAAACGGCTGGGCAATGGCAATTCTTGAAAGGATCCCCGAGGTGGGAGATTCCTTTGACTACTGCGGCGTTCACGTTGAGGTTATGAAGATGGACGGACGAAGGATCGAAACTCTCCACATCGTTGATAACCGCCCCAAAGAGGAGGATGAAGACGGCGATCGCGATGCTAAGGATGATGACGAGGACTCTAAAGAAAAGGATTAAAACGCCTTGTTTTGACTATTATAGTTTACATATATCCTCATTTTAGCTTAATTGAAATAATTTTGGCGACCTTCCTGATTTGGAGGGTCGCCATTTTTTTGCACGTATTTTCGCGCTTTCAATATTCAATTCCGTTTATGTATTCGTAGTAGTAGACGCCGACGGTGTAGTAGCCGTCTTCGATAAGCTTTTTATATTCGCCGATCCTCCAGATGGAATTGATATAGGCGAGCAGATCGTATTTATCCTTGAAGCCCGCGCCGAAGTAGCCATCGCTTGCGATCCGCTCGGCAAGCTGTGAGAAGCTCTCTCCGCTATTTTCCTCGTTATGCTTTATAACCGCCATCAGAGCAGAATATTCCTCCGCGGTGTATGGCAGAAGGATCGGGGCGGCGCGATACCAATTGTTCGCCTGCGCTCTTTTAGTGGATGTGGTTTTCAGTATTCCCTGCTCCAGAGCGCGAGCTATAAGCCTGCAATCGCCTCCTTCGTTCAGCACTCTGTCGTTTATGGGATATAGCCCTTGGCACACGCCGAGCTCCTCCCTGATATAGTCGGTTATATTTCCATAGCCCAATGTCTCTGCCTCGCGTCGCAGAGCCCCGGTGTTATTTAATTTGAGCCCTGCGGCGATAGCCGCTCTGCCCTCGGCGGAGGAGACCGTCTCCACAAGCTTCAAGGCGGCATCAAGCCTTGCGTAGCTGCTGACAACGCCGCCTTTGGAAATCCCGACGGCAAGGTTCTCGGCAAAGCTTACCGACTCGGTGAATCTCATATACACGCCCTCGTCAACACCGCCCTTACTGTTTGAGCCGTCCTTCCATTTTGCAATAGGAGGTAGAGACGGCGTGTGACCGAGCTCCTCCCTTTCTGCACCGAAGCGAACGAGAGAGCCGAGCTCGCTATTCTCTCCTATTTCAATAATACCCGATCTTTTCCATTTACTCAACATATCAAGGAGCTCGTAGGTCTCGGGCTCGATGCGCGAATCCCTCAGCTCGCCGCTGTGGCTCACGTAGGTATAGCCGCCGTTATGACCTCGCACGCCGTAAATGGAGGCAAGCACCGAAAGTGCCTCTTCCTCCGTTTCGGTGCGAAGCACACTCGGCAAGCCGCGCTCGGCGAGAAGAGCTGAATTTGCCGCGGCGCATATAAGAAGGGCGGCAAGCTCGTCCGCATCGTATGCGGCGGACTCGCCGAGAAACAGAGCCGAGCGTTCCTCTCCGTAATAGCCACCGTAGGCTTTATCAATATAATTTCTTAAGGTAGCGACGGCTCGCTCGCCCGTGAGCTCCTTTCCGTTATAAAGCCGCAAAAGCGAGATGACGTTTCCCGCGGTCGTATAGTTTTTCGTGAGCTTCGAGAGCTCGCCGCCTCTGCCAATGACGTCTACCGTGACGCTCCCCTCCTCGGGCATATAGTGCGTAACGAATATCTCATCCGCAAAAAGAGGCGAAAATTCCACATCCTCCGAATCAAGAAGAAGGCGCACCGTCTCCTCGTGAAAATACGGAAGAAGTGAAAATTCCAAGGAATTGCCGACGGTGGGGATGGCGTAGATGCCAAATTCATTGTATTTCGATTCACCCATATAGGAAAAGATCAGGTCGTTTTCGTAGAGCCTCTCCTTTGCGCTGGGAATTGAGCTTAAATAGGTTGAAGCATCAAGAAGATAGCCCTCTCTTGCAAGAATATCGAGCCTCTGCACGCTCCCGATTACTATATCGAATTCGGAAAGCTCGGAGGGATCTGTCACGCAGCGGCCGTAAAGCTCGAAGCCGCAAAGGTCTGAGAGCTCGCGCCAGAACGGTAAAAGCTCACGCTCGCCTTCTCCGACTTCGCTCGGTGAGTCGCACAAGGTGGCATCCGAGCCCATATACATATTTGCAGCCTCATCAAGAAAGGCTATACGAAGTGTGATCTTCGGCTTTTCGGGAGATAGGTGCACGGCGCCCTCGTCACAGGAGAAAAGGCATAGCGAGAGCGTGCAAACAAGCAGCGATATTGCTATCAACTTCTTCGGTATTTTAACCATAACTACCTCCCAAATGCTGGTATTTGTAATCAAATATATACATTATACTACAATAATCGACTGTTGTCAATCATTTTTGAAATTGTTTAATTATTTATTAATTTGGTGCTTTTTCTTTTTGTTATCAACCTTGAAACAGACATAATAAGGGCAAACGCCGAAAGAGTAAAGATCATCTTTGGTACGAGGGTCGCTCCCGTTGCGAGGCTTCCCTGCGAGGCGAAGAGCTTATCTGTGAGGTATGCCGAAAAGAAAGCCGCAAGGCAAGGCACTACCGCCGAGCCGACCAGATCTATCCTCAATCTGATACGGCGGCGCAGCCTCATAATACTGAGGAGAAAATTATAGCCCTCCATCACAACTATCACCACGGCGTAGCCGAGGATGCCGAGGGGCGGTATCAGGATATATACGAGCAGAACGGAGATGAGAGAATCGGTGATATTAACCCACATCGAATATACCTGCTCGCCGATGCCCTTTAGCATACCGTCGGTCACGTGGTCCATATACATTATGGGGACGATCAGGGCAAGCACCGAGATAAATCTTCCCGCATCGTGGGAGCCGTAGACAGCATATCCAAGCTCCTCCGCAAAATAGAAAAGCAGAACAGCCGAAAGAATGGCGTAGGTCAGGGTGGTGTTAAGAGCCTCTCTTGCGACCCTTTCCATTCTCCCCGCGTTACCCGCCGCACAATCCTCGGCGAACTCGGGAACGAGAAGCCCCGAAAAGGAGCTTAAGGGTGACATTGGATAGAGCACCAGGGGCAGAGCCATCCCGTGGAGGGTACCGTAATGGGAATATGCCTCCGAATTATTCTCTCCTCTGCTCATAAGTCTGCGCGGTATTAAGATGTGCTCAAGGGTTGTGAGCACGGAGCGCACGTATGCGGAAATGGCTAGTGGAAGCGCCGCCTTTGCCACCTCACCGATGCCCTCCCGTCCCCGCTCTCTCCTTTTTCCTCCGTGAATTCGGCGGTCAATAAAATACTCCAGCATTATAAGGAGGAGCGCGAGAAGCTCTGTTAAGGTGATGCCGAGGCAAAGAGCTATTACCGCGCTGACTATCTCTCCGTCCTTCAGCCCGGAGACAAGAATAAAGGTGAGAAGAATTTTGAAAAGCTGGGAGAGGACCTGAACTGCCGCATTGAAGCCCACTCTTTTCACACCGACGAAATATCCCGAAAAAGCGGAGCACAGAGCGACGGGTATAAGCGACAGAGCAAGTATTTTAAGAGAAGCCGATGCTCGCGCATCCGACAACACGATGGAGGAGATCAGCTCCGAGCCGAGGAAAAGGAAGGAGCTCGCCGCCGCGCCGAAGGTCAAGGCGTAGATCACGGAGGCTCGCATAATTTTTCCAAGCTCTCCCCCTCTGCCCTCGCCTATGGCACCTGCCACAAGTCTTGTAACGGTGAGGCTGATGCCCGAGGTGGCGAAGGTGACGGCGAAGGAATAGACCGTCATAACCACGGTGTATAAGCCGACCCCCTCGGCTCCCACGGCTCGGCTCACGAAGGCACCGAAAAGCATCCCGACGGTCTTCATCGCAAGCCCTACCGCCGTGAGGGTCGCGCCTCTTTTAAAAAACTTTCTTCTCGCACTCATAATATACTCCAAAAACAAAACGAAAAGCCATTCATAAATTTATATGAGGTGATAATTGATATAATTACCGCGCGGGGAGCTATGAATAATATTTCGCATCCTTTCAAATATTTTCTGAAAGCAGAGCTTTGTTTTTCTTTAAAGCAAGCTTCAAATTCGGGGTGGAAAAAGAATATAAAAATATCGGGCATTTACGGCTTATTATACCGAAAATGCCCGATTTTCTTTGTTTTATTACATTATCATCCCTTATAATTCATCCATACCTGCATCTCGCACTCTCCTCTGTTTGAGAATGCGTGGTAAGGAATAAGGCGAAGGGGTATTTTTATCTCGTCCTCCGCGCCCTCAAAATAAAGCGGTGCGGACTCACTCACGGCGCGACGGTAGCCCACGGCGGAAAGTGCGGGGGCGGCGTAGCCGCTCGGGGTCTGCTCCTCTGTGATTGGAGAGGTTATATCCAAGCGGATATTACGAAGGAGCTCGCCGTTATCCACCGCCTCCGAGCAATAGACCACGGGTCCGCGCATCACGGCACATTTATGGGCATCAAAAAGCACCCTTGGGTTTGCCCTGATGATCCTTGGAGACATATCAAGCTCAATGGCGAAGGGCACACCGTCCCTCAGGTGAATGGGGGCGTAGCCACGGTCGACCTCGCCCGAATAGCCCTTATGCCAGGAGGGTATCCTTAATTTGATATCAAGCTCTCCGCCGTCGGCGCGTATCTCCACCCTGCCTGAGCGGGGATAGTCTGTGGAGACTGTGAGAGTCACCTTGCTGTCCCCACGGCAAAGCTCAACGGACGAGCTGATATATTGATGGATGAACACCGTGTCTCCGTCGTCCCCGTATATAAGCTCGGGGATCTCGGGCACGAAGCGCACCACGTTTGAGGGGCAACAGGAGGTCTTGAAAACGCGGCTTCTTGAGGGCTTCGGATACTTTATTTTATAATACTCGCTCACCTTATCCTTATAGGAAAGATAAGGAATTACCTCAAGAGGGTTGGTGTAGAAGAAGGACTCACCGTCGATGGAGGTGCAACAGAGAAAGCAGTTATAGAGCACTCTCTCGATGACCTCGGCGTATTTTGAATCTCCCTTCATCCTCATCATTTTTGCGGCAAAGAATATCAGTCCCATACCCGCGCAGCTTTCGCTATACGAAAGAATATTCGGAAGATCGTAGTCCACTGTGTACGCCTCGCCCGATGCCGAGGAGCCGACGCCGCCCGTTATATACATTTTCTTTTTTGAGATATTATCAAAGAGAGCGTCGCAGGCGGTGAGAAGCTCGCCGTCCTCGGTGCGCTCGGCAAGCTCTGCCATTGCGGCGTAGAGATATGCGGCGCGGACCGCGTGCCCCACAGCCTCCCTTTGCTCTCTCACGGGCAGATGGGACTGATTATATTCAAGGGTGCTCGTTGGGCTTAAGGGCTTATCGTTTTTGCCGCGCTCGTTGATGAAGAACTTGGCAAGCTCAAGGTAGCGGCTCTCGCCTGTGCAATCATAAAGACGGAAAAGCGCAAGCTCTATTTCCTGATGGCCTGGGGTGATGAAGCCTGCGTCGCGGTCTATCTTAAAGCGTTTTTCGATATAGTCGGCAAATCGGCACATAGCATCAAGGAGGGCGCGCTTACCCGTCGCCTCGTAGTATGCCACCGCCGCCTCCATAAGATGGCCGGCACAATAGAGCTCGTGCTTATCTCGGTCAATAAAGCGGTGCTCGGGGTCGACCACGGTGAAATAGACGTTGAAGTAACCGTCCTCGCCTTGGTTTTTCACGATATCGGCTATGGCGGCATCGCAAAGGGCGATAAGGTCGGGGCGATCCTCCGTGCGGAGTATATTTGCACAGCCCTCTATCCATTTTGCAACGTCCGAATCCCAGAAATAGTGAGGGCGAAGGCTCTCGCCCATCTCCTCGGTCCAATTGCATCCAAGGGCGGCAAATCTGCCTGTTTCGGCAAATCTGTCGTAGACCGCGCTGATGGTAACGCGGCTGTTCAGCTCTATGCGTTCTCTCCAAAATCCGTCCGTCATTTTAACCTTATGAAAGGGTATCGGCATTGTGTGCTTCACGGTTTTTTCTCCTTACTGTCGGTTTTATTTTAAGAAAAAGGTTGATTTTTTATTTATATGCTGATATAATTGTAGCATAAGCGCAAGCTATAATCAACTCCAAAAACCAACGTGAGGTGCAAAAATCCGACTATGACAGGAAATCTTAAATTTCTCCGCGGCGGTATATTTTCAACCGACCGCACATATAAGCATATCAGCCGCACCATAAGCTCAACGGAGCTGATAATAATGAGGAGCGGCACTCTTGCTATGGAGATTGGAGGAGAGCGAATACTCGCCGAGGAGGGAGACGTGCTTAAGATCCTTCCGAAGGAGCCTCACGGCGGCTATGAGGAGACTGAGGGCTGCTCCTTTATCTGGCTTCATTTCGACGGTGCCACGGCGGATATGCTCCCTCCCCGCCTCTCTCGCCCAAGGAGCCTTGACAGAGTACATCTTCTTGCGCGGGAGGTGCTTCATTACGAAAGAGCAGAGGGCTATCCCGAGGGCGTTTGCGAATGTATTCTCCGCGCGCTTCTTGCAGAGCTTTGCTACGTGCACGAGGAGGACGGCAGCCTTATAGCGAGGATAAAGGAATATGCGAGGCGGCACAGGCTCACAGGCTTTTCGGTTGCGGAGCTATCGGAGGAGCTTGGCTATAACCCCGATTATCTATCAAGATATTTCAAAGAGAGGTGCGGCACAGGGCTGAAGCAATATGCAGACGGAGTTCGCACCGAGGCTATAAAGCGCGAGCTTTTGGTTGGGGGCAGATTAGCGGAGGTATGCGAGCGGTGCGGTTTTTCGGACTATAAATATTTTTTGAAATTCTTTAAATATCACACGGGAATGTCTCCAAAAGAATACCTTGAAACCTATTATGAGGCTACGACCAACTGATTTTTTTGAAAAATTTTGATTTTTTTTAAAAAAGGACTTGCTTTTTCCAGATCGATATGCTATAATATCATCTGCTGATTTATGCAAAAATAAAAAAATATATAAAAATACGCTCGAGAGAGCGGGATTTTTGGAGGTGTCAAAATGGCTAAGTGCAGTATTTGCGGTAAGGGCGTAACCTTCGGACACAACGTGTCTCACTCCAACCGTAAGACCAATAGAACCTGGAAGCCCAATATCCGTAAGGTAAAGGCTGTTGTTAACGGAACCAACACTACCGTTAGTGTTTGCTCCCGTTGCCTTCGTTCCGGAAAGATCGAGCGCGCATAAAGGTTTATTTAAAAAGCTCTGTCGGAAAGGCAGAGCTTTTTAAATTATTATCCGCAAGAGGTGCGGTTTGTTTTTTAATAAAAATTAAGATACCTTATCAGGATATTTTATATATGAAAACTGTTATTTGCGATAGCCGCATAAGCCCTAAGATGGAAAGGGCTCTTCGTATTCGCGGCCTTGAGCCGCTTATACTTCCCGCGGCGGACAATGTGAGCGAGGCTATCTCCTCTCATCCCGACACGCTTATATTCAGGCTTGGGCGCACGCTTGTTACCTCGGCGGATTACTGCGAGAGGGCGGGCTATATTTTCAGCGACCTGAGAGAGCGGCACAGCGATATAAATATAATTGTAGCCTCCGAGCCCCTTGGCAGAGACTTCCCTGCCGACTGCGCCTATAATGCGCTTTGCGTTGGCAAGTATTTATTCTGCCGCAAGGGGAGCATCTCCCCATCGGTCACAAGGCTTGCGGAAGAGTGCGGTCTTGAGCCTTTGTTTATAAGACAAGGCTACCCCGCTTGCTCGGCGATATCCCTCGGCGACGGCATCATAAGCGCAGACGAGGGAATGCTTCGCGCCGCGGAGTCTGTGGGGCTTTCGGCGTACAGAATAGAGCAAGGTCACATTTCTCTGCCCCCCCACGAATACGGCTTCATCGGCGGAGCATCGGGCATTTGCGGAGATAAACTGTTTTTCCTCGGAGATTACACGCGCCATCCGTCGGCGGATATTATTGAGGTCGCGGCGGCGGAGCATTCTCTTGAGCCCGTCTCCCTATCTGATGAGCCCCTTCGGGATCTCGGCGGTCTGATATTTATTTAAAGCTTTAAGATAGTCTATCGGTCGAGCTTGTGGCTTTAAGCCTCTGCGCCGTCACGGTGCTCTGCGCTATTCGGGCTTTAAGCCTCTGCGCCGTCACGGTGCTCTGCGCTATTCGGGCCTTAAGCCTATCTGCCGTTTTGGCGCTCTCCTCCCTCGATGCTATCATCGGCTTTGCCGTGAGCTTTTTTCGGATCGGCGCGCCCTTCGTTATCCGCGAGGTCGGTTTTATCGGAGCCGCCAATACTATCGTTGCGCGGCGAGTCGCCCCTTTCGGTAACGATGCCGATAACGCCTGCTATTATGGGTGTTATAAGAAGCCCCGCGAAGCCAAAAAGCGCGTAGCCTGCGTAGATAAGGACGAGGGACAATATCGGGTGAATTCCAAGATTTTTCCCGAGGATCTTCGGCTCCACAAGCTCCCGCACGACGGTGTTTACGATAAAAAGAATTATCATTCCGATGCCGATAAAGCTATCTCCCGTGGCAAAGCCGATAATGCTCCAGGGAACGAGCACGGTTCCAACGCCGATAACAGGCAAAAGATCCAGAAAGGCTATTATCAATGCCACGAGCATCGGAGCCTCCACCCTCATAAAAATAAGACCCACAAGCATTATAACGAAGGTGATGCCGAATATTATAAGGTATGCGCCGACAGTCTTTTTTCCAAGGGACATAAACCGCCCTCGCAAAAACGAAAGCTTCTCGCAGAGGGCTTTTGGTAGCAAACGGCGCACCCGTGCGTTGATTTTCTCAAGATCTATGGCAAAATATATGATGGCAATAACCGTCACGAGGACGAATAGCAGGGCGCTTGGAATTGCAGAGGCAAGCTTTGTTACCCCTGCCGCCGCAAAGGATAAGGCAGACGAAAGAAAGCTGCCGAGAGCACCCGTGATCGTTTCTGCAAGCTCCTCGGGAATGACCTTGCCGAAGATGGTAAATCTGCCCTCGGTGAGCGAATGAAGGAGCTCGTATATCGGGTTGCCGCCCTCGGCAATATCGGCAAGAGTATTCCATATAAGAGTGATAAGCTGCCATAAAAACAGCCCGACGAGCAAAAACAGAAGCAGTGCTATCAGGATAGCAAGGACGGGGCGTATTATGCGCTCGGGTAGCTTCAATTTTTCCGAGAGCCGCTTTGACGGTCCCCGCACCGCAAGTGCCGTGCACCAGGCAATAAGAAAAGGCAGTGCCACAGGCAGAATATGGCGCATCAGCACCATCAGCACAACGCCGCCTCCGATAAGCGCAATAAGGATCAGCGCGGTATATTCAAGTCGCTCTCTTTTCATATTGATCACCACCCAACCTAGTTTTAACCGCAATTCGGCGCGCAGAGCGAGCACCGTCGGCTAATAAAATTATAGCCACCTATTCGGGTATTATTACCGATCGGCATAAAATAAAGCTGTGCAATGATCAAGCTTTGATTATATAATGATAAAAAAAGATTTTAAATATGTTAAAAACAAAAAGATTTATATAAAGGAGAAAAAACAATGGTAGTTATTGAAATGGAAAACGGCGCAAGGATCGAGCTTGAGCTCTACCCCGACGCGGCACCCATCACGGTTAAGAATTTTGAGAAGCTCGTTTCCGAGGGCTTCTACGACGGACTCACCTTCCACAGAGTTATCCCAGGCTTTATGATCCAGGGCGGCGATCCTCTCGGCAACGGAATGGGCGGCGCAAAGGAGAATATCAAGGGCGAATTCCGCGCAAACGGCGTGAACAACCCCATAAAGCACACTCGCGGCGTTATCTCTATGGCAAGAGCCTTTGACCCCAACTCCGCATCCTCCCAGTTCTTCATTATGCATCAGGACGCACCTCACCTTGACGGTCAGTACGCGGCATTCGGCAAGGTGGTCTCGGGCATTGAAGCGGTTGACGAGATCGCGGCTATCCCCACCGATTATAACGACAGACCCAAGATCGGCGTGAGAATAAAGAAGGCATATATCGCTTAAAGTATTAAATATGAGGCACTGCGTAATCCATTTCGGTACGCAGTGCCTCATATTTATATCTAATCATATAACGATTTAACCAGTTCGTGCAAATCAAAATTATTAAAAAGACTATTTACGTTGTTAATTGTGTCTTTTGCTAAAGCTCTTGCTTCATATACCAATAAACTGTTGCTTAAATAACTGCTATTATCAATAATATCGGCATTTTTAAACAACTGTTGACGATCTAATTCATTATCGAGGTCGCTTAAAATCACAGTCCCATACAGTGAATAATAAGTCTTATTCGTTACTTTGTTTGTATAGGACTCATATAAATAAACCCATGCAAAAAAATTATCAGTTCCGTACGATTTCCAGCTAAATACCATTTCACATTCCAAATAATATTTTCCACCTCTTAATTCCGTCCCCGAATAATGTACATACCTCGGAGCCGAATAAATGCAAAAATCATTTCTTATCTCGCTATATCCAACACCCACGGAAAATCTATCAGACCACACACTTTCGAATTCGGTGTTTCCGTATCCGCGCGGAATGAAAACGGCATTTTTATTATCTTCGATAAATGCAATCAACTTTCGATCTGTAAACCATCTATTGACCCTCAATAAATATAAGCCTAATGCAACAATAAGTACGACACCTATTATACTAAAAACTGCTTTCTTTTTACTATTAACCACTTTTACCACCCAGAACGGAAGCAATCATCATTTCTTCCAACTGAAATAACTATATCCTCAGTGGAAAACACTATTTCCATTCTTCTTGTTGCTGTGCCTCCTCTGAAAAAGCCTTTCCATTCACTCTTTTCGTAAACCGCTTCATAACTTCCATCTTGATGTTGCTTTACAAAGCTTGGCTTTCCCATAATTTCAAGGACCTCGTCAATTGACATTCCCACCTCTATTTTTTTGCAACAATCCCTGAACTTATTGCCGGATTTAATGCTATCAACCATCCAGGCAACTAAAAGAATAGCTATAAACACCGTAAATATTCCACCCATTTTTCCACATAATCCCCTTTCAAAGTTTAAAACATCGTTCTTTATGAGCAATCGTCCCTTTAACAATATTATAATCTGTTTCAGGTTAAAAGTCAATACCCTAAATCAGATTAGATTATAATTTTATCAAAGAACGATATGGGGTGCTAAATGAAATACAAAAGAATCCGTGATTTAAGAGAAGATAGAGATATGAGCCAAACTAAGCTTGCAAAGCTACTCGGTATGTCCCAAACAGGATATTCCAAATATGAAACAGGTGAAAACGATATTCCCACCGCCATACTCATAAAGCTCTCAAGGCTTTATAATACAAGCATAGATTACTTGCTTGGAGAAACCGACAATCCAACCAGATATTAAATGTTGGCTCTTTGGGAATGGTTGTATTGAAAAAACAGATTTCGGATAGAAAACTGCCCGAAATCTGTTTTATATTTTATTTTTTCAGGATCTGTTCAAGTAGGTTGAAAGAAATGCGTGGAAGACGGGGCAGGCGTAGGACTTAAGAGAGTATTCGCCCGAGCAGAGGCACCAATCGTACATAAATGCTCGCTCGGCGAGGGCGTATGCCTTAACTATTTCGCTGGAGGATATATCGGAGCGAAGCTCGCCTGCGCTCTGACCCTCGCGAACGGTTTTTTCAAGGAGCTTGAAATAGAGCCTGTCTCGGTCCAGGAGGTGACGCTCACCCTTAACGAGAAGCTGTGTTGAAAGGAGCTTTGAGAGAAGCTCCACCGAGATGCTTCGCTCTATCATTCCAAAAAGCTCCGCGTTCAGGAATATAAGCCTATCGAAGCTGCTTTCGATCTCGGAAAGATGGGGAACGAGCTCGCTGTATTTATCGTCAAAGAGGGTGGATAGTGTGCCGAGGAGGGCGTCCTTGCCGTCGAAATAATGATAGAAGGTTCCCTTGGAGGTGAGGGAGGCTGAAACGATATCCTCAACGGTGGTGTTATCGTAGCCTTGGTCGTAAAACAGCCGCCAGGCGGCGGAAATGATCTTACTCTTGGTTTTCGGGTCTGCACGTCTCATAGGTCGCTCCTTTGTATACCTTATTATACATTACGTATTCTCTTTAAACTACTTATATTTTAGCATATTTTTTCCTGTTTTTGGGTTTGTTAACAAAATGTTTACAATTTAAGTTTAAATAACGTTCTAGTAATACGTGCAGACTCCGTCTGCATTTTCCTCTGTTTTTACAAAAATAGTATAGAATACGTTCTATATTGACTTTAATTAATAAATATGCTATAATTTGTGTATTATTTTTTAATAAAGGAGTTCATTATATGAAGTTCACAATGATGATCTTTGCAGTCCTTGTGTACCTTGGCTTTATGGTATATCTTGGTGCAAGGCTCTCTAAGAAAAACAAGACCTCCGACGATATGTATCTCGGCGGCAGAAAGCTCGGTCCTTTGGTTACTGCGATGAGTGCGGAGGCTTCGGATATGTCGTCCTGGCTGCTTATGGGTCTTCCGGGTCTTGCGCTTATTAACGGCATCGGCTATAACGCGGGCTTTGCAGAGGCTGTTTGGACCGCGATCGGTCTTGCCGTTGGTACATATCTCAACTGGCTGCTTGTGGCAAAGAGGATCAGGATCTATTCCGAAAAAACAAGGTCAAACACCATCCCCGCCTTCCTCTCCGATAGATTTGGCGATAAGGCAGGCTTCCTCACGGCAATCGCCGCTGTGGTTATTATAGTTTTCTTCGTTCCCTACACCGCTTCGGGCTTCTCGGCTATCGGTAAGCTTGCAAGCGCGCTCTTCAACGTTGATTATCACACGGTTATGATCGTTGGCGCAATAATACTTGTGGCATACACGGTTATGGGCGGCTTCCTCGCAGCTTCTATCACCGACCTTATTCAGTCTGTGGTTATGACTATTGCCCTCTTCGTTGTCGTTTGCTTCGGCATAGAAAACGCAGGCGGTATGGCGGCGATCGGCGAGAACATTCTCAAGATCGACGGTATTGAAAGCTTCGGTCAGTATTTCAGCCTCACGGGTACAGACGGCAGCTTCGGCTTCCTTCCTATCGTTTCAACGCTTGCTTGGGGTCTCGGCTACTTCGGTATGCCTCACATCCTCCTTCGCTTTATGGCTATCGAGGATAAGAACAAGCTTAAGCTTTCAAGGCGCGTTGGCTCTGCTTGGGTCGTTATCTCTATGGGTATTGCGATCTTCATCGGCGTGCTTGGTTATTCCTTCGTTGCAAACAACGGTCTACTCACCGCAGAGGGCTTCGATAATGAAAGTATCGTTGTCTACTTTGCAAACGCGATCGGAAGCCTTGATTCCTTCGGTGCGATCATTGCAGGTATTATTATAGCAGGCATACTTGCTTCCATTATGTCCACCGCAGACTCTCAGCTTCTTGCCGCATCCTCCTCCGTTTCGGAGAATCTTATCAAGAGATTTGCTTGGAAGAATATGGGCAACAAGGCGCAGATGTGGCTTGCCCGCGGCAGCGTTCTCGTTATAGCTGCTATTGCTATCGTGCTTGCTTGGAACCCCAACAGCTCTGTGTTCCGTATCGTCTCCTTCGCTTGGGCGGGCTTCGGTGCGGCATTCGGTCCTATCGTGATCTTTGCTCTCTTCTGGAAGAGAACAAACAAGTGGGGCGCACTTGCAGGTATTGTTTCGGGCGGTGCAATCGTATTTATCTGGAAGTTCCTTATTCGTCCTCTTGGCGGCGCGTTTGATATTTACGAGCTTCTCCCCGCATTCATCATCTCCTCCATCGCCATTGTTACAGTATCTCTCCTCACCGCAAAGCCCGATAAGGAGATTGAGGATACCTACGAGGCTGTTAAGGCAGAGTGCAAGGCAAAATAATTTTAATTTTGTCGCAATAATTATTTAAGGTATAATACGAAATTGAATATAAGAAATCCTGATTTTGTAAATTGCTGTTTACAAAATCAGGATTTTTCTATACTTTTATTTAAGTGCTATGCCGCCGTCTCGCTCAATTATCTCAAAGATTTTTGCGCGCTCCAGCCCTCTTGTGTTTGGCGTGTGGAGAACGAAGCGAGGGGTGCCACTATTATCCTCAAATATCATACCGTGGCCGCCGTCGTCTCCGTATAGGAGGCTATGTGGCTCAAATTTTCCGCGAAGGCTTCCGCTCTTTGATTTATATACGCACTCCATATATCCTCGCTCGCCCTTCATAGACCAAAGCATAAGCAGCTCGCCACCCTTGGTTTTATACATACAGGGGCCGTCTGTGATATAGCCCTCTCTGCCGTCCCTCAGCCTTGAAGGTCTGCCGAAGGGATTTTCCGAAGCGGAAAGCATCAATTGAGGTTCGCCGACGAAGTGGGTGAGGTCGGGTGAGAGCTCCGCATAACACATAGTGCCGTCTACTATCTGCGACCATTCGTGAACGAATATCATATATGGCTTGCCGTCCTCATAATAAAGAGTGCCGTCTATTGCCGCCCAATCATTTGGAGTGATGGGCATTTCGGAATGGGGGCGGAAGGGCCCCTTCGGGTCCTCTGCCTTCAGAATTCCAACGCCGTGAAGCCCCGCTCTTCCCTTGAAGCTTGCAAGCATATAATAAGCACCGTCTACCTTATATACCTCGGGTGCCCAATAGTCGCAAACGCCGAAGAAGCCTTCCTCCTCGTCAAAAACGGAGAACGGTCCCTCAAAGGAGATAAGGTCGGAGCTGACGTAAACGTCAAAGCCGAAGTCACCCTCGCCGATGCCGTCCTCGGGAAGTCTTGTGGTGCCGTATAGATAATATTTTCCGCCGTCGTTTAGTATAAAGGGATCGCGGATCCTGATGTCTGAAAGCTTCATTTTAACCTCAATATAAATGCAATTAAATTAACTTCAATATTAATGCAAACTAATTAACTTCAATAATAATACAATTCAAGTTAGTTTTTATAAATGAATCGGGGAATATTTTTTCATTTGGGCTTATGAGAGTAGTGAAACCACCTCATCGGGCGAGGATGCAAGCATCGTGAAGCCTGCGGCTTCCAGCTCCTCATCCGTGCCGTGACCCCAGCGAACGCCCACCGAATCAACGCCGCATTTTGCCGCGCCCTCGGCATCGTACATTCTGTCGCCAACCAGGACGGTCTCCTCGGGAGTTGCCCCCACACTTTGCATACTGTATTCAAGCACCTGCCATTTGTGGTCGCGGTTGTCGCCTGCGGCACCGCCGAGAAAGTCAAAATACTGATCAAGCTCAAAAAGATGCATTATCTTTTTTGCGGTGTCCTCGGGCTTTGAGGTAGCGAGAATAAGGGTCTTCCCCGACGTCTTAAGCGCGGCAAGCATCTCGCGCACACCGTCGTACACCTTGTTATCCCACCAGCCGTAAATGTTATAATACTCTCTGAATTTTTCGATAGCATCTATAACGGTGTGCTCGTTGAAGCCAAATTCCTCCTGCCACACCTTATAAAGAGAGGGGCCTATAAATCGGCGGAGCGACTCGCGGCTGCCGAAGTCCCCAACGCCCATCTTCTTGAAGGCGTAAATAAAGCCCTCCACAAGCCCGTGCTCAGGATCGGACAGAGTCCCGTCAAGATCAAATGCTATATATTTGTATTTTGACATTTTTAACCTCGTTTACTTTTCCACCGTCGGGAAATAATATCACTAACTATTCTACACCATTTTTCCATCAATGTCAAGTTTGCTATTAATCTTTAATTCTCAATTTTTGCCACACCTTATAAAACTATAAGAGGCTGTCTCAAAATTTGAGACAGCCTCAATAATAAACTTTAGGTGAGCTGAAAATCAGCTACTACTCTGGAGAAATGAATAATCTTTCTCACGCCGAGCAGATTTTGATTTAGAAGTGTTCTATACGAGGCGACGGCGTATATGAATACGACGAGTCTCGGGTAGGGCGGTTATAAACAAAAGGTGACGGTGGGAGAATTAAACCACGCCTTGAGCGAGCATAGCATCTGCAACCTTTATAAAGCCTGCAATATTTGCACCTGCTACGAGATCACCCTTCATACCGTACTTTTCTGCGGCGGAGACGGAGGCGGTGAAGATGTTCTTCATTATCATCTTAAGCTTCTCGTCTACTTCCTCGGCGGTCCAGCTGTAACGCATAGAGTTCTGGCTCATTTCAAGACCCGAAACGGATACGCCACCTGCGTTTACCGCCTTGGAGGGAGCAACGATCACGCCGTTCTCCTTAAGGTATGCAACTGCCTCGTTTGTAGTGGGCATATTGGAGACCTCAACGTAATACTTGATGCCGTTTGCAACGATCTTCTTTGCTTCCTCGATGCCAACCTCGTTCTGGGTTGCGCAAGGCATAATGATGTCAACCTTCTCGCCCCAGGGCTTCTGACCCTTGAAGAAGGGCACGCCGAACTTATCTGCGTAGTCCTCAACTCTATTGCGGCAGGATGCGCGCATCTCAACCATAAAGTCGATCTTTTCCTTGGTGGAAATACCGTCCTTATCGTAGATATAGCCGTCGGGACCCGAAATGGTGACTACCTTACCGCCAAGCTCGTTGATCTTCTGAACGGTACCCCAAGCAACGTTACCGAAGCCCGAAACCGCGAAGGTCTTGCCCTTGATGGAATCGCCGAAGTAGTTGAGCATTTCAACAACGTAGTAAACCGCGCCGTAGCCTGTTGCCTCGGGACGGATGAGGGAGCCTCCGTAAGGGATACCCTTACCTGTGAGCACGCCTGTGAACTCGTTACGAATTCTCTTATACTGACCGTAGAGATAGCCGATCTCTCTTGCGCCAACGCCGATATCACCTGCGGGAACGTCTGTGTCTGCACCGATGTACTTGCAAAGCTCGGTCATAAAGCTCTGGCAGAAGCGCATAACCTCTGCATCGGACTTGCCCTTGGGGTCGAAGTCGGAGCCGCCCTTACCGCCGCCCATAGGAAGGCTTGTGAGGGAGTTCTTGAAGGTCTGCTCGAAGCCAAGGAACTTGATGATGGATTCGTTTACAGAGGGATGGAAGCGAAGGCCGCCCTTATAGGGACCGATCGCGCTATTGAACTGAATTCTGAAGCCGCGGTTTACCATAACCTTGCCGTCGTCGGTTGTCCACGGAACTCTGAACTTGATAATTCTTTCGGGCTCAACGAGACGCTCCATAACGCCTGAGGTGATATACTCGGGGCTCTGCTCGAGAACGGGCTCGATGGATGCAAGAACCTCCTCAACTGTCTGATGGAACTCAAGTTCACCAGGGTTGCGAGCGATGACTCTTGCCATTAAGTCGTTTAAATATTCGGACTTGAACATTTTCTTTTCTCCTAAATAAAAAATTTTTACTAGATAATTATAAAACAAAACCTACCGAAAATCAATACCTTTTATAAATATTTCAGAGATTTTGCAAGATTATTTTTAAAAATTGCAAATTACCCCTGAAAATGAAGAATTTTTTGGGCTTTGCCTTATTATTTTGACTTTCGGCTTAACGTATTCAACCAAAATGATTAAGATAAAACACTTCAAGGATCTGCGCCTGCCTGCTCGCGCCTCCATCTCATACACGGTTGCCGCGGCACTCTCCAAGGCGGCAGGACTGCTTTTCACTCCAATTTTCACGCGCACTATGTCTGCGGAGGACTACGGCGGCTTCACCTTATATATAACAGTTCTTGGGCTTTGCACCGTAGTATGCACCTCGCTTACCTCGGGCGGAGCTATGTATAAGGGCTACGGTGTATTCCGCTCCGAAAGACAGGTTTTAACAGGCTCGGCTCTCGGGCTTTCTATAACGGCGGCTTTGCCGATCTGCTTGCTTGTGCTTCTGCTCGGCGGTGTTGTTGGAGTCGCGCCTTGGCTGGTTCCCTTTCTCTTTTTACAGCTCGTTTGCGATTCGGCAATATCCGCAAGGCTTGCGGAGCTTCGCTATTTATATTCCTACCGTGAGGCGGCTTGGCTCACGGTGCTCACCTCCCTCGGCACGCCTTTGCTTTCCCTTTTTTTAATAGAGGTAATGGACGGCACTCTTGCGAGGGTCATCGGGCTGCTTTCGGTTTCGGCGGTCGCCGCATTTCCAACACTTTTCGGTGCTGTTCGGCACGGGCTAAAAAACAGCAAAGCCTGGGCACATCTTATGAAATACTCTCTGCCGATGCTCCCCAATGCTCTTGCCTCGTCTGTTATTGCGCAGGCGGACAAGCTCATTTTGGCGGCGTATCTCGGCAAGGAGGCTCTCGCCTCTTATGCGGTGGCGCACTCTATCGGCATCGGGCTCACATTTGTGACGGCAAGTCTCGGGGCGGCTTTACAGCCCTGGATGATGCGAAAGCTTGCGGCAGGCGAAAAGGATCAGCTTTGCAGAACGGTTTTGGATATAAGCACAGGGCTTGGGGCGTTGACTGTGGCGGTGGTGGCACTCGCTCCCGAGGCTCTCGGAATATTAACACCCAGCGCATACGCCTCGGCTTTGCCCGCCATATTACCGATCGCGCTCTCGGTGCTACCGAATTTCACCCTCTCGGTGCTTGCCATCATTTGCGTGCACCGCGAGAAGCCCTCCCTTTCCTCGGTGTCTACGCTTTCGGGGGCTTTGGTGAATATTCTGGCAAACCTTATTCTCACACCTCGCCTTCTTTATTTCGGAGCGGGAGTGTCACTCCTTTCAGCATACGTTTTCGCTAACGTTTTGTGCTTCGCGCTGATTTCGAAAAGAGTGTCGCTCGGCGGAAGATACCCTTTTCGTATAGCCTTGATTTTTGGCTTTACAACGGTGTTTTCCCTCGCGGCGACCGCCCTTTACAGCTCGCTTCCCGCAAGGCTCGCCTTGCTTATTCTGCCCGCCCTCGCCTTGGCTCGCGCGGCAAGATCCGCCTCGGGCTACGTTTCCGAGGTACGGGGGTGAGAGCGATCATCTACTCTTAAACTCGACTTCAATTGAACTTTTCCTCACAAGCTCATAATCAACCTACAAAAATATATTGCAAATTCCAAAGAAAAGTGCTATAATAGATTTGCGACACAATTTCATAGATTTCAAAAAGGGTGTGCTATGCCATTTTAGCACTTCCATCTTTTCATTTACCTTTTTGAAGTTTATGAAAGAATTGTGTCGCAGCAAAGTGAAGTGCTTGATGGAGTGCGCTCGCTTTGCGGGCGCACTTTTTTATTTGATTTCAAGGAGAACTGCTTATGAAAAACGAAAAAATTTTATCCGCTTTATGGAGCTTACGTGCCGGATTATCCGTTGTGTCTATGCAACGAGATACAATTGACAATTGCGATACTATTATTGATGAGTGCCAAAACCGACCGGATACAGTTGATGAAAAAACAAAAATTGAATTATCTCACAAGAAGAGATTATATCAACTAAACAAAAACGATGCTTCGCATAGATTTTCATTTAAGGGTGATGTCTTTCTACCTCTTATCAAAACAATTGCTTGGTTGACACTCTTAATAGTTAGCACGATATTATTCATAGCTCCAGCATTAGCGAGTGCGGGTTTGTCCGTTTACACATTACTTTCCGAATACCACGATTATTCTGTATTAATGTTTATTTGCGGACTAATTGGTTTTGGAGCTTTTGGTACAGGCGGTGTAGCTTTAATAATATTTCTATGTTCTCGCCTATGGGAAAATGTCACATACAATGTATGTAATATTAAATCCCCTCGTAAGGTAAAAAAAGATCGAGAAGTTGCGATTAATATGCTTCCCCATTACGAAAAACAAATACAGGAATTGGAAGATATAATTAAAAAGCAGGAAGAAGATATTGCTTCTGCTGAACCGACAATAAGAAAAAAGAGAAAGGAAATACAACTTTTAGCAAACACCTCCGAACAACTCTATCAGGCTTTAATACAACATTACAACACATTGCTAGATTTACGTGATTGGCAGCATTTGGATTTAATACTATTCTATTTTGAAACCGGAAGGTCCGACTCATTAAAAGAGGCATTACAACTTGTTGATCGACAAGTACAAACTAATAGTATCATTAATGCTACATATGATGCTTGTTCGGAAATTTGCAACACCATAAATGTTAGCTCATCTCGTCTTGGTAGCCTTATGGCAGAAGGAATAGTTGCACTATCTTCTCAAATCAGCGACCTAAAATTATCGCAATCATCTCAAATAGAAGCACTATTAGACAGCCAAAATATGTTGGTTGCATTACAGAATAAAGCAAACAAAACCAGCTTGCAGCTTATGGATGATTGCCGTTATTTAAAAACTTTAGTTGAGCAAGAGGAGATACGTCACAGAAATAATATATAGAATCAAAAGGCGTAAAGTAGATATAGAAATGCCATACATATCCAAAGCAGGCAAGGAGTTTATTGCTCCTTGCCTGCTTAATTATGTCTTTTCAATCGCTTTAAAATGCATACTTTTAGTTCACTTAACTGCTTTCATAAGGTAAGCGAGGGATTTTTCTGCCATTTCGTTGCCGATCTCTGCGGAGGCTTCTCTTGCCGACTCGGTGAACCAATGCTTGATATCGTCTATGCGGTCAAGCTTGACGCAGTCGGGGTAAAGAGCCATCAGGAGAGAGGACTCGTATTTGCCTGCGTGGTCGTAGCCTGTGGCATTCTGGACGGCGGTGGACATTGTGGGAATGACCTTGATCCAATTGAAGGGGTTGTTTGCGCCTTCAAGCTGCTCATAGTAATTAGCATAGGATTCGCTACCCCACCAGCCCTGGCCGAGGGTCTTTTCAAGATACTCCATAGTTGCGCGCTTTGCCGCCATACGGTAGCAAAGGGTCATAGGCATCTCGGATTCCTGCTCAAACTGATGATGGATCACAACGTAGATATTGCGGAAGCCTGCGGAAAGAAGGCTTTTGAAAACGTAGTAAACGTAGTTTTCGAAGGCGCGCTCCTCAACGTGAACGGTGCCGCTTTTATCGTCGCCAACGGCGAAGCTTGAAGGGCTATACGAGATCGTAGGAGCGAGCATAATTTCCTTTTTCTCTGCGAGGCGTTTTACAAGTCCTTCGGCGATAAGTGTGTCACAGCCGTAGGAGCAATGAGGGCCGTGATACTCCACGGTGCCGCCAACGATAACGAGAGGGATATTATTTTCCTTAACGTAATTTGTTTCCCTTGGGAAGGAATTATCTAAAATCATTTTTTATTACCTCATTTCGTGCTTTTAGGGGGCAAACAGGCGGGGGCGTGCTGCGTTTTCGGCATTTTTTCGCTCATTTTACCGAGAAAGCCGCTTTTAGTCTTCTTCGGGAAAGAGGCGGGGCGTGTTGAGTTTTCTCGCCCCGCTCTCCGAAAATACATATCTTTAAAAGGCGAGGGTCGTGTAGTAGGCGAGGTTGGTTTGTCTGTTATCAAGCCTGCCGTACTGAACGACGATGGGCTCGCTTGATTCAAGCTTCATTGCGTATTGGGTCTCATATGGGACGGCATAGCCGCACATATCGGCAAGATTATTCATTCTGAAGCATCTTACGCGCTTTGCCTCAACCGTCCATTCGATTCCCTCAAAGGGCTTCTCATCGGTGAAGAACACCGTTACCTTGATCTTAGCGGTTTTATCCGAATCGTTTACAACGATAACGCTTTCGTGACCCTTAAGGACACCCTCGCCCTCGGGCGGAAGCTCGCAATCGGGGATTATCCAATTATTTTTTCCAACTGTACTCATATCAGAAACCAAGCTCTATGATGCCTTTCTTAAGGTAATCGGTGTAGCTCTCGCAGCCGTCTGCCTTGATAGCCGCGCCCTTCTCCCAACGGCAGCCGAATGTATCGCCCGAGATGAAGGTGTCTATCTGGAAGGTCATATTCTCCTCAAGAGGATAGTGTGTGGAGGTCTCCATCCAGGGAGCCTCGACCTCGATCATACCTGTGCCGTGGCAGGGACCGTAAACGTAGTTCTCGCCGTAGCCTGCGTCCTTATACATCTGAAGGAACTTCTTTGCGATATCGTCTGCGTATGCGCCCGCCTTGAGCTGCTCCTCTGTCCAGTGGTGCATCTTATGGCAGAACTCAACGATCTCGCGGCGCTTTCCTTCAAGCTTACCCATAACTACGGGAAGACCGATGGAGGGGGAGTAGCCGTCTATCTTTGCGGAGAGGTTGAGCTGAACGATATCGTTTTTGCCGATGGTCTTATAGGTGGAACGGGAGATCGCGTGACGAGTGGAAGCCTCGGAGAATACGTACATAGGAAGCCCCTCGTACTCTGCGCCGTTTTCATATATAACTCTCTGCGCAACGCCGACCATCTGAAGCTCGGTTACACCGGGCTTAAGGTTCTTAATAACCTCGTCTGTTGCAAGCTCGATGATACGGAAGCCCTCGCGGATGCAAGCGAGCTCGTTTTCCGACTTGATCTTTCTGAGGTCTACCATAATATCATTGCACTTAACGATCTCTGCCTTGGGGTAGGCATCCTTAAGTCCCTCATAGATGGGGAGGGTGCACTCAACGTAGGAGCCGAGACCGATCTTGATACTCTCGCCCTCAACGCCGATAGCCTTGAAAACGTCCTTGAAGGTGTCTGCCTTAAGCTCGGGATAGGAGGGGTCTGCCGACTCGCGGAACTCGCGGAGCACGAACACCTTATCTATCTTGGACCAGTCCTTGCCGAAGATGGCGGACTCGGGGCCAACGAGGAGTGCCGCGTCGCCCTTTGCGGAGATAGCCACGCCTGCTCTCTCGAAGAGAGGCCAGAAGCCTGAGAAGTATCTTGCGTTTGCATAGTCGCTCTCTGTGGAGCAAACGAGCATAACGTCAAGTCCCTTGTCTGCGACCATTTTAGCCGCCTTTTTGATTCTTTCCTGATATTCCTCGTAGGGAATGCAGATTCTACTCATTTTGAGATCTCCTTTTTTGCATTTTTATTTTATTTTATCACAATATTATTTATTTGTCTTTACATTATCGTAAATTTGTGGTATAATATTGTAAAGTATTTTTTAGATCGGACCGACAATATGGAATTTATTCTTAAAGGCTTCAAGGAGGAGCTTAAGGTTTCAAGCCTTGCAAACGTTCATTACTTTGAATTTACCGAAAACCTTCACACCAAGGACGACAGCCACGGCTTTTGCGAGCTTGTGTACGTTGAGAAGGGGAAGATAAGGATAAGCTCGGATAATTACAAGGGCGAGCTTCTTGCGGGTCAGTTTATCCTTCACGGCGAGCACGAGCGCCATTCCCTCTCCGCCGAGGGAGACGCGCCCAATATAATCATAATCGGCTTTGAATGTGAGGCAGACTGCCTTGATCTGCTCACCCATTCGCCAACAGATCTTCCCGAGGAGCTGAAAAAGATGCTTGCGGAGATGATCAAGGAGGGGCAGTCGGTGTATCTGCCGCCCTATAATATCCCCGACGTGAGAGATATGAAAAAGAGGGAGAGCTATGATTTCGGCGCGGATCAGCTCATAAAGAATTATCTTGAAATATTCCTGATAAGATGCATCCGAATGAAGGAGCAGAGCGCAGCCTGCCCTGCGGAATCAAAATTGCCTGTTGCTATGCCTGCGGAGATCGCGGCGGTTAAGAGGTATCTTGAGAGGAACTTCTGCCAGAAGATAAGGATAGACGATCTTTGCTTTCTCTTTAACACGAACAAGACCTCCCTCTCCAAGGCGTTCCGCGAGGCAACGGGGCAAACGGTGATCGACTATCTCACCGATCTGCGAGTTGACTACACGAAGGAGCTGATAAAGAAGGGCGGCCACACGCTGACGGATATTGCCGAAATGATGAATCTTTCCTCGGTGCATTATCTCACGAATATTTTCAAAAAGCGCACCGGCATCTCGCCGAGCGAATTTATCCGAGGCGCAAAATAAACCCCGTCGGTGAGTGCTCTGCCAAAAGAGCCTTTTGCGGCATTTTCCGCGACAACGCACCGAAAAGCTTTATAAGAGCTCCCCTTCCTTTTCTCTGTATTTCCCGGGTAGGGTGCCAACGTATCGCTTGAAGGTCTTTGAGAAATAGGAATTATCTCTGAAGCCTGTGAGTTCCGCCACGGCGGTGATGCTTAAGCTTTGGTCGAGAAGGAGCTTTTTCGCCTCCTTACAGCGGATGTAATTCAGATAGGAAATAAAGGTCTCGCCTGTGTATTTATGAAATTCCCTTGAAAGATAGCTTTCGTTTATTCCAACGAAGCGAGCCACGTCCGAAAGAGATATATCTCCCTGATATGAGGCTTTTATATATTCGATGGCGGCTCTGATATAAGAGGCGCGCTTATCCGAATTTTCTACCCGACCTCGGTGAGTGCCGTGCTCGGAGCAAAGAATATAAAGCACGTCAAGAAGCAGTCTTCTTATATTGAGGACTCTCTGCGGAGCACCCTCGCCGCCTGTGTATGCCGAGTAAAGCTCATCGCAGACGGCAAAGAGGCGGTCGTCCTTTACTATGGGTGAGAAGGATATGCTATCCGTGTCGCAACCGTTTTCTATGCAGAAGGTGCGGTCGATTATGAGGTATCTGTATTTTACCCTGGAATTGGCGGAATAGATGCTGTGAAGGCAGTTGCTGTTCACAACGGCAATATCTCCCTCACCCAAGGGGTAAGCTATGCCGTTATTGGATATTTCTCCCTCTCCCGAAAGCACGAAGATGATCTCCACGTTTTCGTGCCAATTTGAGGGGTGAAACATTTGCGCAGAGCGAGCTGCTACCCCCTCCTTCAGTATTATGGGGAGAGCCTTTGCCTCAAGGTTATGATGCTCGTAAACGTTCATTTTCGCCTCTATTTCAAAATTATCATATAAATGTCAAAAATGTTTTATTGACAGGGTTATTTTAACATTATATAATAAAATTGTCAATATAAAAAATCAATATTTTTTTATCTTTTACCGATGAAAGGAAACAGAGCTATGAATAAGATAGGTGCTCTTATAACGTTAAAGCACGATAAGGATATCAGAGAGGAGATGAAGAAGCTCCGCGATATCGGCTGCGAGTGCTGCCAGATCACTATTTGGGATATGTCTCTTTATTCGGACGAATACGCAGACGAGGTAAAGGCTGCCGCAGATGAATACGGAATTGAGATATCCACCGTTTGGGCAGGCTGGTCGGGTCCAGCAAAATGGAACTTTATAGACGGCCCCTCAACTCTCGGCATCGTGCCCGAGGCTTACCGTATGAAAAGGTCGGAGGAGCTTATTGTCGGCGCAAAATTTGCCGCGAGAATAGGCTGCAAGCGCGTTGCGACTCACGCAGGCTTCCTCCCCGAAAATATGAACGACCAAAAATACCGCGACGTTGTTGCCACCCTTCGCTATATTGCCGAGGAGTTTGGCAAGCTCGGTATTTGCTTCCTCTTTGAAACAGGTCAGGAAACTCCCATCACTCTGCTTCGCGTTATTGAGGATATCGGGCTTTCTAACGTTGGTATCAATATGGATACGGCAAACCTTATCCTTTACGGCAAGGGCAACTCCGCAGATGCTATCACCGTTTTCGGCAAGTACGTTATGGACACCCACATCAAGGACGGCAACTATCCCACAACGGGCACCCTTCTCGGCAAGCAGATGAAGGTTGGCGAGGGTATGGCGAATATCCCCGAGGTCATCCGCCGCTTGGAGGAGGTTGGCTATCAGGGCAATTATATTATCGAGCGCGAGATATCGGGCGAGCAACAAACAAAGGATATAATCGATACCCTTGCATTTCTCAAAAAGCTCCTTCGTGAGGCTTGACGCTCGGAGAGCGGCAAGCCAACTATGATTGCCCTATGGGCAAGTTATGAGTTATGAGATGCTCCGCATCGTTATGAGCGGCTTCGCCGCGTTTGAAGTTAGTTTAGGGCAATCGTATCTAAACGGCTCGCTTTGCGGACTCATACCTTTTGCGTATAGCAAAATCCAAATGCTTGGCAAAGCCAAGCTCATAACTGAAACCAAATAAAAAAACGAAGCTAGACAAAGGAGAGAAATTACCTTTAATTCTTGCTTCGTTTTTTATTAAAAAGCGTGTTCTCCGTTGCGAAGAACACGCTTTTTGCTCTTTTTTTATAATTACCTGATTATATCTTTCTATAACCGGGGAGGTCAACGAGCGACATAACGTCAACGGGCATACCTGTGGCGATAGACTTATTCGCCGAGATGCCTGTGAGGATGGAGAGCGCGCCGTCCACATAGCTTGCGGCTCTCTTGTAGGGATCCTCAACGGGTACGCCGAAGAGGTCGTTGAGAAGAACTGCGTCGCCGCCGCCGTGTGCGCCTGTGCCCTCGGGGATCTCAACGTCATAGTGCTGACCGAAGAGGGGATAAACGGTTATTCTCTTGCTGTTTACAACGCCCTCGTTCTTGGAGTCGCCGCCTGCGTTTACGTAGACTGCCTCCTTGACCTCTAGCTCCATTCTACCCTTTGTGCCTGTGAAGCATACCTTGAAGCCCTCCCAGGGAGAGTAGGTGTTAAGAGAATAGGAGAGCTGTGCGCCCGATGCGTACTGAACAAGAACGTTCATCGTGTCCTCAATGGAGATGTTGTCTCCGAATACGGACTGGTCGCGGATGTAGCCGTCCTCGTGCTCTGCATCGAGATAGAGTCTCTTAAGGTTCTCGTTGTTATCAAGACGAAGTGCGAAGGGGTCGCCCTCGGAATTTTTCTGACCGAATGCGCGGGAATAGAACTTTGTAACACCTCTGTTTTCTGCGTTTTCTCTGCCGTAGAACTTAAGGTCGCCAAAGGCGAAGACGCGCTTGGGATAAGTACCGAGCCAGAAGTTTACGAGGTCGAAGTGGTGAGTTGACTTATGAACGAGCATACCGCCCGAATTTCTCTTATCTCTGTGCCAGCGGCGGAAGTAATCCGCGCCGTGGGAGGTATTGAGGATCCACTCAAAGTGCACCTGGGTGATCTTACCGATGGTGTCGTTCATAATAAGCTCACGTACCTTGGTGTTGTGAGGTGCGTAGCGATAGTTGAAGGTAACTCTCAGGTTTTTGCCTGTGCGCTGGATGCAGTCGATTATCTCCTGGCACTTAACGGCGTCAACCGTCATAGGCTTCTCGGAGATAACGTCACAGCCCATTTCCATAGCCTTGATTATGTACTTATGGTGGGTGCGGTCGATGGAGGTGACGATGATAACGTCGGGCTTGGTCTCCTCGATCATCTTCTCAAACTCGTCTGCGCCGTAGAGGGGGAGCTTGGGATAACCGAACTCGGTCTCAAGAACCTCGTTTGCATACTCAAGGCGGGTGCGGTTGATGTCGCAAAGCGCAACGAGCTCGCTGGTCTCGTTGAATTCCTCTGCGATCGCCTTATAGTACATTCTTGCTCTGCCGCCAAGACCTACCTGGGCGTATCTTTTCTTTGCCATAATTAAAATCTCCTTTTGGAAAATTAAATACTTTTTCTCGGGCGAATTTCACCATCTAATATTTTTGCATATTTTGCGGAAATTTTCCTTAATTTGATTGACTACTTATAATTCGTTTCTTGGATTTTTTGATAAAATATTAATTTTGTTGGGAAGATTTTGCAAAATCGGATCGAAAAACTTCAATTAACCTTTGGTAATGTTGTTCAGATAGCGAGCGGCGGTGCATTTTGGGAAATCCACGCCCTCCTTTTTGTTTGCGGTGTAAGGATAGATGGGTTTTATGAAGCGCATCTCCTCCCCGACTGTGGCTCCGCTCTCGTCCTTTTGCTCGATAACTCGGGCGCCGTAGAGGCACTCGGGGGCTATTCCCCGCTCTCGCCATTTGCGTACTGCGTTCAGCTCGGGCTCGCCGTCCTCGGTTGCATAAACTCGGTTTATTCCGTAGCCGTTGGTGCTGTGAGCTCTTCCCGGCATCACGAAATATCTGAAGAATTCGGAGGTTCTTTCATATCCGCCCATTGCAGCGCACACACGGTTATAATAATTCATAGCGTCAGCCCAAGGACCCAAAGGATCCTCGCCGCCCGAATAAACGACCAGCTTGCCGCCCTTATTCTTAAATGCTGAAAGGTCGGGGGCGTTTTTCGTGAAATCGTCACCGATGGCTTCTATCATTTCATCAAGAAGCTCTGCAAAATCGAAATCGCGGTCGTCGTAGCCCTCGCCGAAGAATATCTTGAACCAGGGGAAGCCGAAATCCCGAGATGCATTCGACTCGCCCATATATCCGCAATTCATTTCCGAGCCGATAGGCATACCGCAATATATCTGCTCGCCTGTTTTGGGATTCACGGGACCCGTGTAGAGTTTTCTCAGGGCATCAAGCTGAAAATCTGTCAGCTCGGGCATTCTTTCCTTCAGAAATCCGAGGAAGTCCTCAACGGTATTTTCTCCTGCCCAGCCATTTGCCACGTAGCTTTCGCCTTCTTCGATCTTATCAAATTTATTGAAATAATCCACGGCGCATTTATGTATCCTATACTTTTCGGCATCGCTTATATAAGCTACCCCATTCTTATCGCAAAGGACTATATGACACCAAAGGAAATAGACGACAAGATAAAGTGTGTTGTTTGATGGAACGTATGCCAGAATTCCGTCGTAGTCCTCGGGAAATCTTTGAGCCTCCGAGAAGGCTTGCGCGCCACCTGCCGAGGCGCCCTTGAAATATGAGTATTCGGGGGCTTTGCCGTAATAGGCGCATATCAGCTCCTTTGCCGCAACCGTCATAGCGTGAGTGGATCTCCAGCCATAATCGAGCCAAAGCGCTTCCGATGCCTTCTTTACCAGCCCTGCTCTGAGAGCAGAGGTGCCGCAGTCGGTTTGAGCAACGGCGTACCCTTCCCTGCAATACCGACAGTTATCGGGGGATAGCGTTCCGCCGATACCGCCATTTCCGAGCCCGAGAAATCTTCCGTTGAAATTATCGGGCAACCATATTTCGTGGCGGATATATGAATCTCCGCCGAGACGGGATTCGACCAAAACTCTATACATAGACGGAAGCCCCACGGTTTCCTTACCGTCCTTTTCGTAGCTTCCCTCAATTAATTCGACCTCGGCTATCTCACCCACCGTAAGCTTAAGGCTTTTCAATTCCTCAATATTCATAAGCCCACCTCCGTTTTCGTTTTCTTTCGTTAAATCGCATAGCTCTTAATGGATATAAGGACATTGCACGGCATAGCTTCAGCCGTGCCGTGCAAGAATGACCTATATTATTCGTCCTCGTCCTCTGCGTAGTCCGAATAATCGTTTACCTTTGCGTCCTCAACGTAGGAGGAGAGCATTTCGGCGAATTCGGGCGTGCACTCGATTATTACCTCGGAGCTCTCGTATGCGCTTTGGGCGGTAAGGCGACAGGTGAGGGTCGGTCCGAGGGTGGGTGTGTAGACGTATTTTCTGAAGCCCTGGGGAGTTTTATGAGCCTTGCGCTCCTCGGCGGTCTCCATTTTGATCTCGCGGATTTCTCTGAGGCCAACTCTTGCAAGGGTGGTCTGCCTTCTGCCTGTTACCTGGCGGACCACAAAGAGGGGCTCGCCGTGATAATCGAAGGTGATATCGTAGAAATAGCTCGCGCTTACGTATTTTGAGTAGATAGCAACGGCGGCAACTATTGCCACCATATCAACCACGCCGACAATGCTTTTATAGACAGGTATAAAAATATAGGTTGCCGTGAGAGCCGCGGCGACTCCGAGAAGAATAAAGAATGTAATTTTTGCGTTATTGTTCGTTGCCTTAACTCTTGTGGAAAATTCCCTGATCACTTCGGCACCTCCGATTTTGAAAGCTTATATTCCTTGAAATGATACCACTCCTCGCGGTTTTCGTAAACGAGGATCTTAAATTCCTTATCTAGCCATTCCTTGGTTTTCTTATCCTTATACTGCACGCCGTCCACGTGGATATCAAGCATAAGCCAATTGGGCTTATCCTCCTTTGCGCTATTCTCAAGCACGGAAAAATCAACGTCCTCAAAGACAAGCTTAACGTAGCGGTACATCATAAAGGAATCCCATTCAACGTAGGCGAGAGTGCCGACGTACTGCTGATCGCCGCTTCGCCAGAGGCGGAAGGTGAAGAGCTCTTGGTTTTCCATATCCACATCGCAACCGAGGTCCTGCTTGAATTCCTTGGAGAGAGAGACGTTATAGCGGAGAGTTATTTGCAGGGTGCCCGCCTCACGGCAAACGCGGAGATGGTCGCAGAAGAAGTTGCCGTCCTTTTCGTCGTCGTAGGGAGCCTTGAGCTTCTGCGTGAGCACCGAGATATTACCGCCCTTTTCCTTGTAATGAGCCGCAAGGGCGTCGGTATATTCAAGTGCTTTCATATTTTTAGGATAATAATTTACCGTGAAAAGCCTGAATGCCAAAAATCCGATAATGGCAAAGATCAGCACGACGGCAATAAGCTTTATTGCTCTCAGCACGGGACTTTTCCGAGGCGACTCGTCCACCTCGTTATAGTCGCCGTAGCGTTCCATATCGTCCATATAAATATCCCCTCACTTAATTTTTGATTGCAAATGCGGCGGGTTTTCAGCCGCCACAACGGTCTGCGGACTTTTGCCGCAAGAATTTTACCACAATCATTATAAATTAAGCGAGGGGAAATGTCAAGTTCTCTTTTAAAATGTTTATATTTAGTTTACAAGGCTCAGAAATAATTATCCCGTCCGAGATACATATCCGCCTTCTCCTCCTCGGAGAGAGAGTCGATATCAAGGCCCTGTCTCATTGCCGTCCAGGCTCTGTTGGGCACGGGAGGGTTAAATGCGGGAAGCTCCACGTTGGGGTTATTTATTCCTGTGTTGTTTTCCCCGGGGAAGGTGGGGGCGTCGGGAATATTGAAATCCTTAACGGAGGGGTCGGGCTTATAATTTTTATTTTCGTTCTTTTTCATTTTATCACCTCATAATTTTACGGCTTATGCCGCTTTGCGCTTATTATGCCGCAAGAATAAGAAAATATACAGAAAAGCATATATGTGAAAAATTCACTCTTGAATTTTCCATATAAAGATGATAAAATAAATATAAAAAGGTCGGGGAGGCGAGGATGCTATACTATAATCTGAGCACGTATTTCAGAAATAAATACGGCAAAAGACTTAAAAAAATATGCATAGACGGCGGCTTCACCTGCCCGAACAGAGACGGCAGATGCGGCACGGGCGGTTGCATTTTCTGCGGTGAGCGAGGCTCGGGAGAGCATATCGACCGAAGCGGCGGCATAGACGAGCAGGTTAAAAGAGTGCTCTCGCAAGCGGGAGAGGACGAGCTTTTCGTTGCGTATTTTCAAAATTTCACAAACACATACGCCGCCCCCGAGGTGCTTCGTGAGAGATATTCGGCGGCACTTATCGACGAGCGGATAAGGGTGCTCGATATCGGCACTCGCCCCGACTGCATAGACGAAGAGATCTGTAAGGTCATATCCGAATTTATGGAGAAGCGCGAGGTGTGGGTGGAGCTTGGGCTTCAAACGGCAAGCGACAAGACCGCCGCTATAATCAACCGCGGATACAAAAGAGAGTGCTTTGAGCGGGCTATGGAGCTGCTTGAAAAATACCGAATACCTGCGGTAGTTCATCTTATGGTTGGTCTACCCGAGGAGGGCGACCGAGAGATCGCCGAGACCTGCGAATATCTTTCCCGCTTTAAGCTATTCGGGGTTAAGATACATTCGGTCTACGTAATGGCGGGCACAAGGCTTGCCGAGATGCTTGATAGCGGCGACTACAAGGTGCAGACCGAGGAGGACTTCATTCGTCGCGCGGCGTATATCATCACCCATATTCCCGAGAGCACGGTCATTCACCGTCTCACAGGCGATTGCCCCGAGGGGGCTTTGCTTGCGCCAAGCTGGGGCAAGGATAAGCATAAGCTGATAGATGGGATAAGCCGCCGTCTTGCGGAGAACGGCGCAAGGCAAGGTAGCGAATTTCTTGCAGAGCCTTAAGATGCTATCGGCTCACAGAGCGCAAGAAAACGCAAAAAGATAATGTAAATAATAATTTGCAATGATCTGGATTTTTTGATTAAAAACGCAACACGGTGCCCACCTTTCGGTTGGGCACCGTGCTTTTTGATTTTTCTCTTTTTAATTATTTCAGCCTTGGAGCTATTGGCATCAGCCCTTATAGGAGCACCAATGCTTCGGGTCGGGTGCGTTGCCAAAATAGAGGTCGCGAGGCTTGGGATTTATCTTTTCCTTTTGCTTCACGCTCGTCCAAAGCTTGAGGAATTCCTCCTTATCGCGGTTGCCGTATATGGGGGCATTGGGAATTCCGAGAGCGCGGCAGAGGGAGAATATGGTTCCTGTTGATGAAAGGCAGGTTCCGTTTACGTCGCCCTCGGGCTCGCCAAAGAGTGCCACGGGTGCGCCCTGCGAGACATATGCTGTGCAATTATGATTATAGGAGAAGCTGCCGTCGTCTCGCTTGCAGGTGAGCGCCTTTTCCTTGGTGCGACGAATAAGTGCGGGGGCAAGCTCGATAAGCTTTGCGTAAGCCTCTTCCCTTTCCTTCGTTGCTCCTGCGAGCTCAAGATTTTCAAGCAACATTCTAATTGTGACAAGGGGGTTATAGAATTGACAGCAGAAGTGAATAAAGCGGTCACTCATTGCAACCTTGATAGCGTACTCCATAGCCTTCGTTGCATAGGGCAGAGGACGGCGGAAGGCGGAATAGCTGAGACATATCTTCATAAGACCGTTTGCACCGTGGTAGTTTACAGCCTCCTGCCACACGCCGTTATCGGGTCGCTGATGCTTTTCGTACCAAGCAAAGAGAATATCGGCAAACTCCTCGCCTGCCGCCTTGATCTGGATAGCCTGAGACTGAATAAGATTACCAACGAAATAAGAATTGCTTTCAAGATCAAAGCCTTCAAGATACGCCTTGAATGCTTCCGTGGACTTTAAGTAATCGGGAAGAGTGGAGTCCTCCTTTTTTTCTGCGCGCTTCAAGGGAGTCGGGTAATTGGGCTCTGCGTCTAAAGAACGAATTACGTCAAGTGCCCAGTTAAGGTCTCTGCCCCTGCGGGAAATGCCCACGTCCTTGCCCCATTGAGGATGATAGAAGAAGCCGTCCTCCTCATCCTGGAGGCTCTTTGCAAAGGACAAAAGCTTTTTCTGAATTTCCTCGGGGAAGGTCTTTTTTGCTCCGAGTACGCCCGCATTCTGCAAGCCGCCAATTGCTTGGACCGTTGATTCAATATCCGGAAGATAGCCCTCTGTGTCTCTTGCACTGTTAGAATAATAGAATCCGCCGATCTCGGGATCCCAAAGATTTGCAAACCATTCAAGGATCCTCTCGTCGTAAATCATCATAAAGAGCTTCAGCTCCTCGCTTGCTTCGTGGCCGATGATCTTTTCAACCTCTGCGCCATAAGCCTCTCTGATGCGCTTTCTATCGGCTCTGCATTCAGCCCTAGATATAGGATCGATCCTCATAATTCTTTCGTCCATTTTGCGTTCCTCCTGCGTTTTTGCAAATAGTTATTAACATTTATTCGATTTTTTGATGATTTTGGGCATTTTTATTCTTATGGAAAAAATAAAAATCAGCCAAAATATTTTTCAAAAACCTGATTTTCCAGATGCCGAAGCGGTTCTGTATAAACTGATTATACATCAATAAGATTTATAAAACAAGGGCGTTTTTAAAAAATATAGGGGCTGTTTTTAATATTTATCTGTATTCGGGATAGACGAGCTTTGTCTCCGTTTGGAGGGTTTGATAGGCTTCGTCAAGGAGTGCTTCAACGTCTATCTTTTCAAGCTCAGCCATAACCTCGGAGAGCTTGGGCTGAGTTTTGGGGTGACGGGGGGTGAACACCGTGCAGCAATCCTCAAAGGGGAGGATGGAGGTCTCAAAGGTGCCGTATTTTCTTGCCTCTATAACTATCTCGTTTTTATCCATACCGATACAGGGACGGAACACGGGGATATTGACCACACTATCTGTGACACCGATGGCAGAGAGGGTCTGTGAGGCGACCTGCCCGAGGCTCTCGCCTGTGATGAGGGCGTGGCACTTATATTCCCTTGCGCAACGCTCAGCAAGGCGCATCATAAATATGCGAAGAAGGATGGTGAAATAATCCTCCTTGCAGTTATCCCTGAGCACCTCTTGAATATGAGTGAGGGAGATGACGTGCACGTGAATACGGGAGCAGAACTCGCACATTTCCTCCGCAAGCTGCATCACCTTTTCTCTTGCGCGCTCGGAGGTATAGGGGAAGGATTCAAAGTGGAGAGCCTCGATCTCCATACCGCGCTTCGCCATCATACAGCCCGCAACAGGAGAATCTATACCGCCCGAAAGAAGAAGCAGACCTCTGCCCGAGGATCTTGGGGGAAGACCGCCCGCGCCTGGCTCCTGCCCTGCTCTCACATACGCATAGTCGTCTCTTATCTCAACACCAACGACGACCTCGGGCGATCTGACGTCGACCTTGATGCCGCGTACAGCCGAGAGGATAACTCCGCCGATCTCAGCGGATATTTCGGGAGATTTCAGGGGGAAACGCTTATCTGCGCGCTTCGCATCCACCTTGAAGGTGCGAACACCCGCGAGCTTTTCGGGAAGATAGGCTCTCGCAAGCTCCTTGATCGCATCCATATTCTTTTCGCAAACGGCGGCTCTTGTGACACCCATAAAGCCGAAGACCTTTTTTGCCGTCTCGTACATACCGTCCATATCGCAGAATTCGTCCTGGGGCTCGATATAGACGATGCTCTGCTTAAAATAGATCTTAAAGCTGCCGTGGGGGCTCGCTCTGCGGCGGAGCTCCTTGATAAGGCTTGATTCAAAGCTTTGGCGGTTAGCTCCCTTGAGCACCACCTCGCCGTATTTACAAAGAATTACCTCTGATATATTCATTTTGCGTCCTATATAAAAGCTTTTTGCGAGGTTCTATGGGTCATCGCAAATTTCGCCTTTACTTCTTTCACGTTTATTTACCTTTATATTATAATGGAAGTTTCTGATAAAGTCAAGTATGGGCGCGAAGAATTTTGGTCCACTCGGCGCGCACTCTGTCTCTATCTTCAAGTGTGGAATAAAAAACTATGCTACCCGAAACTATAAGCAGACCTCTCTCCTTTGCCGTGAGCAGTTTCATTCGCTCGTTGCAGGCGTCGATCACCGCGTGGAGCTCAACAGTACCCGAGCAGACGAAGACGGCACACTCCGTGGGTGTGTCCGTTCTGAAATTCAGCATTATGGCATAGCTTTTCGGGGGGTCGCCGTAATATAGAAAAATATCCGAGAAGAGCTCCTCTGTTATAAAGCCGTCCCCGCCCTCGGGTATGTCGGGAGAATATATTACCCCTTCAAGAGATAATACCGAGGAAAGCTCTGATAGCATTTCCTTCGGGGAGGGCTCCTCACCGCAGGAGGCGAGGGATAAAAGCATTGATAAGATCAAAAGCAATAGGATCGTTTTTTTCATAATTCACCTCTGAAATATAGATTATGAGGCGAGATGAGTTATTATGAATGATAAAGCTCTCGTTCTTTTTTCTGTTTACAGAGGGCTGTTTCCCGAATGAATTTTGAAAAGGAAAATATCGGAAAATATAATTTTTTAAAGAATGATGATGAAAAAGACTGCGAAAAACAGTAGTTTTCCCTATTAAACTATTCCGTTATCGGAAGATATCAAGGCAACGATCCGAGCATTACAATATAAAAAGCGGAGCGAGCTGAGATACCTCTCTGCGCTCGCTCCGCTTCGACCGCCCCTTAACGGACTATGCCATATCCAGATAAGCTTTCAGCTTTCGGTCTTATTAACCGATCTTTTTACTTATGGGCTATCAAGCCAATATTAATCTACAATGATATTCGAGGTTGCCGTGAGATGATGGCGATTGAAATAGCCTCCGCACCCGACCTTCCTTCCGCCGAAGGGGAGTACCTCTGCCTCAAGCTCCGGAATGGAATCGAGCTTGCCCGAAACGTAATCAAGGAGACGTCGCTTACAGCTTGCCGTCCTTGCGATAAGACCTCCTATGCGGAGCTCCTGAACCTCGAAGCCGCACGCCTTGTTTTCAAGCATCCATTGCTTTTCAAACGCCTTGAAGAATATTGGAATATTTTTTTCGAGCCTTGTGTATTCCTCGTTTGCAAGCCTTAAGAGCTCCTCCTTATTTCCTGCCTTGTATGCGGCGCGAGTCTTAACTCCAAGCTCATATTTATCGGAGAGCACTCGGCAAAGCTTTGCCTGTGTGTCGAAGAGGTAGCCGTATTTTCTCGATTTTTTAGCCACCGCAGAAAGCTTTCCTTCAAGCTCCTTATAATATTCATTTCCACCCTCACGGACTGTGAAATCATAGTGACCGTTGAAGTAGTCGGAATAGAACATATACTTTGAGGTGGAATTATTTTCAAACGGAGACTCGGGATCAAGGGCAACTCTGTTGGGGTCGTCGAGCAGGCAGAATTCATCATATTCTATTCCAAAGCGGCTCTTGAATTTCGCCTTTATGGAAGCCTCGTCTGTGTTTCCCTTGCCGAGCTCGCCGATGTAATGCATTGCGGCAAGCACCGAAAATCTCGAAGTCTCAGCGCCGTTATCGCCCCACATTGTAAAGAATACGTTTTTAACCTTTTCCCTATTGCAAACGCGGAGCGCGGGAAGCATAGTTTTGAGAGAGTATTTATTAGACGGCGAGAATCCGAGCCAGGTCCAGATACCGCCCGCGAACCAAATGTCCTTTGAGAGCTGACGGTGGTTAGATATCATATCGTCATAGCGAGTCTCATCAGACATATAGTAATCCCAATAAACGGGAGTAATACCGTCAACGACCGCATCTCTGTATTCTTTAGGGATCTCGGTTTTCTCGGCGTAATATTTTCCCCCGTTCCAGCCGCGGAAGAACATATCCGACCATATAAGAAGCTCGTAGCCGTATTTATCGGCGATCTCCTTGACCCGCTCCAGATGGCGGCGCATAATGTTGCCCTGGGTCTCGTAGCCGTTTTCTCTGAGATAATTTCCAAGCCCAAGGTCCTCAGCCTCATCCATTCCAACGTGTATGCGGCGGGTCTTGAATACCCCGCAGAGAGTTTTGAACATACGGTCTATCAGCTCGTAGGTGCGCTCGTCTCCAACGAGAAGCGTGGAGTCGGTATCCTTCTTGAAGGCACCCCACTTGAAGATCTGCTCAAGATGGCCGAGCGTTTGAATACAGGGTATCATCTCAATGCCGTATTCTTCGCCGAGGGCTTCAAGCTCCCTCATTTCCTCGATAGAATATCGCCCTCTCATATAGCCGAAGAAGGGCTCATCCTCTACCTCGTAGGTATCCTCGGTATAAAGAAAGATCGCGTTATATCCCATCTTTTTCACAAGAGGAAGGAATTTTCTCCAGCCCTCAAGGCTCATAACCGCATTGCGCGAAAGGTCGATCATCAATCCATAGGTCTTATATCGTCTGCCCATAGTTTTTTCTCCTAATTTCGCCGAAACGACTATTATTATTTACATTTCCGTCTGTTTTGCAGATTACATCACGTTGCTGGTATAAGATTTTGTGAATGAATTATAGTATATAGTTTTGCCGAATTCCGTGCTATTGAAAAGCAGAATTTCCTCATCAAGCTCGGGTATTTCCGAGATAGCACCCGAAGCAAAATCAAGAAGCCTCTCCTTGCAGGATTCGGTTCTCAGCATCATAGCGCCGAGCCTTGCCTCCTGAACCTCAAAGCCGCAAGCCTTATTTTCGTGCATCCACTGCTTCTTGAAGGATTTATAGAAGGCGCGAAGGAGCTTTGAAAGCTCGGTGTACTCCTCCCTTGCAAGCCTTGAAAGCTCAGCCTTATCCCCTGCCTTATATGCGGCGCGGGTCTTAACACCAAGCTCGTATTTTACAGAGAGCACTCGGCAGAGCTTTGCCTGAGTATCAAAGAGATATCCGAGCTTGCGGGAGCTTTTTGCCACCGCCTCAAGCTTTTCTGCAAGAGCGGCGAAGTGCTGATTTCCGCCCTTGACCACTGTGGCATCAAGGAAGCCGTTGAAGTAATCGGAATAGAGCATAGACTTCGATACAGCCGAGGACTGCTTATCGGGATTTGCCATAGGATAAACGGCGCAGGGCTCGTCTATAAGCATAAAGTCGTCGTAGCTGATGCCGAAGGCTCTCTTGAATTTTGCCTTGATCGCGTCCTCATCCGAATTGCCCTTCATAACCTCGGAAAGGTAGAAGAGCGAGGGGAGCACACCCAGCTTTGAGCATTCTCCGCCGTTATCGCCCCACATTGTGAAGAATATGTTTTTAACCTTATTTTTCTTGCAGGCTTCAAGAGCGGGAAGCATAGTTTTGAGAGTGAAGGCATTGTCCGGAGTGAATCCGCGCCAGGTCCACGCACCGCCTGCAAACCAGATATTTTTTGTGAGCTGCTTGTGATTTGAGATCATATCATCGTAGCGGCTCTCGTCCTGTGAATAATAGTCCCAATAAACAGGGATAACGCCCTCGGGAACTGCCGCAACGTAATCCTCGGGGATCTTTGTCTTGGGTGCGTAATAGGAACCGTTCCAGCCGCGGAAGAACATATCCGACCAGATCATAAGCTCGAAGTTATATTTTTTAGCGATCTCGGTTACTCTCGCAAGATGCTTTCTCATAATCTCCGCCTGAGTTTCACAGCCGTTTATATCGTGATACTTGCCTCTGCCGAGGTTCATCGCCTCGTCCATACCCACGTGTATTCTTCTTGTACGGAAGCACTTTGAGAGGGTCGCAAACATATTATCGATGAGCTCGTAGGTGCGCTCGTCACCAACCAGAAGGGTACCTTGAGTGTCCATCGGATACTTCCCCCATTTTGCAATAGCATCAAGATGAGCGAGAGCCTGAACGCAGGGTATCATCTCGATGCCGTAGCTTGCCGAAAGCTCGTCAAGCTCCTTCATTTCATCGATCGTATATCTGCCGCGCATATATCCGAAATAGGGCTCGCCCTCAACCTCGTAGGTATCCTCGGCATAGAGGAATATGGCGTTATAGCCCATCTTCTTTGCTATGGGAAGAAATCTTCTCCATCCGTCAAGGCTCATAACGTTGTTTCTTGAAACGTCGACCATAAGACCGAGTGTTTCGTATTTTTTTGTGCTCATAATATGCTCCTTAAATAATTATTTACATTTGATTTTCCCCGAGACCTATCAGCCGAAGCTGTGGCTTTCGGGCTCAATAAGCGAATGTTTTCGGTCTTATCTTCCGCCGACCGCCCGCTCTCTGTCTATATACCCTTGAAGAATTATCTCTGCCGAAAGGGTGTCCACAGCCTCGCGGCGTTTTTTGCCGTAGGTGCCTGTTTCACCGAGGAAACGGTATGCTACCATCGTGCTCATTCGCTCGTCAAAAAACTCAATTACTATATCGGTGTGAGTTGCGAGAAGCTCCGCAAACGCCCGAACGACGTCAGCTCGCGCCCCCTCCGAGCCGTCCATATTTTTAGGAAGCCCGACGATGATCTTCGTGCAGGAGCGCGCCTTTGCCTCGGCGGCGACCCTGATGGCGGTCTTATTCATTCCGCCCTCGGATATGGTGCAGATGCCGCTTGCAATAAGTCCCGACGGGTCACATTCGGCAAGCCCCGTGCGCTTATCGCCGTAGTCTACTCCGAGATATTTTCCGTGCTGAATATCCATTTTCAGTCCTTTCTGTATACGTAGATATGGAAATCGGCTGTGACGGTGAGGCTTGTATACTCCGAAAGCCTCTCCGCAGCGCTCCGAGGTGTTCTGTATGCATAGGGGGTCATCTTAAAGAGCGCGGATATATCCTCCCTTGAGCCAAGCTCCATTTTATAGGTGAGCCGCTCGTCGTGAGCGAGGGTGAGCCCCTCGATGCCGCTATCCTTCACCTCGTTTTTATAGGGTGTTTCATAGAGTATTTCCTTAAGCTCAAAAAGATGGTCACGCTCGGGGATAGCCATAATAAAATGTCCGCCCGAGGCGAGAGCTCTTACGGTCTCCTCTCTTGAAAAGGGAGAAAATGCGTTCACCACCGTGGAAAACGCGCCGTCCGAGACAGGCACGGCATAGGCACTTGCCACCGCCGCCGATATGCTTTTTTCCTTGCGGAGAAGCTCTCTTACCGCATCCCTTGAAATATCGAATGCCGCCACCCGTGTTGAATTATTCCTCGCCTTGAGAGCCTCTGCGAGCCTTACGGTGTAGTAGCCCTCGCCGCATCCGACGTCAAGAAGTGCTCCGCTCTGATCTGTGAGCGAGGCGGCAATTTCGGAGAGCCTTTTTGCGAGGGGCTCGTAGTAGCCCGCACCGAGAAACGCGCGCCTTGCAAGCACCATTTCCTTATTGTCTCCGTGGGTGCCCGATGTGTTTGACAGGAGAAGATTATAATAGCCGTATTTGCTTTTATCGAAGCTATGCCCGAGCGGGCATTTTGCGAAAGCACCAAGCTCGGTAAGCGCGCCGCCGCATTTGGGGCAGCAAAAAAGAAGCTCGCTTGCCAAAATATCCCCCCTTTTCTCAATTCTACTTAATTTTACCATAAATATTTATGCTTGTCAATCAATTGGGAATATATTATTAATATAATTTTTTTGGAAATCGGATCAAGCGGCAAGCGGACATCGCGCCCCACAAAAAGCAAAAGATCTCCCGAGCACTTTTCCTGCTCGGGAGATCTTTTCAGCCATAAGGCTTTATATTACTTTACCTTAACGGAGGTGATGTGAGGCTGAGCGCCATCGTACCAATAGAGGAAACCTTCAAGGTCAATAACGTCGCCAACCTTGAGAGCCTGAACAGCCTTGTATGCATCGCTGTCTGCGCCTGTGAGATAATACTCGATAACGAAGGTGTAGGTCTTGCCGCCGATCTCGGCATTGAAGTAAAGGTCGCTATCGCTACCCTCAACACCCGAGCCGTCCCAGTTGTAAAGGAATGCTGCGCCATCTTCGTTGGAGGCAACAACGGTGAGACCCTTGAAGGCTACCTTCTTATTCTGATGATCAATGTAGTTATCCTTATCCATAAGCGAGGTTACGTCGAATGCGGGAGCGATCCACTTGTCGCCGGGTACGAGCTCGATGGTGCTGGTACGAGCTTTGTTATCGTATATCTCGACCTCGCCCTTAAATTCTGCCTTAGGACCCGTAACCTTTACCTTGGAGCCGATGGTAAATGTGTCGTATGCCTCCTTGGTGCAAGGGATATCGTAAGCGAAATATCCGCCGTTTCCATCTTGGAGATAGAATACAGCCTTGTCATCCCACCAGCCCTGCTTAGCCTGAACGAACGCCTCGATAACGACCTCGGAGCCAACATCAGCCGCCATATACTCAGCGTAGGTCATAACGCCCTCGGACTTCTTGTTGGGATCAACCTTGGGAGCATTCTCCTCGTTCTCGCCGCAGGAAACGAAAGCGAAAACAAGAGTAAGTGCAAGCAACATTGCAACTAACTTTTTCATTTTAATTTTCTCCTTTTTTATTGCGCAAAGCGCATTTTTTTATTTATTTTTTAAAGGCTCGTGATACGCGTCGTATAATTTTGCATCGCGCGTATTGCATATTAATTGCATACTATAATTATACACAAAAATCGAAATAAGTCAATAGAAGTGAATTATTTTTTTCGTTTTTTAACCTTTTGCACTATAAATGCAGTACCAAGAGCCACCCATACTGTGGATAATGCTACAAGAAGTGCTACCGAGCCTGCGGGTAATCCTTCATCAGCCGCGGTTCTTGTGCCGCCTGCAAGCTCGTCTAAATGATAAAGCGAGCTCATTTTCTCATAGAGAGCATCTATATACGCCGCATCCACCGTCTTTTTAGGTACCGCTCTCACTGCGCCCGTGACGTCCTCTATCATCTGCCCCGCGGCGTTTCTTAAAGATGCCGAGCCGTTGAACACAGGGGTGATGAAGGTGTTGTCCACGTTTTCAAGAAGTATTTTCGTGGCGGCGATCTTCACGGGATAATAGGTGTAGTTTGAGCCGTCCTCGTCAAGCTCTCCCGACCTTGAAAGATAATCAAGATATTCGGGGGCGGATTGAGCGGAGCTGGTGACGGGAACGTAGCCCTCGGTCATTGCATAGGAGATCTGCACCTCGTTTGTGAGCAGATACTGCGCAAAGAGCCAGGATGCGAGGACCTCGCCCGGATCCTCCTTATTGAAAATACAGATGGAGGGACCTTGGGATATCATTTTCGGGTCTGCCTCGGTGTCGAACTGCGGAAGGGGATAGACCGCTGTTTCAAAATCAACGAAGGCGTCCTCGTCTATATCAGCGAGAGGAGCTTCGCTTCCCATCCATTGAGCGCCCGCGGTGGAATCGATGGCAAAGAGGCATTGACCAGCGTTGAGGAAGTCGCCTGGATAGCTTGATATGCGGAAGGTGGAAAAGGCGCCAAGCTCTGCGCTCTCCGCTATCATATAGAGCAGCTGCTCTGTGGTGTCGTTGAATATCTCAACTCTGCCGTCCTCGGTGGAATAGCCTGCGCCGAGCTGGGCGAGCATCTGTATCATCATATTATCGGTGGACTTATAGATAAACGGAACGAGAACGCTCTGACCGTTCACCTTATAGGTGCCGTCGGGATTTTTCTCCATTGCCGCCTGTGAGACCTCAAAGATGAATTCCCAGGTAAGTCTCTCGGGGATAGTGTAGCCCATTTTTTCGATATACGTTTTATTCAGGTACACCGCCTCGCTTGAACGGACGAAGGGGATAGCCATCTGACTGCCGTCAAGCACGCCCTCTGCGAGGAATTTTTCTATAACGTCCCCCTTCTCCACAGAATCAAATCTGACCTCGCTGCCGCCAAGACCGAATTTCTCGTCGTCTATAAGCTTATCAAGAGGGACCATAACTCCCTCTCCCTGCATATAGGTGGCTATGTGGTCGGGATAGGAGATACAGACGTTTGGAGTGGTGGAGGTGTGAATATTCGTTATAACGTCGTTATATATGCGCTGATAGTCGGTGTAGATCTTCAGCTTGACGTCAACGTTCGGGTAAAGCTTCTCAAAATCGGCGATCGCCTTTTGATAAACCTTGGTTTGCCTTATGTTGGTGTCGCTCTTTGCCCAGAAGCTGATCTCGTATTTTTTAGAACCGTCGAAGCTCTCGGGCACGGAGAACTCCGCCATAGGCTTTTTATTTCCGTGGCAGGAGGTGAGAAGGGAGACGAGGGATGCAAGCATTGCAACCGCGAGGATAAATGAGATAATGCGCCTTTTCATCCCTTTGTACCTCCTCTCGCAACGCCCTCCATAATCTTATTGCGGAAGACGATAAACAATACGATAAGCGGAACGGAGATTATAACGACAGCCGCCATCATTGCGGGGATATTTTCTCTGCCGAAGCCGCTTTCACGAATGGCTTGTATGCCGTTTGAGACGAGGAAATATGCTTCATCGTCTGTGGCGAGCCTTGGCCAAACGAAGGAATTCCAACATTCGATAGCCTTAAGGATGGTGACGGTTATCACCATCGGCTTGCAAATGGGAATTATAACCTTAAAGAGATATTTAAGGTCTCCCGTGCCGTCAACCTTTGAGGCGAGGTACAATTCGTCGGGCACCTGGGCGAAGCTTTCGCGCAGAAGGTATATATAGAATACCGACGTGACCGAGGGGAGTATCAGACCTGTGAAGGTGTTTCTTAAATCAAGGGTAGTGATGGTGACGTAGTTTGTGATAACCACAAGCTCGGCAGGTATCATCATAAGCGAGAGAAGAAGCGCGAAGGCAATTCCCTTTCCCTTGAAGTTGATGCGGGCGAAGGAGAATGCGGCAAAGACCGAGACCGCCAGCATAAGCAGGGTGGTTATAACCGTGAAAAGCAGGGTGTTAAGAAGGAATTTGCCAAGAGAGACCGCCGTGAAGGCGTTGATATAGTTTTCAAAGGTGGGGTCCTTCACAATAAAGCTCGGTGTGGTCTCAGCGTTATACGCGCCGTAGCTTTTGAAGGAGGATATTATCATCCAATAGAATGGGAAAAGCACGGCAAGTGCCCAGAGGGTGAGTCCAAGATAAATAAATGCTTTTCCGATATTGCGAGGAGTGAAGCCTCGCTTAAGCCTTGATGGGAGAGCTCTCACCCACGAGGCGGTCGCTTTTGGGAAAGCGGCTATTTTATTTTTGAGTTTAACAAAAAATTCTTTCACTTTCAGCCCTCCTTAATAATGTACCTTTTTCCTGCTGATAAAGAGGTTCACGCAGGTGATGGTGAGGACTATGAGGAAGAGGATAACCGCCGCCGCGGAGGCGTATGAGGGGTATCCGCCGCTGTCGCCGTAAAGCATATCGTAAACGTAGCCCACTATGGTGTTCATTTCCGCAACGTTAAGCTCGGTGCCGAAGATGGCAACCGCGTCGCTATACGCCTTGAATGCGCCGATGAAGCCTGTGATGATAAGGTAGAACAGCATAGGCGAGATCATCGGGAGAGTGATTCGGGAGAAGATGCGGAATTTTCTTGTGCCGTCCACCATTGCGGCGTTGTAATATTCCTGATTTACAGATGCAAGGGCACTTGTGAGAATAAGGATCTTAAAGGGGAGAACGATCCAGATCGTGTAGATAGAAAGGACGAGCATCTTTGCCCAGTACGGTCCGTTAATAAAGTCTATGGGCTCCATACCGAAGAAGCCGAGGAAGGTGTTCACAAGTCCGTCGGTATATTCGGTTTTTGCAAAGAGTATCATAAATACCATTCCGACAGCCAAGGTGTTGGTTACGTACGGAAGGAAATAAATCGTTTGGAAAAGCTTGCGAAGTGCCTTTATGGAATTGAGGCCGAGGGAGATCACAAGAGCAAGAAGGGTGGAAAGGGGCACCGTGATAAGCACGAGGATAAAGGTGTTCTTCAGTGCCTGAAGGAAATAGGGGTCGCGCAGAACGTAAAGATAATTATAGAAGCCGACGCCTGTGTATGACTGGGAGGCGAAATTGAAGTTTTCCTCAAAGGAATAGATGAATACGTCTATCAGAGGATAGACGAGGAACACTCCCAAAAACAGAAAGGCGGGTAAAAGATACAACCAGCCCTTAAGATTGTTTTTTTCCATAAAGCTCTCCTCTCCGCGTGCAACTCTCGCGCGTGTGCTCACATTAGATTTTGCGTCTGACGCGCAAAAATACTTTTATACATAATATTTTAGCAAAACTTCCCTCTCTTGTCAATATTTTGCGGGCAAAAAAGATAAACAAAAGTTATCGGATAGAGTCTTTGCCGTTTGGTGAAATTGCAAGCTTTCGCTTTTCCGAAATCGACAATGCGCAAAAGGCGGGGCTTTGATAAAACGCAATGATCGAAGCAACAGCCTTACATAGCGCGCTAATATCAAAAGGCGGGGCTTCTTCATAAATTATTAAGAGCAACACTTATTTTCAGCCCGCCTTATTTATTTTTTCATTTGCTCTTGACATAATTGCAAATTTGTGGTAGAATATTGAGGAAAATTTCATAGGGGTATAGCCAAGCGGTAAGGCAAGGGACTTTGACTCCCTCATTCGTTGGTCCGAATCCAGCTACCCCTGCCAACAAAAAAGCACCCATCTCGGGTGCTTTTTTGTTGGCATTGGCAGCATTGGCTTCGTCCAAGCGCCGAAGGCGCATTGGTTCGCATACCCCGACGGTAGATCGGCAAGCTCGCTTGCCAGGCGAACGTCGGAGGTATCTTCGCCAAAGGCGAATACCCAGCTACCCCATCTCGGGTGCTTTTTTCAACTAAATCCGTCCTTTTGGACGGGATAAATCCCACTATCGTGGGATGAAATCACTTCGTGATGAAATCCGACTCCGTCGGGATAAAAAAGGACGGATTTAATTTCATCTGAGGTGGAACGCCGAAGATTTCATCCGAGCTTGCTCGGATTTCATCGTGCAACGCACGATTTCATTCTTTTCAAGAAAACCTTGGAATATTTATTAAAGGGTCTTTACAAGCTTGCGCTGTTATGATATAATTTGTTTATTAACGAGTGATCTTATCGGTGGCGGCAAAATTCTCCGTGTGCCGAGCGAAGGGAGCAGAATTCATAATGAAACGGGAGACCTCGGCTAAAATTATGATGATAGCATCGATGGCGGTGTTTGGAACTATCGGTGTTTTCAGGGCTAATATCAATATTTCATCCGCCGAGCTTGCCTTGTATCGCGGAGTGCTTGCGCTCATAATAATCGGCGCGTTTTTACTGTTCAAAAGGCAGAAAATCGACCTTCGCGCAATTGGCAAGAGGCTACCCGTTCTGATCATATCGGGCGCGGCGATCGGAGTAAATTGGATATTGCTTTTTGAGGCATACAGATACACGACTGTGTCTGTTGCGACACTCAGCTATTATTTCGCGCCCGTTATCGTAACGGTGGTGTGCCCTATCATCTTCAAGGAAAAGATGGGCTGGAAGCAATGGGTGTGCTTCGGTGCATCTACCGTGGGTATTGTGCTTATCACGGGAGTGGGTGCTCTCGGCGCGGGAAACCATCTTCTCGGAATTCTTTTCGGTCTTGGCGCGGCGGTATTTTACGCCACCGTTATAATCCTAAACAAATTCGTTCGTGACGTGGACGGTATTCAAAGGACCTTTATTCAGTTCGTTTCGGCGGTGGCGGTGCTGATCCCCTACGTTATTTTCACAGGCGGCTCGGGTCTCGGCTCTCTTGACGGCGGCGGTTGGGCTTGCCTTTTGGTTGTGGGACTTATTCACACAGGCGTTACCTATTGCCTCTATTTTACCGCTATCAAGGAGCTCCCCGGGCAAAAGGCGGCAATACTCAGCTATATCGATCCCCTTGTGGCAGTGCTTTGCTCTGTGATAATTCTTCACGAGCAGATCGAGCCCTTGCAAATTGTCGGAGGTGTGCTCATTCTCGGGTTTACCCTTTGGAATGAAATAGACCTGCCGAAGGGTCGAAGGGCTAAAAGAAAAGAGCCTCAGGCAGAAAATTCCGAAAGCAATATTAGTAATTAATTGTTTACATTTTATAAATTGAAATCAAAAGAAAAACCGCAAAAAGCTCAACACGGGGTGTGGCTTTTGCGGTTTTTTACATTTTTTGCTACTCTTGCGAGGTGTTTTTTGCGGATCAAAAATCGACCCCTGGGAAATCTATACTGCCGTCGCCAGGCTTTGTGTCCTCCTCACTCTTAAAGACCTCGTATGTGACGTTAAGGCTAAGGTCTGCACCGAGAGCCATATTTGCAAAGCTATTGCTCGTCGCCTCGTTCATCTTAATTGCGATCGTGAAATTAAAGCTATCCTCAGGGGCGATAGCTCCATTGAACAAGCTCCCCTCATCAAGCACATCGCCGAGGGTGCCGATCATATTTTCGCTTGTGAGGTCTGCCCCCTCAAGGGGACCGTCGGGGATATGTATGCAGTATACGTCAAGAGCGTTTATAAGAGCCGAAAATCCTTCTGCATCCGAAAGAGCCAGATCATACTTCATCAAGAGGGACGATTCGTTTTTCACCATTACGTGAAAGGCGAGATATTCTCCCGGCATAAAGGAATTATAGCCGCCGTTTATTATAGTGTTCTTATATTTTTTCGCCCACACGGTGCTCTCGGATGAGGGATCGTTTGTTGCCGCGGTGAAATACAGAGCTACGCCGAGCTCACCCTCGCCGTCTGTGCTGTCGCCGTTACCCGAGCCGTCCTGCTGCTCGTCCCCGTTTTCGCCCGAATTGCCTCCGCCTGTGCAGGAGGTCATACCAAGGAGCATTATAAGCAATAAAAGGATTGAAATTATTTTTTTCATTTTCGTCTCCTACTTTCTTTTTGTAATAATTTTAACACATAAGCCGAGACAAATCAAGTGTTGTTTTGATATTTCTTATTATCTATTGATTTTTCAGCTTGGCTGTGGTAAAATTAATTCAAATCTAACCTGGAGCGCACTATGGATAATATCAGCACAAAATTCAAAAACACCACTACCCCCTCTGCCGAAGGATACCGCGAGGTCTACTTTCATTATTTCTTTTTGAGGCCCTTTTCACTTATCGTGGAAATATTCACGGCGCTGTACGTTGCATCTATGATATTTGCGGTGGTCTATAAATTCTGCACCGAATACGCCATTGACGTTGCGACCGTGATCGTCATTCTGCTCTTTTGCTTTGTTTTTCTTCTTTACTTTTTCAGGTACCGCTCCACCTGCAAGAATATAAGAGTCTTTCTTGCCACCCAAACGGATAATCCACCCGTGACAATTTGCTTTGGAGAGGAGCTTTTCTTCCGCGAGGGAGAGGAGATGGCATTTTACGTCAACTCAATAAGAAAGGTCTTTTGCACGAAAAATTATATTTACATCATTATGGCGGGCAGAAGACTTATGATGCTTTCGCGCCGCGGCTTCACCCTCGGCTCCGAGGCGGAGCTCCTTGCGCATCTCACCGAGCGGGGCGTGCCTGTGCAGAAGCGTCGCCCTTCTCTGCCCGAGGTCGAAAGCGATAATTGATCGGCACGACCGAGGCTGAAAAAATAAATACCAAGCACAAATAAAAAGCCAAGATCAAGACTGGTGCGACCCCAAAGCTCACTGCTTTATGAGGCGCAGATCAGACCGATCTTGGCTTTTTATTTTCCCCGAAGGGGAAAGCTCTGCTTTTCTAAAATGAGAGGAAATGCTTTATTTTGTGCTTTCGGTGAGCTGCCTTGCAGCCTTATCTATCTCGGCGGAGCTGCGAGGGGCACCGTCCGCGAAGCACTTGAAGGTTGAGAGCACGAGCTCGCCCGCCTCGGAGACCGTTCCCTTGTTGGGAATAAAGGCGAAAAATCTATCCTTATATTCAAGCATATTTTCGTAGTCCGAGACGTTTTGCTTAACTCGGCTTTCGTATCTGCGCTCGCCGTCGGGAGTAGAGCCCGCGCCGAGGAAGCGCTCGCGGAGCCTATCCTCAATCTTCGCAAGCTCGTCGTAGACGTACACGCCGCACACGGAGAGGTCGCCTGCGTTTTTCATAAGCGAGCCAACGCCGTTAATATCAAGGACAAGGAGGGGGATCTTTCCTTCGGAAAGGATCCTCTTTACCTCGGAGCGGGGCGTGCCGTAAAAATTGCCTGCGTATTCGGTGTGCTCAAGGACGCCGCCGTTTCCGATAAGCTCCTTGAATTCGGGGATCGTGATATAGATATATTCGTTGTCGTATGCGTCGCCGCGGCTGGCTCTTGTCGTTACCGAGCGGACGAACTCAAATCGGGGATCACGCTCTATGAGAGAATATGCCACCGTGGTTTTGCCAACGGCAGAGGGTCCTGCAATTATAAGAATACAGTTTTCTCTTTTCATCGCTTCACCCTCGCGCATCACTTCTTGGGAATGAGCTTTTCCGCGCCGCCCATATAAGGACGAAGTGCCACGGGGATATTGACCGAGCCGTCCTCGTTAAGGTTGTTTTCAAGGAAGGCGATGAGCATTCTGGGGGGTGCTACGACCGTGTTATTGAGGGTGTGTGCAAGGTAGGGCTTGCCGTCTGCGCCCTTAACTCTGATCTTAAGTCTTCTCGCCTGTGCGTCACCGAGGTTGGAGCAGGAGCCTACCTCGAAATACTTCTGCTGACGGGGAGACCAGGCTTCAACGTCGATAGACTTCACCTTAAGGTCGGCAAGGTCGCCCGAGCAGCACTCAAGAGTTCTGACAGGAATATCAAGAGTGCGGAACATATCGACGGTGTTCTTCCAGAGCTTATTGAACCAGTCAGCCGACTCCTCGGGACGGCAGACGACGATCATCTCCTGCTTTTCGAACTGGTGGATACGGTAAACGCCGCGCTCCTCGATGCCGTGAGCGCCCTTCTCCTTACGGAAGCAGGGAGAATAGGAGGTGAGAGTGTAGGGCAGCTCCGCCTCGGGAATGATCTGATCGATGAACTTACCGATCATTGAGTGCTCGGAGGTACCGATGAGGTAAAGGTCCTCGCCCTCGATCTTATACATCATAGCATCCATCTCGGCAAAGGACATAACGCCTGTGACAACGCCTGCTCTGATCATATAGGGAGGGATGCAGTAGGTGAAGCCGCGGTCGATCATAAAGTCTCTTGCGTAGGAGATAACGGCGGAGTGGAGCCTTGCAATGTCGCCCATAAGATAATAGAAGCCGTTACCCGCAACACGGCGAGCGGCGTCAAGGTCGATGCCCGCAAAGCGCTCCATAATGTCGGTGTGATAGGGGATCTCAAAGGCGGGGGTCACGGGGTCGCCGAACTTCTCAACCTCAACGTTTTCGGAGTCGTCCTTACCGACGGGAACGGTGGGGTCGATGATGTTGGGGATAACCATCATAATGTTTGTGACCTTCTCGTTGAGATCAGCCTCAAGAGCCTCGCATTTTGCAAGCTCCTCTGCCTGCTCCGCAACGAGCTTCTTTGCCGCCTCTGCCTCCTCAAACTTCTTCTGACCCATAAGCGCACCTATGGATTTTGAGATCTTGTTTCTGTTTGCGCGGAGATCGTCTGCGCGCTTTTTATTCTGACGAAGCTGCTCGTCAAGAGCAATCACCTCGTCTACAAGGGGGAGCTTTGAATCCTGGAACTTCTTTTTGATGTTCTCCTTAACAAGCTCGGGGTTTTCGCGAAGGAATCTGATGTCGATCATTTTTTCTTTTCCTCTTTCTTTTTTATCTCATTTTTATTTTAGCTTATCCATAAAGGAGGCGGAGCGAGCCATTCGGTTTTTCTTTGCCGTATAAAAACAAAAAAGCTATCCGACCCGAAATGGGACGAATAACTCCGTGGTGCCACCCAAATTGCATACCCCGACTATATGGGGCTGCCGCTCTTTGCCCGATAAGGGGGGCACCCTCGGCTCCTCGCCGAATGCTCGGGAAGCGGAAAGCCACCTCACCCACCTGCTCGCACCGACCGCAGGCTCTCTTTGGGGATCGCTTTGGCATATTCTTCCGTCAAACGCAATTCTTATGATGAAATTATACACCATTTATTAAAAAAATGCAATAGCTTTATAAAAATTTTTAATGGAATTTTTTTGAAGTGAAGCAGAAGATATTCCAAAGGAGTCGCTCGCATAGCCAACAAAAAGCCGAAGCGAAACCGAGATATCCGCATTGATTTGTAAATAATTTTTGCGGCGGAAAGGAGCATATTCTCGCACCAAACCGCCGCTTGATTTACACTTTTTGACAATTATTATTTACATTTACCAATATTTTCGCTATTAAAATATTGTTTTTTCTTTGATTGGTCGCATATTTTTTTGCTTCGACTCTTATGCCGCAAACAGGGCATAGAAGCTATTAAGATATGCCGCGAAGGCAAGCCAGATTATATAGGGGATTTGAAGATATGCAGATAGCTTTGAGACCTTTTTATAATTTTTCACCGTTTTAATAACCGTGAAAAGAAGGAGAAGCAGCCAAATAAGCGCGCCGAAATACGCCTCGGCACGGAAGAATATTATGCTCCAGCCGAAATTCAAGGCAAGGCTCATTGCGTAATATTCAAGGGATGTGCGAAGCGACCGCATATTGTCCGTGTCCCTTGAGATCACGGCGGTGGCAGAGCTTATACCCATCAATATATAGAGCACCGTCCACACTATCGGAAAGAGGGCGGCAGGGGGTGCCAGGGGCGGCTTTGGGAGCTCCTCATAGGATATCATAAAATCCTTTGTGAGAAGTGCCGACAGTATTCCGACCAGCAGAGGTATCGCTATTGCCACAAGATAGGTGAGTATATACGGACGAAGTCCCGACACTCGCGCAAAAATTCCGCCCTTCTTCTCTGCTCCCTCTTTGCCGAGAGGTACTTTACCTATCAGCCCGTCAAGCGGTTTTTTCGTTTTTTCACGGATATTTTCTTTCATATTGAACTCCTTTTTATTCAGCCTTCATTCAATAAATATGCATTGAATTTCAAAAAAATACCGCTCGCAGAAAATCCATATTTTGCCACTTGCCTCACGTTTTTTTCGGGCAAGTTCGGAATTCAATAACCAAATAGTTACTTTCCTTTAAAAAATACTTTTTTTCTTTTCCAAAAGGGGTTGACATTCTTATATTAATTAGGTAAAATAAAGGCGTAAGTATATTATTTTGAGGTAAGAGTATGAATATTTTACCCGGCAAGCAATTTTCGGTCGGAGAGCTTTTGTCTCCCTCTGCCGAATACGCCGTAACTTATATGTGGTTTTGGAACGCGCCTGTCACAAGGGAGCGTGTGGACCGCGAGCTCTTGGAATATAAGAAGGCGGGGATAGAATCCATCTACATAGTTCCCCTCTCCAAGGATTTCAACCCCGAGATGATGAGGAGCTCTCTCGCTCCCGAGTATCTCACGGAGGAGTTTTTCGATATTGCGGAATACACCTTAAGAAAATGTATAGAGCTCGGGATAAAGCCTTGGATATACGACGAGGGCGGTTGGCCCTCGGGCGGTGCTTGCTATAATACTGTGCGGGAAAACCCCGCGGCGGCTCTTAAGCTTATCGAAAAGCGAGAGGTCTCGCTTATGGCGGATAAGAGGTTTATTCCCGAGGAGGGCTTTATTGCTCTTTTCAATAAAAAGCACAGGCTTCCCGACGATTATATCGCCTCCCGCGACTGTACTCTGACGGCTTATTACTGTGTTAAAAAGGTGATTAACGGTTGCAGAGTTGACTACACCAACCGCTCCGTAACCGAGACCTTCATAAACAACACCTACGAAAAATACCGCGAGAGGGTGGGCGACCTTTTCGGCGAGAGCATTCCCGTTATCTTCACAGACGAGCCGGGTCTTCTCAGCTCCGCCCTTGCCGATAACGAGTTTGAGCTTTTTGAAAAGGAGTTCGGCTACGATCTTAAGGATCTTGCATACGTTCTCACCGATAACGACGGCGACCTCACAGAGGTCGAAAGACGCGCACTTATCGACCACAATATTCTCCTTGGAAAGCTTTTCCTTGAAAACACCTTCAAGCCCCTGCACGATTGGTGCGAGAAGCACGGCATCTATTATTCGGGGCATCTCGATATAGACAACCGCCCATACGGCGGCACGGTCAAGGGCGTTTTCAGTATGTTGAACGCTTTAAGGCAATTCCATATCCCCGGAGTTGACGTTATCTGGGAGCAGATAAGATATCCTCACGGAGGCAGAACTCCCGTGGACGACGAGACCCTTGGTATGGGCTTTTTCCCGAGGCTTGCCGCGAGCGCCGCAAGGCAGACGGGCAGAAACGTGACTGTGAGCGAGTCGCTTGGTATATACGGCGACGGTCTCGATCACGACACCATCCGCTTCGTGATGAATTATCAATACGTGCGGGGCATCAACGCGATGAACTTTGCGCCGATCTCCTTTGGCAACTCACGTCTTCTTGCTCTTGCGACCCGCCCGAATTTCCGCCCCGAGAAGCCGGGATTTTATCATCTTTCGGAAATTCACGAATACGCAAAGAGAATGTCCTACCTGACAAGGCTTGGATATGCGGAGGGCGAGGTCGCCCTTTATATACCCTGCTGTGATTTCTCTGCGGGAATGCAGGTCCTTGATCGGGCTTCGGCAAGCTTCAAGGCTCTCGGCACCTATCTTGAAGAAAATAATATTCCCTTTGATATTATTGACGATGCGGGTATAAGAGATGCTACCCTTACCCCCGAGGGTCTTCGCCTCGGCGATGCTCTATACCGCTATATTGCCGTGCCCGAGTGCAGATATATGCCCGAGGACGTTAAGGAAAAATGCGAAAAATCCCTCGGTATGGGCACCCCCGTGTATAAATTTAAGAATAAATTTCTCCGCGTTATGACAAGGCGGCTCGATGAAGGAAGGCTATGGTTTATCTTCAACGAGGGCGCGGAGACGGTACAGGAGAAGCTAGATATTTCGGGCGGCAAAAACGTCTATGAGATCGACCCTCGCTCGGGCGAGATGTACGAGGCAGAGGGTGTTCCCTGCACTGCGGTCTGCGGAGAGATAAAGGTCTATCTTGCGACGGATAAGAAATATCCCACGGTGACAAGAAGCACCGAAAGATGCGCCGAGATCACAGATCTCAAGCCCGTTTCCTACAAGAAATTTGTTCTTGATTATAAGGGCATTTTTAACGAATACGGCGAGGGCGCGCCCGAGATAACTCCCGATTTTTCGGGTGAGATAACCTACGAGGGCAGTTACACTCTCCCCGAAGCACCAAAGGCGGGCGAAAGGTACAGGATAGTCTGCGAGGGGACGGCGACCACCGTTTCTCTGAACTTTGGCGGCCGTGTGCTGGCGCTTGGAATGTCTCCCAAGGAGGGCATCGTTGACGGCTCGGCACTCGAAAAGGACGGCAAGGTGAGAGTCACTTTGGCAAACACCGCCGTAAACGAGATAAGGGCAAAGCAGTATATTATCGACTCTATGCCCAAGGCGGAGCGCGGCACTCACTATATTCCAAAGCTGCGCGAATTTGAGAGCAGAGTTCCCGCGCTTTCTCTCGGAAGGATATTTATTGAAAAATTCGTCTGATCAAAAGGCTTGTTTGATATAAAGATCCGTTTGATTGCAAGGTAGATTTTACAAGGAGACATTTTATGATATTGACTTTAAAAGGCGGCGAGGGCTTCTCTCCCGAGCTTTTCTTCACACCGCCCGCCAATTGCGAGGTATCGTATTCCTGGCTTTGGAACACTCCGATCACAAAAGAGGGGATCGACCAAGGACTGAAGGAAATATGGGCGGCAGGAGTTCGTTCGATTTACATACTTCCACTTCCCATAGATTTCAGGCCTGAGCTGACGAGGACCTATATGTCACCCGCTTATCTTTCAGAGGAATATTGGGCTCTCACAAAATACGCTCTGGACAAGGCCTGCGAGATGGGCTTTACGCCCTGGCTATACGACGAGGGTGGCTGGCCGTCGGGCGGAGCTTGCGGAAGGACTCTGCAAAATTACCCGGAGGGTGTGGCAAGGCTTCTCTACACAAGAGAGGTGACACTTTCTGCGGGCGAAGGCTTTACCCCGTCCGAAGGCTTTATAGCCCTTTATGACGGCAGAGTACGGCTTCCCTCCGACTACGTTGCAAAGGATGATATCACGCTCACAGAATATTACGAGGGCGAGACCTTTGCAAGAGCCTTCACCGACTACACGGATCCTCGCGTAACAGAGGAGTTTCTGAAAAACACCTACGAAAAATACAAGGAGCACGCAGGAGAGCATTTCGGGAAGCATATTCCCTTGATCTTCACAGACGAGCCCGGCCTCAAGCCATACACTCTCCCCAAAAACACCTTTGAGCGTTTCACCCAAAAATACGGCTACGATCTTAAGGATTTCATATACGTTATTCCCGATGGCGGAGCCCTTGCAAGGACCGAGGAGGAGCGGCGCGCGAGGATAGATTATTGCGAATTTGTCGGCGAGCTTTTCCTTAAGAGCACCTTTGATAAGATATCCGAGTGGTGCGGCAAAAACGGCATTTGCTATGCAGGACATCTTATGGCGGATAATTACCCCGATAGCATAAGGTGCGGATACTTCAGCCAGGTGGATATTCTGAGAAGGTTTGATATTCCAGGTGTTGACGCAATATGGGAGCAGATAAGATTTCCCTACGGCGGCAGAGACCCGTTTGACGGAGAGGAGACGGCGAGAATGCCCTTCTTCCCAAGGCTTGCTCCAAGTGCCGCAAGGCAGACGGGCAAGAACGTTTCTCTCACAGAGGCTATGGGAATTTACGGAGACGGCATAACTCCCGACGAAATAAAATACGTTTCAAATTATCATCTTATACGCGGCGTGAACTATTTGAGCTTTGCTCATATTCCCTTCTCCGCAAGCAGATTTTCAGCACTTGCAACGCGCCCCGATTTTCGCCCCGAGAAGCCCGGATTTTATAATCTCGGGCAGATAAACCGCTATCTTGCAAGACTTTCTTATCTTGCACGGCTCGGCTATGCCGAAGGCGAGGTCGCGCTATATCACCCCTGTCGCGATTACTGCGCAGGCAAGGATGTTTCCGAGGCGGCTGTTGAAAGCTACCGTGCACTCGGAGTGTCTCTTGAAGAAAATAATATTCCCTTCGATATTATTGACGATGCGGGTATAAGAGCGGCTACCATAACACCTGAAGGGCTTCGCCTCGGTGATGCTACCTACCGATATATCGCAGTCCCCGAGTGCAGATATATGCCCGAGGACGTTAAGGAAAAATGCGAGAAATTCCTCGGTATGGGCACCCCCGTGTATAAATTTAAGAATAAATTCCTCCGCGTTATGACAAGAAAGCTCGACGATGGCAGACTTTGGTTTATCTTCAACGAGGGCGAGGATGCGGTGCGCGAGGAGCTTTCGATCTCGGCAAGGCATATCTACAAGCTGAACGCAGATCTCGGCGAGATATACGAGGTCGATCGCGCAGAGGCGGTGCTTGGCGGTGGAGATATGGCAGTCTTTTTGCTCACCGATAAGGTATACCCCACGGTGAGCGAGGAGGTCGAATTCACCTGTGAGCTTTCGGGCTTTGAGCCTGACTCATATAAAAAGCTTCTCGTTACCTTCGACGGACTTTATAACGAATACGGCAAGGGTGCACCGAGCGACGGCGAGCCCTTCTCGGGCGAGGTTTCCTACGCCGCAAGCTATTCGCTTGATAACGAGCCAAAGGTCGGCGAGCGATATAAGCTTTCCCTCTTGGGCTTCTCTCTCACAGCGGCGGCAGAGCTTGGAGGCAAAAGATACACTTTTGGCACGACTCCTATGGAGGCTATCATCAAGGGGGGCTCGCTTCCTCGGTCGGGCGAGATAAAAATAACCGTGGCAAACTCATCCCTTGACGAGATACAGGCGAAGGAGCACCTAAAGAGATTTTATCCCAAGGCAGAGCTCGGCCCTTATCTTGAAAGGATCGAGGAATTTGAAAAGAAGGTGCCGACTCTACGCTTCGGCAAGGTTTATCTTTCCAAAATGAAATGATATCCCGACCAGGGCGGCAAGGTATAAAACGCAGAAAATGTAATTATTTGTTTACAAAATATGTTTATTCAGAAAAAGGAGACAGAAAATGAACATTTTACCCGGACAAAAATTTGATCAGAAGCTACTTAAGAATCCTCCCCTTGAATGTGAGGTAACATATTCCTGGCTCTGGAACGAGCCCGTCACCCGCGAGGGTATTGACGAGAGACTTGAGGGCTTTGTTAAGGCGGGCATAAGGTCGCTTTACATACTCCCTCTCCCCAAGGATTTCAGGCCCGAAACGCTCCGCACCTTCCTCTCTCCCGAGTATCTCACGAAGGAATTCTGGGATATAGTTAATTACGCTATGCGCAAGTGCGTTGAGCTTGGCATCAAGCCCTGGATCTACGACGAGGGCGGTTGGCCCTCGGGTGCGGCGGGAAGAAGGACCGAAATGCAGTATCCCGATGCACCCGCACTCAAGCTTGCAGACAGAGAGATAACTCTTATGGCAGGCGAAAAATACATCCCTTGCGAGGATCTTATCAGCGCATTCGACGGCAAAACGAGAATTTACGAGGGCTTCTGTGCGGATAAGGATATAACGGTTAAGGAGTTCTATATCAACAGAACACCGCACATTCCCTATTTTATCGACTTTACCGATGAAAAGGTTACGGAAACCTTTATAAATAACACCTACGAGGGCTATAAGAGCATTGTCGGCGATCTTTTCGGCAACACTGTTCCCCTCTTCTTCACCGACGAGCCCGGACTTGCAAGATATACCCTCCCCAAGGGGCTTTTCGAGGGCTTTATCGAAAAATACGGCTACGATCTGTGCGACTACATCTACGTCATTCCCGATAACGGCGTATGCAATACCGAGAAGGAAAATCAGGCAAGAATAGACTACTTTACCTACACGGGCGAGCTGTTCTATAAGAACACCTTCGTTAAGCTCTCCGAGTGGTGCGAGAAGAACGGAATAGCATATTCGGGTCACGTTATGGCGGACAACTATCCCGATGCTTGCAGAAACGGCTATGCAAGCGTTGTTGACGTTCTGAGAACGATGCAGATCCCCGGTATCGACGTTATCTGGGAGCAGATAAGATGGCCCTACGGCGGCAGACAGCCTGTGGACGAGGAGGAGACCGAAAGGATGCCCTTCTTCACGAGGATCGCCACCTCGGCGGCAAGACAGATGAAGCGAAATCTTGCTCTCACAGAGACCTATTCCATCTACGGCGACGGCATTTCTCCCGACGAGATGAGGTACGCCTCAAACTATCAGGCGGTGAGAGGCATCAACGTTTTCAACTTCCTCACCCTTCCCTACGGCAAGACAAGATGCTCGGCACTTATGATGCGCCCCGCCTTCTGCCCCGAAAAGCCCGGCTTTGGAAGCCTCGCTCATATCAACAAGTATTACGCAAGGCTTGCGTATCTGCTCCGTCTCGGCTATGCCGAGGGAGACACGGCTCTCTATCACCCCTGCACCGACTATATGGCGAGTGAGGAGATATCCGCGGCGGCCGTTGAATCCTTCAGAGCGGCGGGAGTTGAGCTTGAAGAGAAGAATATTTCCTTTGATATTATTGACGACAAGGGCATAAGAGAGGCTGTTATTTGCGACGGCGGACTTAAGCTCGGCGATGCGGTCTACCGCCATATCGTGGTGCCCGCAAATAAGTATATGCCCGAGGACGTGAAGGCGAAGATCGCGCCTTACCTTGGCGCGGGCGAGCCTACGTATACCTTCAAAAACGACAAGCTCCGCGTTTACACAAGACTTCTTGATTCGGGAAGGCTTTGGTTCGTATTCAACGAGGGCGAGCCCACCGTCAGCGAGAAGCTCACTCTTTCGGGAGGAAAGAATATCTATCGCATCGACCTTGCAAACGGCGACGCATATATTGACACCGACTGCGAGCTGACTCTCACCTGTGGTGACATTGCGGTATATTACGTGACCGACGACGTGATCGACACTCTCCCCTCGGGCAAAGAGCTTGTTGCCGAGATCAGCGAGCTGAAGCCCCTCTCCTATAACCGCTTCGTTATCACCTACGACGGTCTTACCAACGAATACGGCTACGGTATGCCCAAGGTAGACAGAGACTTCTCGGGAGAGATCACTCTTGAGGGCGAATATACCCTCGCCGAGGAGCCCTGTGCGACCGACACATACCTCGTTACCCTTGAGGGCTTCGGCGTTACCGCAAGAGTCACTCTCGGCGGCGAGGAGCATCCTCTCGGTATGTCTCCTATGGCGGTGACGGTTTCGGGAGCTGAACTCTCGAAGAACGGCAAGGTCAGCGTCGTTGTTGCAAACACGGCGGCAAACGAGATCCTTGCGAAGGATGATATAATCAATTCTCACCCCAAGGCAGAGGTCGGATTATATCAGGATAGGACCCGTATATTTGAGGCAAGGCGTCATCCCTTGAAGATTGGCAAGATCAAGATCGAGCGGCTTATCTAACTTTAACGGAAGATAGTACAGATTTTGCGGAATAAATTGTCTTCCGTGGCGATACCCTTTATGTTAAAATAAAGACGGGCCCCTTTATGTTAAAATAGGGGCAGTACCCTTTATATTAAAATAAAAAAACGTATAACCCGTGTTGCGGAATACGTCTTGAAAGGAAAACATTATGAATATCAGACCCGGTGCACAGTTCAGCAGGGAGGCTATGAAAAATCCTCCGCTTGAATGTAACGTTGCATATTCCTGGCTTTGGAACGAGCCTGTCACCAAGGAAGGAATAGACAAGCGGCTTGAGGGCTTTGTGAAGGCGGGCATCAAATCGCTTTATATACTTCCGATGCCCAAGGATTACGGCCCCGACACGCTCAGGACCTTTATGGACCCGGAATATCTCACCGAGGAATTCTGGGAGCTTATCGAATACGCGATACGCAAATGCGTGGCTATGGGCATCAAGCCCTGGATATACGACGAGGGCGGCTGGCCCTCGGGCGGCGCTTGCGCAAACACTCTGCGTCAGAATCCGAACGCAAAGCTGAAGTTCCTTCGGAAGGAGGAGGTCAGCCTTATCGCCGACAAGCGTTTTTATCCCACGAGCGATAAATTCGTTGCGCTGTTCTGCGGCAAAAAGAGACTTCCCGACGATTATATAACCTCACGCGACTGCACTCTCACGGCGTATTACGTTGAGGAGAGGGTGCTGAGGAATTGCCGTGTGGACTACACAAACCGCTCGGTAACGGACACCTTCCTGAACAATACCTACGAGGAATACAAAAAGAGAGTGGGCGATCTTTTTGGCGGCACGATTCCGCTATTCTTCACAGACGAGCCCGGCCTTATGAGAGAATCCATTGCGGATAACGAATTCGAGCTCTTTGAAAAGGAGTTCGGCTACGATCTTCGCGACTATCTCTACGTTATCAACGATGACGGCGCACAGGTTGAGACCGAGGCGGAGCGGCGCGCGAGAGCCGACCACAATATTCTCCTCGGAAAGCTCTTCCGCGAGAACACCTTTGCTCCTATCCACGATTGGTGCGAGGCAAACGGCGTTTACTATTCGGGTCATCTTGATATAGATAACCGTCCCTTTGGCGGCACGGTTAAGGGCTATTGGAGCTTGATGGACGGTCTGCGCAACTTCCACGTCCCCGGAATTGACGTTATCTGGGAGCAGATAAGGTACCCCTATGGCGGCAGAGCTCCCGTTGACGACGAGACTCTCGGAATGGCATTCTTCCCCCGTCTTGCACCCTCTGCGGCACGCCAGGAGGGCAGAAACCTTGCGCTCACCGAGACCTTCTCCATCTACGGCGACGGCGTCACTCCCGACGAGATGAGATTTGCGGCAAACTTCCAGGCTATCCGCGGCATCAACGTTTTTAACTTCCTCACTCTCCCCTACGGAAAATCAAGATGCTCGGCGCTTGCGATGCGCCCGGGCTTCTGCCCCGAGAAGCCAGGCTTTGATAACCTTAAGCATATCAACGAATATTATGCAAGGCTTTCTTATCTTCTCCGTCTCGGCTATGCCGAGGGAGACACGGCACTTTATCTTCCCTGCGACGATTTCGGCGCGTCGCCCGATACTCTTGACGATGCAAGCTACGCCTTCAAAAAGCTGGGCACCTCTCTTGAGGAAAGGAATATTCCCTTCGATATTATCGACGACAGAGGCATAAGAGACGCTGTTGACACAGGCGACGGCTTGAAGCTTGGCGACGCAATTTATAAGCACTTCGCGGTTTCGGCTTGCAGATATATGCCCGAGGACGTGAAGGCGAAGATCGCACCCTATCTCGGAGAGGGCAAGCCTGCTTACACCTTTGATAATTCCTATCTTAAGGTAATGACAAGACGGCTTGACGATGGCAGACTTTGGTTTATCTTTAACGAGGGAATTGAGCCTGCAAGCGAGGCACTCACCCTTTCGGGCGGTGAGAATATCTATCGCATAGACCCTCTCACAGGTGATATGACAAGAAGCGACGGCGCGATATCCGCTCTTCCCGCAGGAGAGATCGCGGTGTTCCTTCTCACCGATAAGGAGTACGAGACCGACTCCGAGGAGGTTTGCTGCTCGGCGAAGCTTTCGGGCTTCAAGCCTGTATCCTACGATAGATATATGATCGGCTATCACGGCATAAAGAATGAAAGCTATATGGGCGAGGCTCCCGTTGGCGACGACTTCTCGGGCACCGTTTACTACGAGGCTGATTATGAGCTTTGCAAGAAGCCCGAGGCGGGCGAGAGGTTCCGTATTCGCTTCGAAAACACCTCTACAAGCGCGGCGGTATACCTTGACGGCGAATACGCCTGCAACGTTGGAATGAGACCTATGTATGCGTATATTCCCACAGAGCTTCTTAAGTCCCAGGGCAAGATCACCGTAGCGGTTTCCAACACTGCGGCAAACGAGGCTGTGGCAAGAAGGAGCATCAACGAATCCTTCCCTGCCGCAGAGGTCGGCGGATATATCCCCAGAATGACTGTCTTTGAGAAGAGATTGTCTCCCTTGAAGCTCGGCGAGGTTTATATTGAAAAAATGAAATAATCAATTCGAGAACGGCGGATTTTGTAATTTTTTGTTTACATATTCCGCCGTTTTTTCGGTTTTGTTTATCTTTGCTGAATCTTTGCTTATTTTATGGTATTATATTTAACGGTATTTTATTTATTTTTGAAGGAGAAATTATGTTATCGGGTGATCAGGTAGTACAGCTTTTTTCAAGTCTTATTTGGCTGCTTGCAGGCGTTGGAGTATTCATCGTCGGTATGAATTTCCTCGGCGATGCTCTTGAAAAGAGTGCGGGCGGCGGTATGAAAAGACTGCTTGAAAAAATCAGCAACAACCGTTTTTCGGGAGTAGGCATCGGTGCGGGAGTGACGGCAATTATTCAAAGCTCCTCTGCCACCTCGGTTATGGTCATCGGTCTTGTTAACGCAGGCGTTATGACCCTTATGCAGGCGACCCCGATCATAATGGGTGCCAACATCGGTACGACTGTCACGGGCGTGCTTGTGGCACTTAAGAACGATTACTTCAATATGGCGATGTATCTTCTCGCCTTTGCAGGCGTGATGATGGGCTTTTCCAAGAAGGAAAAGATAAAGCTTTGCGGCTCGCTTTTCTCGGGTCTCGGCTTGATATTCGTCGGTCTTGAGGTTATGAGCAGCGAAAGTGCTTTCGGAAATCCTCTCGTTGAGGATATGTTCACGGGTATTTTCTCCGTGATAGACTTCCCTCTCCTGCTTATTCTTGTTGGCATTGTGTTCACCGCTCTTATTCAGAGCTCCTCTGCCGCAACGGGTGTCGTTATCACGATGGTCGGCACAGGAGTTATGCCTCTTGAGCTTGCGCTCTTTATCGTGCTCGGTGCTAATATCGGTACTTGCGTTACAGCCCTGCTGGCTTCGGTTGGTGCGAATGCGAATTCCAAGCGAGTTGCGCTTATCCACTTCACCTTCAACCTTATAGGCACGGTGATTTTCACGGCAATAATCTGGATATTCAAGGAGCCGATGATAAATCTTCTCATTTCTATGTTCCCCGGCGGCGACCCGATGTCGCTCCAGATGAGAGTTTCTTTCTTCCACGTTATCTTCAACGTGACCACCACCGCTCTCCTTCTTCCCTTCGCGGGGCTTCTCGTTAAGTATTCCTGCCTCGTTATCAAGGATAAGAGACCCGAGCGCGAGCAGCTCACCCTTAAATACGTGGACGAGAGACTTCTCACTATGCCTCCCGTTGCTCTTATGCAGGTCAAAAAGGAGATGGACTATATGCTCTCTCTCGTTGAGGAGAACATAAAATGCTCCTTCGTTGCAATGGACACAGGCTCCTCCGAGCACGATGAGCTGATAAGAGAAAACGAGGAGATAATCGACTTCACAAATGGCGCGCTCACCAAGTTTCTTATCAATCTTTCCGCAGGCGTTGAGCATAGCGACGAGGTGAAGATCGGCTCATACTTCCACGTGCTAAACGACCTTGAGCGAATCGGCGACCACGCGGAGAATTTCCACGAGATCGGAATTGAGATGATCGAAAAGAAGATCGCCTTTTCCGAAAAGGCTCGCGGCGAGATAACCTCAATGCGAGGCGGTATTATGCAAATGTTCGATCTTGCCAGGGACGCCTTTGAAAATCTCAACAAGGACGAGCTTCCGCGCCTTCTCGGGCTTGAGGAGCAGGTGGACAGTAAGAAAAAGGAGCTTATCGCCAGCCACTTTGCAAGGCTTGCCGAGGGCAACTGCAACGTTGACGTCAGCCCCTATTATTCCTCGGTGGTCTCGGGACTTGAGAGAGTTGCCGACCATCTTGTAAACGTGGGCTTCAGTATCGTGAACCCCACGGGCTCTGAAAACAGCGAGCATTAAGGGTCTTTTATATTAGGTAATACCGAAAAGACCAAAAAGCGTCAAGTCCTGAAAACAGCGGGCGTAAAAAACATCGGGTCAAGGCTCCGTGCCAAGATCCGATGTTTTTATTTTGAAAAAATTATATTTTCCCCGCAAGGCGCAGCCCTTCAAGCCGCTCTATTATCTCTGCGGCGGCGGAGTCGGAGACGGTCGCCTCCGTGACGTAGGTTGCAACTTGCTTCAGGCTGTCCGCGGCATTTGCCACGGCGAAGGAGATATCGCAGTCCGAGAACAGGGTGATGTCGTTTTCGTAATCTCCCATTCCAACCAGCACCCCAGCACCCAGCGCATCCTTAAGCACTCTTGCAGCCTTTCCCTTTGTGTATTCCCGATTGAATAATTCAAGGTAGCTTGCAAAGCTTCTGGCGAAGACGTATTCGGTTGAATGGAAGTCGGCGGTGAGCTTTAAAAGTCGCTCGCCCTCGGCTTCGTCCGCGGTGTTAAAGGTCATTTTATAATTATGCAATGCCCTTATTTCATCCTTGCCGAATTCGTGATATTCGGCGGGGGTATAATGCTTGATGCCGTCCTCGGTGAAGGCGTTTATCCGCGTGATCTCAACGTCGGAGGCAAGCATCTTATCGACTGTGTCGGTGACGTCCTCGCCGAGTCCGCCCTTGCGGAGCACCTCGCCGCTATCCACGTCGACGATCAGACTGCCGCCGTAGCAAATACAATAGGTGTTCGGCTTGATATAGTGCTCGTTTGCCTTTATATAAGCCGAATCTCTGCCGCTTGTGATAGCAAATTTACCGCCCTCGGACATAAAATATCCGATAGCCTCCCGCGCCCTCTCGGGCACCTCGCTACCCGAATACAGCGTGCCGTCCCAATCGGAGCAGATAAGTATACCGTCAAATTTTCCCATAGCTACGTTTCGCCGATACAAGCCCAAACCGTTCATCTCAAGCTGCTATCGGCTCCCTCCGCATAACCGTTTTTTCACTCAATATTTTAACATTTAACAACCTCACTCGATGCAGTTGTATTTAACAGTGATTGGCTTGGTCAAGCCGCTCCAATCACGCGACTTGGTAATGCTTTCCCATTCGGATTCGGTGCCGCTGTATCTTATTTCGGCTAACGCACTGCACCCCTCAAAGATATAGCCGCCGATTGAGGAAACCGATCTACCCGCGAAAACGTCTGTCAAGGCCTCACAGCCCACAAACGCATAGGTTCCCACCTCAAGCGAACCTTCGTTGCCGCCCAAAATCACCCTCTGAAGCTTATAGCACTTACCAAAGACGAAATTCCCCAGCTTGCTGACGCTCTCGGGAATTTCTATACCCTCAAGTGACGAGCATTGCGCAAAGGCACTAAAGCCGATCTCCTGAAGACCGTTTACAAGCTCAACGGTCTTCAATGCTTCGCAGCCGTAAAACGCATACCCACCTATTACCGACACACTTTGAGGAACTGTTATGCTTTCGATATTTTTACAGCTGAAAACAAATGCAGCCAAGCTTTTAACTCCGTCCGGAATTACTATATCCTTTGCAAGAGAACCGTTCACGTAAAGCTCATATCCATAGTAGAGAGGGTTTGAAGTACCGTCTCCGAACTCAATATTACACCAGGCGGCAAGATCATTCACGTAGACGCTTTGAATTGCCTCGCATTCGTTAAACGCCTGTCCTCCGATTTCCATAACCCCAACGCCAATTGAAACTGTGGCAAGGTTGTAGCATTTTTCGAAGGCAAAAGAACCAATACTGATGACCGAATCGGGAATATCCAATCTCAAAAGATTATAGCAGTTATAAAATGCGCGCTTCTCTATGCTCTCTAAGCCTGATGGCAAGGAGATCTCATTGAGACTTATACAGCCTGAAAAGGCTTTTGCTCCAATGGTCTTGACGCTGTCGGAAAATACGACTCGACGAATCCCTGAGCACCCCTCAAAGGCACTGTCGCCTATCACTGTAACGCCGTCCGGAATTACGATCTCCTCAAGGCTTTTATCAGTAAGACCCAGCAAAGTCACTGCATCGCCCTCTCTCTTGATCTCAAAAAGCGGTTTGTCTTCCGGCGTAGCCTCATCGCCGCCGTTCGTGCCCTTATCCGTATCGCCGTTTGTAGTACCGTTATTATCCAAGGTCTCATCACCGCAGGATGTTAGGGTAGCACCAAAGGCAATTGTAATTAGCAGCACCAAGAAAGTATATAATGTTCTTTTCATACTCAACCCCCAATAAATTAATATTATCTTTTTTTATTATCTTTTGTTTTATCGCTCTGTATCGGCCCAATGGATATTTACACCTTCAAGACCGTCAGCCCATTCCTCGTGCCAATTTTCCCCCGGTGAAGACACTCCGAAATAAACATCGGTCATATCAGTATCCTCAAAGACCCACGCGCCCATTTCTAAAATAGAAGCAGGAATTGTTATAGTTTTAAGGCTTGTACAACCACGGAATACGTAACCAGTAATTTCCTTCACATTCTTTCCGACAGTAACGGCTTCAAGCGATGTACAATCTCTGAATGCACCTGCATAAATATATTCGGTGGCATCACTTATCACAACTGTTTTTAGATTGGTGCACCCCTCAAAAGCACTTACGCCAACAGTGACGACACCCTTTCCGACATATACGCTTGTAAGATCGGTCTGCTTTTCAAAAGCATCACTATCAATAAGTGTAACTGTGTCGGGGATGACGACAGAGGTGAGCTTGTAATTGCTTGAAAATGCACTGTATCCTATTTCAACTACGGGAAGTCCTTTATACTCGGAAGGGATTACAATGTCGCCGCCCTTGTATCCAGGTCCGACTCTATCAAGCTCGTATCCCGACTCGTCATATTTAAGCTTGAAAATAAACACATATTCGTATCCGCACTCATCACATAAGCCGTCCTCATTTCCGTCGATATGGAGATTGTAGATTTCTTCCTGCTGACAACCGCAAGTATAGGGATGAAAATGACCGTCCTCACTACTAATCCAATCACCGTAGGTATGCTCGTGCTTCGACGAGTCGCAAGACGCAAGAAGCGTTACGCACATAATAGCGCATATTAAAAACGCAAATAATTTCTTCATAGCTTTGTTTCCTCTAATCATTCAGTAGTAATGCTGTATTCAGCAATCAATTCGTCAAGATTTTTGCTGACGACTCGATAAAATTCTATGTAATCGACCTCGCGCAGATAGAACAAATCGTTGCTGTAATCGAAGTACAGAGTTCCAAACTCTGTTTCTACTGTATAGTAATAACCGGTAACCACAGCATCAACACAGCCATCAGACTCAACAAACTCAAGCTCGTCTATGGGAATTTCACACACGGGATTATTGTCTTTGTCATAGACAGTTCCTGTGCCGAGATAGGTAATAAATCCGTAAGCTTTTGTTGCGTTGTCGGTATCCTTGAATTTTGGTGTAAAAAGCAGTTCAAAGTAATCGCCGTTTGTATCAAGGTAATTTCCGTTGTTTATATACAGCTCCTTTACCGTTCCGTTCTTCAAAATAAATTTTACCGTAACACCGCTACCGCCGTCGATCTGACCTTCCATTTTTGAAATAGGTCTTGTATCAAGCTGATAATATTCTTCAAAAATTCTTGCGATTACTGCTTCATCGGTGGAGCTTGAAACGTTTTTGAGATTGCCGGGAGCAACGCCCACAGCTTCGCCGATTATCTTTATTTCTGCAATATCCTCGGCAGTCAATTCATTAAGCCACTCACATCTTGTCAGATTACGCAGAGGAATAGTGGTGTCTACGAGGGGTGGGTAATCCTCGTTCATATCATATCCGCAAGCATCGCAGATGAGATCAATATCTTCATCGTAATGCGGTACAGCTCCGTGGTCGTGGGGGCATCCGCACGTATAATTTTCAAAATGTCCCGATTCGCCAGCGGAAACATAGGTAATAGTATGCTCGTGTTCTTCCTCGTTCAAAGCATATCTGCCGCTTAACGGTGCTTCTGACTTATAGCGAAGTGTGATTAAGGTGTTATACGCAAAATTCTTTGTTCCGTATTCAAGATTCTTTGCCTCATAGTCGTAAATGGTGAGAATACAGAAGATTGGATCGCCGCCCTCATCGAGCGTACCGTCTGAATAGACAAACTTGTATGAACTACCAACGTAAAATTCAGAAAGCTCGGTTGCAGGCTTGAAATAATACGTGGTGAAGCTGCCTGCCAACGTGCTTGCCTGTTCTCCGCGCGTACCAAGATACTTGAAATTCTGCGATTTCAGATATTCAAACACGCTGACAACATAGGCTTCACGCTCCCCCGCAGTGAAGCTAACGTAAATATCTTCGCCGCCCCGATTTACATAATCCTTTTCGATTGTAGGCAAATCAACCACAAGGCAGTTAGTTAATTTTTCTTCCGAAAACCATTCGTTTTCTTTGTGTGCACTACTGCACGATGCAAGACAGCATAAGCACAAAAGAACTACAAATACCGATGTTATTAATTTTTTCACAGCACGCCTCCATAAATCAAAAAGTGCGCAGTCGAAACCACGCACCGAAAAACGCAGTTTCGCTCATTGTTGCTACACAATTTCACACCTGAACGGATATGACGAGCAAGGCCTACGTTTTTACCAACGTATAGCCCGTTCAAGTTTATAAAATTGTGTAGCACGACTATTATACCACATTTCAAAAAATAAGTCAACAGGAAATGATTTAAAAGTAAAAACGCAATTGGGAAAAGGCGTGTCAAGCCGAGTAGGAACGACTAAAAGTATATCAAGCATAGTTAGCAAGTTAGACCTTATCTGCCTGAACTCTTATGTCAGATCAAGAGAAGTTGCTTTTTTAATTCTTGCGCATTTCTATATATTTCACCGTGAAAGCTTACTCTTTAAGTGTGCAAACTCATAAAAACCTCTAAATATTTGCTTCAACCACCGAAAATTCGCTGAATATTCGCTCTATTGTGGCACCAAAAAAGTTTGCGCATAAGCTATTGACAAACGGCAGAAAATAATATAATATAATTCCAAAAAACCTATATGGGGACGTAAAGGTTTCGACAGGGGTTTTGAGGTATGATAAGCGTGGCGGGCAGGGTAACCCGTTAAACTGTCCAACTTAAAAAATAAACGACAACTCTAAAGTTGCTCTTGCAGCGTAAGCTGTGACGCGGCATTAACGCCGCCCGTACCGCGGGAGAGGACTACGGCTCCCGCCGTGCGTCAAATCAGTAGTGAACTTGAACCGTGATTTCGCACTTGTAGCGGTCAAGCACTAAAGTGCTACCCGAGCGATAGCTTGTCTGTCAGCGCTCGCAAGGGGAATTTCAAATGACACGACTGCCCACGGAGAAGGTCATACGGATGAGCTTTTGGACACGGGTTCGATTCCCGTCGTCTCCACCAAACGTGTATTGGACGAACACCTACTTCTTTAGCGGCGGCTTTGCCGTCAAGGTTTCGCTCTGATACGAACAAAAAACGCCATCTTAGATAAAAGTCTAAGGTGGCGTTTTTCTGTTCGTGAAACCGTTTTAAACTGTTGGTGGTTCTTGCATTGGAAAGCCTTGAATCTCGAAACCTATGGAAATCAATTTCGCCTTGAATTCATTCTCAAATTTGTTGATTTTGGTTTCATCAACGACAATAACAAGGTTCTTTCGAGCTCTTGAACAGCCAACGTAGAACAATTTATAAGCTGTTAGAATTCCTTCAATCTTTGAAATCTTAAATATGTTTTTAGCATTACTTACCGTGCTTTTAGCCAAATAAGCTGTAAAATCATCTTTCAATAATGCCTCAAAGAGTTTATTGCCTCGATATGTGTTCAAAACTTGATTACTATATTCGGCAAGGAGATTCTTGTTCGTTTCATTCTTATTGTGAGTTTCAGCATTGAGTTCACTTGTTTTCATACCCAGCTTTGCTTCGACTTCCATTATTATTTTGCTATATGAATAAAACAAGTCCTCAAATTCTGGTAATGAAAAGTTGTTTTTCGACCACAATTCAAAGAAGGAATACATACGAACATTAGGGGTAGAATAATTATCCGCGGCAACAAAAACTACCGACTGATGGCTCTCTCCTTTTACACCGTGTTGGGTAGATATGTAAGGGGTACTTAGATAGTGAGCAAGATTCTTAATTTCTGCGATTTCAATATTTAATACTTGCTGATACTCAGCACTTTCCTCATAAATATTTTTGACAGTAGCAGATATAAGAGACTGCTCAAACAAGCATTCTATAACATCCTTGATTAGACAATTTTCTCTTTCGTAAACAATTTTGACAGCCTCAAATTTATCTCGTAGTACCTTTTTATCCGTATGCCTTTTCAATTGGAACAATGATGAATTAAAAAATTTATTTTCCTTTCTGCATACCGAAATAAGCATTCCATAGTTTTCTTTCGTATATAACACCATTATGTTATTCAAAAGAAATAAGAACTTCATTAATGCATCGGGATTATCGTTTGACATATCAGATAAAACATCTGTTGGCGTGTATTTCCTTCCGAATGAGTATGCTTCCATTTTTTCATATGTCGAATATAAATTCTTTGCACCTATTTCCGCATATTTTTCTTTGTTCATCAAATATAACGTTAGTATTCCCGGAAAGCTTGTTTGAAAATGCTCAACAGCCTCCGCCACATTTGATGTAATAATGACTTTGGGAGAAATGTCGGGAACAATATCTTTATTCTTTTCAGATGGATCTTGCTTAAAAGAATCATCATTGTAGATATTGTTCAAAATTGATATTATTTTTCCTATTGAACGATGATTTACCACAAGTCGTTGTGAGGTATCAAATTCTCGCAGTTTTTCCTCGAAAGAACCATCGTAGTTGCGATATATTTGCTGCATTCTATCGCCTAACAAATATAACTGTACATTTTCTTTATTAACTACAGCATCATAGAAAATATCGAGTATATATGCAGAAGTATCTTGATATTCGTCAATAAATATGTAGTTGTATTTATCACTTATTTTCCTCAATAGTACAGGATATTTTTTAATTAGTTTGTTAGCAAACATTATCAAATCATCGTGGGAAAGTTTGCCAGAGTATAAAGATGTAAATGGAGTTTCTCCGTATGATAGCTCGCGTAGATTTTCTCGAACAAAATCAACATTTAAATCTCCGTGTTTCTCGATATAATGTTGGTTGCTTTGTTCAACATGTTCATCCTTTTCCTCATTTTTGATTCTTGCCTCAATCTTTTCTTCGAAGATTTCCCAGTACAAATCCAAGGCTTCTTTGAGTGGATAGAAAGGACTGATCAAATCGTTAATATAAGAATGTATTGTACTTACTGTTACATTAGGGCTATCCAAATCTTTCTTTAACTCATCAGCAGCACGGTTTGTATATGTAATACATAAAATCTTGCTTTTCGGTTCTTTAAGGCAAATGCTTTTCAAACGAGTACGTATATTCGTGGTTTTTCCACTGCCTGCAGGGGCGTTTATTAAATGCTTATTATTTGTTATTTCGCCAGCCATAACAATCCTTTCTTTATGTAATCCGGAAGCATCTTTTCTTCATTACCGCTTAAAACTACAGAATACATAAAATCCGTTTTATTGTTTGAGGAAGCGGCTACGATTTGACGAATAGAAAACTCGCTATCTGTTTCGTCTTTTCCATTGTTGGGAATGGTAAAAGTGAGGTTGTTATTTTTTCTTATCAATTTCCATTCGCTGCGCTTGGTTTTATCAAATACATTTTTACTTAAAAACTTATTCAACATTGCTTCTTCTAATGTGCGAGCTGTGCTATTTTCATCTTGATATGCGATATAAATAAGTTCGTTACAAATTACCGTGCCTTTTTCGGTTTGCATCTCATATATCTCTTTAATTGAAGGTGAATATGTTGCACCTTTTTCGGGATAAAGCAATCTATAGCAATGATTAATTGTTGCATTTGTGCTTGTTGAATTTTTTGCTGTTTCAAAAGAAGGTGCATCCTTGTCGTAATCCAAATCGGTTATGATCAAAGATTTCATTTTGAGCATAGTCAATATTTCGATATAATTATGGGCGTATGCTCCTCCGACTTGAATAAAAGCAATATAGTTGTCACGTAGAGAGGCAAATTCGGTCATACCCAATAGCTTTCTTATATATAAGCGTTCTGTATCTCCTTCATAAAGAACTACCTTGTCCGCAAAGATCAACTCGGAATAACCTATTTCAAAAAACCAATCAAAAAAGTTTTGTAGCAAAAATTCAGACTCTTCATCTACATTTTTGACCTTCTTATTTTCAATAGATTTTCTAAACTTACTAAGATTAAATAATTCGCTTTTTGATTTTTCTGTTTGTCTGATAACTCTTAGACTATTCAGACCCACAGATCGCGCAATTTCATTTGAATGTGTTGTTATAAGACCTTGTAATTTCTTTTCCGTATAATATTTTGTCAGAAATCTAATGAAGACATTTTGCATCTGTGGGTGCATATGTGACTCGGGTTCTTCTATGAAAAACACATTGACCTTGCTGTCATCAACGGATTTGTAGAATTCCTCTAATCTCATATGAAGATAAATTAAATTACTAAATCCCAATCCTTGAGATTGCTCATTCAAAAGCAAACCATCAATATCATATTTTGCGCGAGTGATTTTTTGAATAAAATCTTCAACAACATTCTCATTAACATCCATTTCGAGTTGTAATTTTCCAATATGACCGCCACTCGTCTTTGATATATCTTGTACTGTTTCATCCAGTGATTTTATCGATGAATTTTTGATTTCTTTCTTGGCTCCGGAATCTTCAATTTGTGCCATCAACAAATCGGGAAGCTTTTTGGTTACTTCTTCCCACTTTTCATTACCTTTTAACAAGGCTATAATCCTTTTACTTATCCCTTTTGAAGTATCGGATTCATTGTCATCCAATTCTCTTATTGCAGGTATATCACGGAAATTAAATAAATTCTTAAATGCTGTTATCTCTATAGAATTTGCATTCTCATAGTTTGAATTACAGAAATAACATTTTTCAAGCGAAGCGTGACAATACAGTTTTAGTAATTCTTCTTTTATAAAATAAAGTTTTGTTTCTTTTTCTTTGCAATCGGGATTACTAATGTCCAAAAAGCGTGACGACAGTTTATCGTAACATTCTCCGAGATATTTTTCAAAAGAAGCTATACTTGGCTCATACGAATAAATAAAGTAAAATGAGTGCTTCGACTCATCCAAATCCATCAGGTAATCCGCAAACAATTGAATATCGTCACCTGTTGGATCGTAGTCCACTTGAATTTCTGCGTGAAAGCACTCTATGGTGTACTCTGGAAGAAGCTTATCATCGACAGAAATCTTTTTAATAATTTCGCTGATTCCTATATTTTTATCATTTTCAACCATAATTGATTGAAAGACAGGAATTATTTTTTCTACCCAAGAAGTTGATAAATTGGTAGGAATATCACTATATGTGAAGCTAAGCTTTTTGTCGTGAAACATTCCTTTCAGAACAGAAATAAGCGTTGTTTTACCACTATTGTTTGGTCCTGCTAATACTGTCAAAGAATCTTGCAAATCGAGTTCAACTTTCTGTAACTGTCGATAATTATATATTTTGACTTTTTTTAAAATCATATTTTACACCTCCTATACCGTAAGCAAGTTTCTTATACATCTTCGTTATCTTCAATCTCGCTATTATCGTACTCCAACAGATCTTCTACACGGCAACCGAGGACTTTCGCCAAAGCAAGAAGCGTAGCTCCTGCGGCTTTGTTTATGTCCTTGGCGCGAATTTCATATTGTTGCAGAGTACGCAGATTGACACCAACTTTTTCTGCAAGCTCCCTCTGCGAATAACCGCTGATCTTGCGCTGTGCCTGCAAGCGAGTCGGCGGATTTTTCTTGCGTATTATGCGATTGACGGTATCGACAAATTTCTTTTCAGATGCTTCGTGCAAGGTGGGATAGAGTTTTTCAATATCCTGCATAGATATATATTTCTGAATTTCCTTAAAGCTTCGTCCTGTGTACCATTGATAGTAAGCCAAAATCCAACCACACCAATATTCTGGAGAGTAGTCATAATCGATTTGCGCCTCGGGAAAGTCCATATCTGCACCTGACTTTGAGAGAACATTCATCACAAGCTCCGTACCCGATACTCCCGATACATATTTGGGAACGCCCAAAGCAAATTGTTCTGCATAGCCTGTTCCAATAAACAATTCAAGAAAGCTATCCATTTTTATCTCACAACTGTTTGCGGCATAGTCCATAGCTTCGCCAAGACATTTCATTGCATCATCAAGATATTGATTATCGTAAGCGTGGATCATTCGGTTGCACCTCCTCACGGATAATATCCCTCATATACAAACCGTCTAAATCATCTCTTTCAAGCTCGGCGCGAAAAGCAGCTCTCGCCTCGTCATCGCGAGCTTTTCTTTTTGCATAATATACTGTATTGTCACAGGTTTCATAAGAGATAAATTGAATTTTTTCAAAAGCAGCAGGAGTTTTCAAAACAAACTGCTCACCGAGTTTGCCGAGCCTCATAGCATAGGCAAGCTGAGTAAGTGAGATTTCATTGTTTACAAAAGCTCTTGCAAAAGAAAAATACGAGTCATCTGCACGATATCCAACGACTGCATCATAGGGCGTCAAGTCAAGTAAGAAATGTTCTTTCAGCCAATCCGCACCGCGCTTCATAACCGGGGTGGAAACACGGAATTTTCTGTATCTCATAAGTAAAGCTAACCAATGTAGGATTGTATATTCATCAGAGGAAAGGTTCAGTACAAAAAGTCCTTCGGTATCTATTTCATATTTATTAGCGTATCCATCGGTATTTTCAGTACAAGCCCACTCTTTAGCAAGTTCAAGGTGCTCGGTACAATAAAATCCACGTCCGTAGTCATTATAGGATTTTCCTTTACCAAAGATGGGTGTCTTAATGATTTCGGGTGAACCGTGATATAGAATTAGTTTGCTCATTTTTATTTCCTTCATACTTCTTTAGAGTTATCTTAATTATATTATACTTCTAAAGAAGTACGTTGTCAATATGTTTTGAAATATTTTTGTATAAAAAGACTTCAAAAAAGACCGTTGGCTCAATTAAGAGTCAGCGGTCTTTGATATTTACAGTGATTTCATTACGTCGAGAAGATGCTGATAGTTATCAACATCGTGGTATTTAACGTTTTCGGTAGAGATCTCGTTAAATAGCCTTCTTGCGCAGGAAATCTTGGCTTTTTCGATTGGCTTTAAGCTAAGGCTCTCCATAGTGCCTTTCGTTTCGGCAATGAAGAATATGTGCTTTACCATTCCCTCGTTAAAGGCAACCGCCCAGTCGGGAGAATAGTTACCAACAGGAGTGGGAATATGGAATCCGCGTGGCAACTTTGCATAAACGCACACCTCGTCTGCATTATCCAAGTCCTCAGCAAAACGGCGTTCCACGCTCTTTTCAGCGTATCCGTCTGTGAATACGAAATCTTGAATATGCTTGGTTGCCTTGAAAGCCTTGTCTATGCTCGTTGAGCTTTTTTCTGCGGTAAATATTGTGCTATCGTATTCGCCTTCAATTTGGTCGTAGGAAATATGCTCTACTATCATCGTTGCCTTCTGTTCATTGATAAGGCGAATGACCTTTGTAATAAATTCTTCGGGATTAGCCTTATACATTGCAAACTTAATGGGAGAGATACCCTTGATAATCTCAACCACCGTTTTTCTTGTTAATACCGTTCCCTCGGCAATCTTTCCAACAAGGTCATATTTGATTTGGCTTACGTCGCTTCTTTTGAGCGTTGTAGTCCTTGTTTTTGCCGACTTAAAGGCTTCACCGCGCTCCAACGCATTTGCATCCATTTCATCGGTCTGCTCGCCCTTAGATACCGTATAAGTCAGCTCAGATACAAACAGTTCATTATCAATGTGACGTACTGACTTTTCTATAAGCTCCGCGCTATCGAACGATACGGAATATGCGTACTTATGATTAATACGCTTCCAAAGCTCTTGGAACTCTTTCTTGTAGAAGTTTTCGTTAAGGTCGTTCTTTTCGACCTTTGTCTGCTTTCCATCATCAATCATACGAGCGAGAACAGACTCATCAAAGACCGCTTGAACAAGAGTATGGATGCCCTCTGCCATAGGCGCTATTTCCGCAGGCATTGCGGCAAGCGTTCCCATTTCAAGATCCATACGGTATTTATCCGTAACCTTTCTATCCATATCCACGTACTGATTGGCGATAAGATAGAACTCAATGGCATTCGCCGTCTTGCTATCAATAGCAGTAGGCTTGCCACCGACTTTAACGAACTTGCCTTTGAAGTATTCGCTCGTTGCAGCGGTAGGTCTGTCGTAAAGCACCTTCTTAATATCTGATTGCAGATCGGCAACAAAGCCCTTGTAGCTCTCGCTTGCGATAACGGTCAGCTTGTTTATGGTATGTATAGTTTCTCCAAGCGTTTCCATATCCATACGGTTGCCGGCTTGGTTTACACAAAGGCGAAGTCCTCGACCGACCTCTTGGCGTTTTTGAGTGGAGCTGTCGCTATGCTTCAGCGTACAGATTTGAAATACGTTGGGATTATCCCATCCCTCTCGCAAAGCCGAATGCGAGAAGATAAATCTCGTCGGTTCTTCAAAAGAAAGCAAGCGTTCCTTGTTCTTTAATATCAGCTCGTAAGCGGATATATCATCCGAGAACTCCGAACCGCGTTTAAGTTCAGAGTTTACGCTACGTCCCGTTTTCTTGTCGATGCTGAAATATCCCTTATGCGTGTTGGAAGTTGCGATCCCTCTCAAATATTTCTGATATGGGGTATCCAACACGGTCAGATATTCATTAAGAACGTTCGTATATTCTTCCTCGAAGATTTCTCCGTATTCTCCTAAAAGCTCGTTGCCGTCCTCGTCATATTGGCGATACTTCGCAACCTCGTCAATAAAGAACAATGACAAGGTCTTGATGCCCATTTCAAAGAGCTTTTCTTCCTTTTCAAAGTGGGATTGTATCGTTTCACGGATTTGAATACGGCGCATATCCTTTTCGACAACATCACCAATGACCTCACCTTGACGAAGAACCGTTCCGTTCGTAAACGTAACAGTACCGCGTATGGGATCAATATCGGAGATAACGAAGCCGTACTTGTATTGCTCCATTTGATTGGACTTATAGAAAAGGTTATCATCTTTGCCGACGATGAACATCTTTCTTGCGTGCCCACTGTTTTGCGCCACCTCTATTTCAAGCCTTGCCATAGGCGGTTTTTTGGAGGATAACACGATGCCTTCAAGATAGAGATATTGATTTGTTCCCGTAAGGTTCTTAACCTCAAAGCCCTTGACCTCAATCTTCTTGACGAGCTTCTTGTTGAAAGCATCGAGCGAGTCCAACACGTAAACAAGATTGTGCTGCTTAGCGTGGGTAGCGGAGTAGTTCAAGCTGAATAGCGGATTAAAGTTTTTAAGAGCCTTTTGCGTGACCTCGCCGCCCATTTTTTGCGGTTCGTCGAGAATGATAATAGGGCGGTTCGCCTTGATTACGTCTATCGGGCGGCGCGAGCCAAACTCATCGCGCTTGGAATAGATAATACGCGCTTCCTTGCTTTTTCCATCCTCTTTGAGAGAGAACGCGAAAGCCTGCGTATTGATTATCATTACGTTTATGCCCGAGCTTGATGAGAAGTTATCGAGTTCATTTAGGTTGGAGCTATTGTAGATGAAGAAACGAGCCTTCTTTCCGTACTGCTCCATAAAGTGATCAGCCGTTATCTGAAAGGTCTTATTAACACCCTCTCGGATAGCAATAGACGGAACGACAACGATAAATTTGCTCCAACCGTAGCGCTTGTTTAGCTCAAACATTGTCTTAATGTAAACGTAGGTCTTACCTGTACCCGTTTCCATTTCAATATCAAGAGAACAGCGACCAACGTCGGCAATGAGCTTGTCCGATACCTTGATATTGTTCTCGGATTGTATAGCGCGGATGTTATCAAGCAACTGCGTATCGGTCAACTCAATGCTTTCGTTCTTATATCCCGTTTCGCTTTGCAGATCAATATCGTCATCATCAATATGCAAGGCAATTTGCTGATTGTGCTGCGGTTTGCCTAAATCTCGTATGTAACTGATCTTATCGTAATGTGGCTGACCGTTAAACACCTTAACGACCGCATCAACCGCATCGGTTTGATATTCTTGTATCTTAAATTTGAATTTCATATCTATCACCTGATCTTCTTTGATATGTTCGTTTCAATATCAACATTAGATACCCCGCATTTTCTTGCAAAAAATTGAAGTTGTTGCGCAATCTTATCTTGTTCTGAAATGTACGGGCTTGCAATAATTTTTTTGACGAGTGAGGAATCAAAAGGTACTATCAAACGCGACATAACAGTTCCATTGACATTGATAAATTTCAAGTAGAATTTATGAGACTTATCCATATCTGTAATCTCATCAGCTAACAAAATAGCATAACGATATTCTTCCTCTTTGGAAAATTCGTCATCCTTCATAAATAATGCAAGCATCAATAGCCCTTCAACAAAAGAATTATAAACTATCTCCTTAAACTCATCGGTTTTTCCATCAAGATTATATTCAAGAAGATCGAGGTATTGATTGACAAGTTTTGTTTGTTCTTCTATTGAATATACAATCTTACCACTCACAAGGAAGGTTTTAATATCATTGTCACTTTCGCTTGTTTTGTCGGTTGCAGAAAGAATCGCTTTGGTCACGTCGGTATTATCCATTGATATGGCATACCCCGCCTTATTATTGTTCTTGGTATAGTTATTCCACATTGTATAAGCGTTTCCGTTAGTGCTTGTACTAAAAACGAAAATATTTACATCACACTTATATGCGTCATTTCCCTTGGTAAGTGAAAAGTTCTTATTTCTGACAAGTTTAATCAATTCTATCAGCTTTTTCTTGCTTTTGTCTGATATTGCAGAAGAAACATTGATTGCAGGCATAATAACATTGTCAAACCCGTAGTTTATCTCTGTAATATCATTCAAATCATCTATCTTTCCAAGCCAAATTTCTTTATTAGAAATAATTCCAATAAGTCCATCGGTAGAGGTGTAATGATATATTGGAAAAACTTGATCGGTATTAAGTGCTCTCAGTATTCCTTCAAGAAAACTTTCATTAACGAGTTTGGATAAATGTGCTTTGTCTTGAATCATCACAGCACCTTCCTTGTTGTACTCGGTGAGTATGTAGCGAATATCTGATCGAAGTTGGTCATAACGGAATCGTTAGCCATACCACTATCGCGGAATACCGCATAGTAAGGCTGTTCGTTGGCAATGATCTTTACGACATCATCGGAGATGTTATTGTCAAAGCAAGCGTAAAGGAAGCCGTCTGCGACATTGAACACCTTGCAACCGTTAATGTTGGTTTCTTCTATAGAGGACGAAAGCATTACGCCCAATTCCAACATTACTTGGAACAGAAGATCCTCAGCGGTTCTGTCCTCTTTGATGTTATCGGCATAATTATCAAACAAGGTTTGCTCAACCTCATCGGGCTTATAGAATACTTCCTTCATATTTGAGGTATCGCATTTCAACACGCGGAAACCAACATCAAGATTTTGAGCAATAAGTCCTGCTTCTGCTTTAATCTTTTTTCCTGCACGACGAATACGCTCCTTACCAATTTCACAAATAGTATCATAGCCTTGTTTTCTTGCACTACTCTTTTCAGCAGTCTTTTCGGGAACTTGTACTAAAACGAACTGTCTTTGTCCGCCATCTTCCGAATTCATTTCCATTACTGCGTGAGCAGTTGTAGCCGAGCCGGAAAAGAAGTCAAGTATGATTTCATCACCGTTTTTACATATTGTGCTAATCATTTTCTTAGCAACAATTACAGGTTTGGGATTATCGAAAGGTAGTCCCATAGCATCATCGCTGCCGCCGTAATAAAGAAGTGAAGCTACGGCTTCTTCCATATTTTCTTTGAGATAATACTTTTGATTTGGTACGGTTGTTTCATCTTGACCAAATTCAATTTTTCCTTTTGCAAGCAATTCGTCCATTGTTTTATCTGTAAACCTCCAGCCTTTTGCGGAAACTGCACACGGCTTTCCGGTAACAGGGTGAATGAGAGGTCTATGAGAACGAGTTTCGGGTTTATCAGGTGCTGCCATAGAAACTGTACGATAAATATTGCCTTCATCGTCAATAAGAGAGTATGCCAACTCACCACCAGTAAAAACAGTCTTATTTTGTTTTATGAATTCCTTGTATTCATCTCTAACTTTTGCATTTACACAACCGTATTTTTGAATCAGAGACTCGACTTTTTTGACCATTGCCTCTGCATTTTCTTTCTTTTTCAAGAAAGGAACACCTGCGAAAATGGCAAGATTTTTGCAATAAACGATGATAGATTCGTGCTGATATGCTACACCTGCAACAACGCCTTTCGGATTCCTTTTATCCCAAATTATCGTTCCAAGTTGATTTTGTTGCCCAAAAATTTCGTTACATAACATAGTAAGCGAATAAACTTCGTGCTCGTCGATATGGATGAATATTGCGCCGTCATCACAAAGCAAATCTTTGGCAAGCTTTAATCGCGTATAAATCATATTCAGCCAATCTGTATGATAGCGCCCATTACTATCAGAATTAGTAAAAAGTCGATTTCCGTTATCATCAAACATTCCGCTTACCGCGAAATATTCATCAGTTGTTTGAGCGAAATTGTCGGCGTACACAAAATCGTTACCTGTATTATACGGAGGATCAATATAAATCATCTTGATTTTGCCGAGATAGGTTTCCTGCAAGAGCTTCAAAACTTCAAGATTGTCACCCTCTATGTAGAGGTTCTGTGTTGTATCAAAATCAACGCTTTCCTCGCGGCAGGGGCGAAGCGTTTTATTGATGGGAGCGTTTGCAAGTAAGACGGATTTTTTCTTGTCCGGCCAAGTGAATTGATAGCGTTCCTCCTTGCCCTCTACGACCTTAACTGAAATTTCCTGCATTAACACGTCCTTATCAATAGCGCGGACAACATCGCCGTTTTCGTCAATTGTTTCGGTAACAGCATTCGGGAACAACTCGGAAAGTATTCTAAAATTCTCATCGGCTTTATTCGCCGTTTGCATTTTTAATTTATCCATTTCAATATCCTCTCAATTATAAATCTTCAAGTTGCTTTTTTAAGCTCTTTACCTGCGTTGCAAGCTCAAATTTCTTCTTGGGTTGCTTTTCGCTGCGAGCCTTTTTCTCGAGCTTTTCAATCTCACTTAGGAGCTTGTTGCGAAGCTCGTCCTTTTCAATTTGCTCGTCAAGTGTTTTGCCTTGCTCGATTTCCACCTTGCCGACTTGAACAACGATGTTTTCCCATACGGCATCAAGGTCAAGTCCCGAAAGAGTTATACTGTATTCCTCGGTAGGCTTCCAATCGGAAGTCATCAGCTTTGTATGATATATTGCCAATTTTGCCTTATTCTCATGTTCAAGAATAAGCAGTATATTTTGGTCTATCAGCTTGGAGAGCAGAATAATGTTTTTCTCATCGTATTTTTCTTGCTTCAGTGATACGAGAAGCACGAAGAAGGAGGAAACGTTTTCACCCTTGTTTATTGCAATAGTATTCTTGGAGACCTCTCCTACAAGCGTTATTCGTTTTACATCGGCATCGAACTTTTCTCTCGCAAGCGTGTTCATACTGAATTTTGAAAACAAAGCGCTTTTGGGTATCACTTTCTTTATTTCTGTGGATTTTGGTAAACCTAACATTACAAAACCTCACTTATCTGATGATCAAGAAGCATATAAGCTCAAAATCGTCAAGTCCCTTAATGTCCTGTGTAGCAAAGCTAATTTGACCACCCGAAAGGAAGCTGTCAATGTCGCTTTCTTCCTTAACCTTGATAATGGAGGAAATAGCTTGACCGAGCAGCTCGGAGAACTCGCGCATATCTCTGCCGTCCTTGGTTGCCTCGTTAAAGGCGTGATACAGCTCGGGGATAGGTTGGCTCTTTCCTTTGCAAATGTACCTTATACGGTCGAGCATAGCCTTCGGAGAGAGGTGGTCGCAAATAACCTCACCGTCATTGCTGATATAGACCATATAGAACGGATGAAGCCTATTTTGATTATCAATATTAACGCTCTCGGTTCTGTTTTTAAGAACATATACCACACCTGCGGGAATATCATCGGTTGCGGCGGAAACTGCGTGAAGTCCCATAGGTGCTTTTTCTATTTCGGGATGTGTTTTCACATACTCGATAAGGTCAAGTCGGAACTCATTAAGTCCTAAATCCATAATAGAAATGCCGCTTGTCATATCCTCAATATCAACGACTTCCTCCTGCAAGCGTTTGAGCTGCGCTTTGCGGTATTCGAGGTCGTGCTTTTCCTCGTCAGATAGGATATTGTCGTCACCCGTTGCCGTCATATCCACGATCTTCATTCTCGTTTCGACCTTGGATTTCAGGTTTATGTATTCGTCGAGGGTTATATCCGGCCAAAAGTTGACGAGCTGAATATCCTTGTTGCGGCTTCCGATACGGTCTATACGTCCGAAGCGCTGAATAATGCGAACGGGATTCCAATGTATATCGTAGTTGATAAGGTAATCGCAGTCCTGCAAGTTCTGACCTTCCGAGATACAGTCGGTGGCAATAAGAATATCAATATTCGTGTTGTCGTTCGGCATCAAGAGCTGCTTGTCCTTTGAAATGGGAGAGAAGCAGGTCAAAACGGTGTTTAGGTCTGCCTTTAGCTTCGGAACGGTGGTTCTGCCTTCCACCGAACCCGTAATAACTGCCGTGTCCAATCCAAAGCTCCGCTTAACATACGCACTCACGTGGTCATAAAGGTACATAGCGGTATCGGCAAAGGCGGTAAAAATAATGACCTTTTTGTTATTGCCGTTGATAGGATGCGCAATCTTGTTTTTGAGTACCGCAAACAATTCTTGGAGCTTGCTATCGTGCTCGGGGGTAATGTCATCCACCATAAGCGTAAGGAGCTCCAATACCTCTTGATCCTTTTCAAGTGCTCTGCGCCAAGAGGTTCTGTCCATATCGCCAAGATCAATTTGAACCTTTTTGCCAATCGTAGCGAACTCATCACTGTTTTGGTCGTCAAGGTCGTATTCGTCAACGTCGGAAATATCGGTTAAGGTCACTTTTGCGCCGACCGAGCTTTCGTATTTATCAATACTGTCAATGGTGCTTTCGATAAGCTCCTTTATTCTCCGTAGCGTAAGATTAAACGAAAAGACAGAGCTTTCCATACGCTTCATAAGGTTTATAGCCATCAAGCGACGGATACCTTGCTCACGGTTTGCCTGTGTAAAGCCGATATTTACCTTATTGTCACCGTATAGCTCGGCGTACTTGTCCATTCTGCTCGGGAGAATGTAGTGAGAGGGGCGGTAAATATCGAGATTGAGCAGAGTAAGCTGATTGAATATCTCATTGTAGTTGATTGCCTCCTTCAGATCGGTGAGCTGCGGTCTGTGTGATTTGGGCGGAAGTCTGTTCGGAAACTTTCCGATGTCGGCGGTATCATAAAATCTTTCAATTTGCTTTCTTGAACGTGCGATTGTAACACTATCAAGTACCTCAAAGAAATCAAAATCGAGCATCTTTAGGAGTTTGTCGGTCGTTCTGTCGCAGGGATCCCACTTGCTCCAAGTATTAAACGCTTTCTGAGCGTTCTTAAATATCTCATCAATAGTTCTCGTTGTTTTAAGCTTTTCGTCAAGCTGAGAGCTATCTCCCTCATAGGCAAGCTGTAACTGATTTTTTAGGTCGTTGAAGCGCGTATTAACGGGAGTAGCGGAAAGCATAAGCACCTTCGTTTTCACACCCTTACGGATAACGTTTTTAAGAAGCTTAGTATAGCGGTTTTCCTTTTCATCCTCACCTCCGTCGAGCTTGCCGCCGTTACGAAAGTTATGCGATTCATCAATAACAACGAGGTCATACGTATCCCAACGAAGGCGGGAAAGGTCTGTGCCGTTTGACATACCGCGAACGCGACCAATATCCGTATGATAAAGAACCTTATAGTTCAAGCGATCCTCTGCGAGAGGGTTGTTAATGTAATTGTCGCGGTAGGTATTCCAGTTGTTGGAGAGCTTCTTCGGGCAAAGAAGCAAGACGTTCTTATTCCTCGACTCGTAGTATTTTATAACCGCAAGCGCGGTGAAGGTCTTACCCAAACCGACGGAGTCGGCAAGAATACAGCCGTTATATCTTTCAAGCTTATTGATAATAGCGAGAGCCGCGTCCTTTTGGAAATTGTAAAGCATATTCCAAATCTTACTGCTTTTGAAGCCCGTTGCTTCGTTCGGCAGAGTATCCTCGGAAATATCCTCGAGGAACTCGTTGAAGATGTTATAAAGCGTAACGAAATAGATGAACTCGGGAGAGTTCTCGTTATATACGGCAGAAATGCTTTCTATGACCTCATCGGTTACATCTTGGAATTGCTGTTTATTATTCCATAATTGTTCAAACAGATTGATATAGCTTGCGCTGATGGGATATGGCAAGCGTTGAGTAAAGTTATAAGCATAATTACCTCGCTCGCAACCTAAATCAACGGTCGTGAACTCATTGATGGGTGTATAGGTATATTGGTTTTCACCGTTATCGAGATTGATAAATCCCTGCATAAGCTGATTGGTGGTGTTTGACTTGAAGGTAACCTTTTTCTTTATCCACTCGGCACACTCTTTGGCAATGGCTTTTTGAGAAAGCTCATTTCTCAAACGAACCTCAAACTCAGAGCCGTACAAGCTTTTTTCGCGGCTCATACGAGGAATATAAAATTCACGCTTGGTTTTTTCGGCTTTTTCGGTTGTAAATGTGGGCGAGGTGAAAATGAATTGAAGCTCATCAATTTTTTCAAGATTTGCTTTCAGCTCCTCATAGGCGTAGATAGAAAAGCAAGCTGCGGCAATTCGCAATTTGCTATGCTTTGTGATATTTTCTTTGAGGTCATCACGAAGCCTTGAATTTATGTTATCAAACATTATCGGCATAGCCGGAATACTATTGTTGCTCATTATTGCACTCCCTCGCTCATTTATTATCAACGTTATCTGCTTGCTTTGAGCCGATTAAGTAGTCCTCTAAATCATCGGTGTATATCTCATATAATTTCAACAGCAGATTAGTATCGGGATTTTTGTGGAACACTAAGAAGCAAGAAAGAAACGTACTCCACGCCATTTTTCGCTTTCCGTTTTCAACAGCGACTAACGTCTGTCTGCTCACGCCGATCATTTCAGCCAACCGAGCTTGCGACAAGGCAGCCTTTGCACGAAGCGTTGGCAAATTACGTGTCATATTCTCAATGATTTTTTGTTTCATTTCTTCATTCATAAGTGCTTCTCCTACGCTATACACGAATTTTCGTAAAGTATGCTACTCTATGAAAAAGCCCTCTAATTTGCCATAAATCAAGGCATTTTAGAGGGTTATTGACTATATTTTTGACGGCGTTACGCCATAATAGATAGCTTATTCATATTGTTGCATTTCAAATCAAACGATGAGTGAACATATCTGTTTAATGTGATATTTACATTGGCGTGTCCAAGTATTTCGCTTAGGCTTTTAATTTCAAATCCTACCTCTACACACCTTGTAGCAAACGTATGTCTTAGCGAATGATAATTTGCTTGAACGATCCCGCTTTCTTTTGCATATCGCTGAAAACGGTTTTGCATAGTTCGGGGTTCTACATATCTGTTTTTATCTCCTGTCAAAACAAATGCCTTGGGAGCGGCTTGATACTCGTCAATCAAATCAATCAGAAAATCGGGTAGCGGTATATCTCTTATAGAGCATTTACTTTTCGGCTCTGTAATGACGATCTTAGTTTTTGCCTTTTCGGTTGTTTCAGGACTTTGTATACGTTGCATCGTTTCTCTTACTCTAAGAGTTTTATTTTCAATACTGAGGTTTTCCCACCGCAACGCGCACAATTCACCAATCCGTATGCCCGTATAGAGGCTTATGAGAACACCCACCTTTGTAAGATCGGTTTCAAAAAGTAAAATTGAGGTAAGGCTCTTTTGTTCCTGCACTGTCAATACACGCATTTCCTTATCTCTTTTCTTTACAGACAACTTGCTAAGATTGCAGGCGACACCAAATCCGTTATACGAAGCATAATCCATAGAACTTCTTATAATAGTTATTATATCGGTAACGGTTTTGGGAGAAAGTCCTCCGTTGCCGTCAACACGTCCATTTTTCAATTTATCATCTACATATCGTTCTACCAACTGACTGCTTATGCGATTTAGGTGATACGCTCCCAAGTATGGCGCAATGTGTTTTTCAACGAGATGTTTATACCTCATATAAGTTGACTCTTTAACATTTATTCTTGTCGATTGTAGCCAAGCTGAAAGAATTTCGGAGTATAGAACAGTTCGCTTTGCTTCGGGGAGCATACCGCTTTGTACGACCACTTGGGCATTTATTAGCTTTCCTTTTACTTCATTGTAGGTCTTTCCGTAAAGATACCCATACTTGGCTTTTCCATCACCGTCATAGAATTTAATATAACGACCTTCCCATCTTCCGTCTTTTCTCTTGTAAATATTTTCTCTTTTTTTTGACATATACCAAACCCTCCTTTTTATGTATTGCTGACGGAAAAAATGACGGCGATAAAAAGTACAGACTATAAGATTTATTGGTGTTTTTTCTAAAAAACCAAGTGAAAGGCGAATAAACTGTAACATTCATAGGCGTCATATTGACAAATCCGACAACATATAGTATAATTATACTGTCTATTTGTGTCGAAAACCCTTTCCGTCAAGTAGCATACTTTACGAAACAATAGATGTGTTTCCGACTTGTTTGTATTGGTGCTTTTTATTATACAAAGAATTGCATTTTAAGTCGAATGTACCGATTCTTTCATATAGAAATTGCCCCGTTGGATTTGCAGTTTTTCTGCTTCCAACGGGGCTTTTTGTTTTTTATGATATGTATTAAATCAAAACATCAAGGGCTATTTGCATTCCAAGCCTAAAAGCGTAAGTAAAAATGGCTTCTTCTGCATAGCTTGAATACTCGCTCCAACAATCGTCGAATTTCTCGAAGATAGCCTTTTGTTCATCGTTCAAGGTTTTGAGCAAATCATCGTGATGCCGAGCCATATATTCCATAAGCTCTTTCATTGCGGGAGAGTTATTGCGGCTATCGGTCTGAGGGCAGATATTGCTGTGCCATAATTCTTTTATCACACTCATACGTACACCACCTCCCGCAAGACGATTTCCTCGGCACTCGTCCTGATGTTATTCATCTCAGCAACCCAACGGAGCATATCGCGAGCTTTCAAATTTTCGTCAATTTCTCTTTCGGCAGCGAGGCGGGAGATAATGCTTTCAATCATTGTTTTTGCTTCAACATCAATCTCATAGAGCCGTTGATTGAGCGTACCTTCCGAGAGAAGATTGGTGTAACGACCTTTGCGAAGCTCTTTGAGATATTCGAGGTGCAATCTTCCGTACTTGCCGATCTCCTTTTGTTTGGGGAGTTCAAGCAAGGGGTAATATTGCTCGCCTCTGAGTTCGTAGGTAATTCCGTTTTGTTCAATGTACTTTTCCATATATTGCACCTTCCTTTTCTTTGGTGCTTTAAGTGTACTACAAAGGCTAAAATACTGCAAATGTACCGATTAAAAAATACGAGAAGCATCCTAAAACGCTCTCGTATTTTATGTTTAGATATTTAGTTTCACGCGGCTCACGCCGTTGCTGACCTCACGCGAGAGGATAGTAGCGGGGATTTTGCTGAGCCACTTTTTGCTGAAATTCGTGTTGCCGTAATAGCAATCGAAATTGGCAATCGGGAGGACAACCCAATCGGTGTCGGTCGGCTTGTTTGCTTCGCAATAGGCAATCACGTCGCATACGACCTCAAACGGAATGTCCCTGAGATCAAGCGCGGCAATAGAGTTTTCCTTTTCGGACGGTAAAATATATTTCTCTGTTCGTAGCGCGCCAAGTTCCAAGGCATCGGCAAGTATATCGTCTAAACGCAACGCCCACGCAGCTTTCGTATTGAGCGCAAAGATTGGCACTTGGAGCTGCCGCACCTTCTTTTTCCACTCGGTCTTAAAGCCTTTTGCAATCAGAGCGATGGTCGTTTTCGCCTTTTCGCTTACGGCATCGGGGTTCTTTTTTACAAACTTCACGATATTCTGCACGTGGCGGTAATACCATCCCTCTCCCTTGGCATTTACAAGCTCGGGAAAGTCCGAGGCTAACGCGCCGAAATTGGTAAACGGTTCATCCTCATTTTTATCGGGAACACTACACCAAGCACAGAGAGCCTTCCTCGCATATTCCACGCGCTCGTAAGGATTACCCCCGCGTAAGCTGCCGTCTTGATCGTGGAACAAATAGCCTCGTGCGATTATCGTCAGTATTCTGCCGAAGCCTTCAAAATCGGTGATGGTCTTGAAAGTGAACCTGCCAAGATAGGAGAGGTCGTGCTTGCTTTCGGCAGAATAGGTCGGCTTTTTTGTATATGCTTGAAATTCTAACCATTCATTCGTCATTTCCATAATCTCCATTTCTTTTTTTGGGGTTCTTCCACCTTGAAGACGTGGCTGCGGTCGAGCGTCAAGTCAAGTACGGTAGCGGGCAACACCTCTAAAGCGAATTGCCGTTTTCCGAGAGCAATCGCACATTTAACGACCTCGTCGAAGTCAAGCGCGCCACGCCTGCTCGGTGGATAAATGACGTTAATACAGTTACGGATAATCTGTGCTTTATAATCATCGGCGTTTTCAATGCCCGAAAGCATTGTTTGCAAATCTGCACTATCACCCTTTTGCTTGGTTATATTTGTCTTTATCCCTTTGTTGCGGTGCATATCGTCAAGATCGCAAATAATATCTCCTACGATGCGATAACCGCCGTGGCTGAAATCACAGAGAACGTCCAAATAGTCGGATAATCCCATCACATCCGTAAGTCCGTAAAGCAAATGCTGTCGTTCTTCCGGCGGAGTAAGATGCCAACGGGTATCCTCTAAGCCGTGCCGCGCTTTGCGGACTTTTTGAGGCGACATATTCTCAAACAAAGAGTAAAGCTCATCCACGGAATAGTCGTTTTCTTGTCCGCGAGCGTAAAGAATACGGTAAATATCGCCTTTGCGCTTCATTTCGGACGGAATATGATTGATATAGCGGATGCGCTGTAAGGCAATTTCATAGTCGCGGATAATAGATGCAACGCGGTCAAGCGTTGTTTTATCAAGCCGTTCCTTCCAATCGTGAGATTGCGCGAAGGCAAACAAGCACTCGTCACTTACGGGGGAGATTGTGACCTTTTCAGTCTTGCGCTCCAACATATACGCGAAATACGGGAGTTTTTCAAGGTTGGAGCTGATGGAGTTCCAATCCACACTCTCAAAATACTTTTTAAGTCGCGCGTTTTTGGTCGGCTCGTACCATTTGTGTGCTTCGCCACTCTCGGCAATCGTTTTGTAGCGCAAGAAGATACTGCGGCGCGCTCTTTTATTTTCGATATACTCGGAGAGATCGGGCTTGATGCCGCTTTTTGCGGAGTCGATTTCAAGTCCCGTCAGTATGGCAAGCGTTTCTACCTCTTGATTATAATGCACCTTGTCCTCGCTTGTGGTATTTTCATCGTATGCGAGAACACCGCGATTGAGCGCGGCGTTACTGATCTGACCGACGCGGGATGAAAAAGTATTCCTTACGGTAACAAATCGGGCGTACCATTCGTTGGCATCAGAGATCAGCGGCTCTGCGGTAGGTATTTTCAAAAGCGGCAGCTCGGTACTGCTACGAATAACGCATTGGTTGATAAGCGGATCGGCAATGGTTTTGACCATATCGCCATCAAAGTCCGCGCCGCCAAGCCGTTCGGGGATGAGCGAACGTGAGTCCACCATTATTACGTAGCCGAAGTGCGAAAAGTATTTCTCGCGCAACGCGCCCGGCTTCATCGGCTTCACAAGTGCTTCTTCGTTTCTTGCAATATGAGGGCTTCGGAGCACGGTATAAAATTCATTCTCGGCATAGTGCGGAAGCGGGGCGTATATCTCGTTTCCGGTTATAAATTCTTCTTGCAGACGGCGATAAATATCGTCGCCTTTTTCTTTTAGCGAGTTTTTTATGATAAATGCAATCAATCGCAAAAGGTCGTCCGATAGATAGCGGTTATCTCCCGTGACTAAAAGCTTTCCTACCGCGTACTTGGATAGGATATTCTCGGCGCGGTCTGACAGTTCCTTTGCAAATATCGGCTCGTCGATAAACATTCCGTTTTTGGCAATCAGCTCCGCACGGTACTGTCGGCGCTCGGTTGCTATCTCTACGTCCTGCAAGTCGTCAAGGAAGTATTTGCGGCGCGCGCCGTTGTCGGCAACAAGGCGGTAATAGGAAACCTCGGTGGTTTTCGTAATCCAATTACGGCTATCGTACTCGGGAGAGTCGTACCAACCGAGAGGCAGCTTCTTCGGTCGAAATTCCTCGTCAGTGATGGAGAGGGTGTTCAAGAACTGATAGTTCAGCTCGGTCGTATCTTGCGCGCCAAGCTTATCCTTGCCCGATACGTAGAGCGCGTGACCGTACTTGGCACAACGATCAAGATATTCTCCCCAAGAGAGATTGTTGCTTTCCATCCACTTGCGACCTTTGAACATACTGTCGGTCAAGATCATATCCACGGCGGCAGGATCGTGGCGCTCGCCCCACATATCCACAATATACGGAACGTCAAGCTCGGTAAACAATGCGGCAAAATCCACCTTATGCACAACGCCCTTGATATAGGGCATACGAATCTGAAAGGAATTATGCTCGCGCCCAAGTGCTTCGGCAAGGCGCGGCGAAATAAATCCTTCGCCGTCAAACTCAGTGATGGTAATATCCGTTGTTTTCTCTACACGGGAATATTTGCGCATCGGGTTATCGGTGCCGTCATCCTCTACGGTGATAACGTTTACGTTCTCGATGGTAGATTGTGGATTTTTAATCACGATGATTTTCTTATCCGAGAGGATGCTCGTATTGCTATATCTCGCTCCGCTTGTAAAAAGCAGCGCGTTGTAGGCGTAGAGCTTACTGAGCTGACAATCACTGATATTCATACCAAGCATAATACGCTCCCGAAGCGGCTCATACATGTCGGCACAAACGAAGGTGAGGCGGTTCTCGCGGCTCATTGAAGCTGAGCGTTCGAATGCAATATATCTATCGTTCAAGCTGCCAAAATTGATTCTGATACCTTCGGGGCGGAACATATACTCGGCAATTTTTTGTTGCTCCAAAACTCTGCCAACGGGCTTGCGGTCAAAGATACCCGAAAAGTCGATATAAACGAACACGTCGCTGAGCGCATCGGATAAAACCGCACTGTCGGTTTTCTTTCCCAAAACGAGCATTGCTTGATAGAAGATCGGGCAATCGTCCTGCAAGGTTCTTTCCACCAAGTATTCCTTTGAGGGATCAGTGGTGTCAAAATAAAAGCTATAACCGTCACCCGTCTGTCGCGCTGAAGCGATGATACTTTGCGCCGATATTTCGGGAATGATATATTTTTTGTTTCTCATACGGTTCTCCTTTGATAGAGAGTGGTTTAATTATACAATATTTCCTCTAAAAAGTCAATATGCAATTATTTGATAACTGCCCCCACAAATTCAAAAAAGTGTGAGGAACTTGCGTTATCAAATTCGAGAAAAAGGAGGAAAAAGCTATGCTGAAAATCACACCAAGGCAAGCGGAGAGAGTCAACCGTCTTGTGTCAGAGTTATGCGCAAACTGTGACCAAGACGGCAACTGCGTTCTGCTTGACGACGGAGAGTCGCACCGCTGTGTGCAGCTCATTTCCGTGTACGGCATCTATTGCAATTATTTCAAAAATGCGGTACTGCCTGCGGACAAAGAACTACACGAAGAAATCCAAAAACAAAACCACAAACAGTAAAAAGGAGAAACAAAAGTATGAAGAAAATGAACCAAACCTATCTTATCGGTATCGACCACGGCTACGGCAATATGAAAACGGCAAACTGCTGCTTTCCCACGGGCGTTGTGAAAAGTGATACCGAACCCACCTTTGTATCCGACCTGCTCGTATGGAACGGAAAGTATTATTCCATCGGCGTCGGGCACAAGGAATTCAAAGCCGACAAATTCAACGACGAGGACTATTACGTCCTCACCCTTGCCGCGATTGCACGGGAGCTTTGGCGAGAGCGCGTCACCGAAGCCAATGTTTATATTGCGGCAGGTCTGCCTCTTACTTGGGTAAGTGAGCAGAAAACCGATTTTAAGAACTATCTGCTTCAAAATAGCGAAGTGGTATTTACCTTCCGCGAGGTGGAATACCGCGTCAATATCGTAGGTGCAGAGGTTTACCCGCAGGGGTTCGCCGCCATCGTCAACAATCTGCCGAGCTTTACGGGCGTTACGATGCTCTGCGATATTGGTAACGGCACGATGAACCTACTCCGCATCGTCAACAAGAAGCCCGACGCGCAGAGGATGTTTACCGAGAAATACGGCACGCATCAATGCGCGCTTCTCATCCGCGAAGAAATGATGAAGGTACACCACGCGAGCCTTGACGATGCTATCATTACGGAAATCTTGAAGAAAGGCACGGCAGATATTGACGGCGCGTATCTTGAAACGGTTGTAAAGACCGCGAAGCAATACACGGCGGGTATCTTCCGTCGTCTGCGCGAGCACGAATACGATCCCAAGCTGATGAAGCTCTACGTTGTGGGCGGTGGCGGTTGCCTTATCCGCAACTTTGCCGATTACGACGAGAGCCGCGTGACCGTCAACGACGATATTTGCGCTACTGCAAAGGGATACGAGCGTATGCTCGAAATGCAGTTGCTCCGTGGCGGTGGTCGCGTATGACAAAGCGGTTTAGCCTACGCTTCAATTTAGATAATGGAGCCGACCGCAAGGCTTGGGAGCATCTGCAAAGCGCGCCCGACTCAAAGAATAAGGCGATTATCTCTGCGATAAACGCTTACTTTGAAAGCGACGGCAATTTGGAAAAGGTGATACGGGAAACCATCAGAGAGTGCTTAAAGGATATATCCGTCGTGAAAACGGAAGCAGCTCCTGCCGAAGAAATATCCGAAGACGAAAACTCCCTTATGGATTCTCTCGATATGTTTCTGTGAGTGGCATTATTGTGATGCCGCTTTTTGTTATCTCAAAACGAGAGGCGGCATCACTTTGGCATTATGGATATTGTAGGAGAAAATTATGATATGAAACGAATACGAAAGAGCGAAGAACGGCAACTCCTATCTTCGAAAAGTGGAGAGATACGAGTGTCTTACACCGTAACAAGCAGGACGTTTGTGTGCCAAACGTCACCCCGCCACAAGGGTTTTGTGGCAGAGATTTTAGGGGATGCCCCCTAATACCCCGAATGAAAGGATGGTTTTATGAAAAAAGAAGATATAAGAATCGTTGCCCGCGTAACGCAAAAGGAAAAGGAGCGTATCAACTCCATAGCCGAGAAATGCGGGCTAAGCACAACAGAATATATCCGTCAAAGAGCGTTGGGATTTGAACCGAGATCGGTTCCGCCCGGCGCTCTTTTTGTTTTCTGCGAGAAATTGGATGCGCTTGTCGAGCAACCGTTCTCCGGAGAGGTCAACGCGGCGGCGCTTGCTTTGCTGAAGGATATATCAGGCACTCTCATCGCGCCGAGAAAGGAGAATATGCGTAATTGGCAACCACAGGATTCTGGCCCGTCAAAGGACGGTTAAAAGAAGTGATCGACTATGCGAACAATCCCGACAAAACCACCGCCAAGGAATATCTTGACGAGGACTTATACGCGGCAATTCGCTATGTGGAGAACGATAACAAGACCGATCATACGGCATTTGTCACGGGTATTAACTGCTCCAAGCATAACGCTTATCACGAAATGATTGCCGTGAAGCGCCGCTTCGGTGAGCGTGGTAAGAATATCGCATATCACGGATACCAAAGTTTTGCCGAAGGTGAAGTCACGCCCGAGGAGGCGCATCAGATCGGTGTGGAAACCGCGCGAAAGATGTGGGGCGCGAAATATCAAGTGGTCGTCACCACGCATCTCAATACCGATAACATCCACAACCATTTTGTAATCAATAGCGTTTCCTTTACCGACGGGAAGAAATTCCGCAACAGTATTGGCGACCGCCTGGAGCTACGAAAAATCTCCGACACTATCTGTGCCGAAAGAAGCAAGTCGGTCATTCAAAGCCACAAGTTTTATAGTAACAAGAAGGCGTATTGGGCGCAAAAGGCGGGACACGTTACCCACCGCGAAATGTTGCGGCGCGACGTGGAAGAAGCACTATCCAAGTGCATTACCCACAATGAATTTTCGGCATATATGAAAACCCTTGGATATACCTTTACGAGAGATTTCAGATACGACCATCCCTCCGTCATTTCGTCGGGGTGGTCGCGCTCTGTCCGTCTCAGTAGCTTGGGTGATCGATATTCAAAAGAGAATCTTATTAACCGCTTCCGTTGGAATTACGATCATATCGGACAAATAAAGTTTAACCCGCCTAAGTCAAAGCGTAAGCCGTTGCTTGATTTTGAATACCAAATGCGAGAAGCGGCGCAGATGGATGGACTCCAACTCTTATTTGCCATTATCGTTGAACTATTTAAGATCTGCACGGGCAACAACGTGAAGGAAGCGGATAACCGTCCACTCTCTCCGATGATACGAACCGAGGCATCGAAAGCCGACAAATATATGGAAGAATATTGGCTCTTGCGCGACCAATATATTGAGTCGCCGCAGGAGCTTTTGTCATTTCAGCAGAACAAGGCGGCTCAAATTGCCGAGTTGGAGCAGAAACGCTATGAATTACGCCTAAAGCTTCGTCGCGTGAAAACGCCCGAGGAAGAAGCAGCACTCAAAGAACAATGCAAGGAGCTGACAAAGAAAATGACGCCCTTGCGCAAACAATTAAAGATTTCTCTACGCATCGAGCAGCACACCCCACGTATCAAAGAATTACTTGATGCTGAGCGAGAAATTGAACTAAAGAACAACGGACTCATACAAAAGAAAGATAAAACAAGAACGAGGTAAAATGATATGAAAAACACGAAAAATATATTGATTGAGAAATTACACGCATTTGAAAACCACCCTTACAAGGTTCAGGACAACGAGGAAATGGAACGTCTTTCCGAGAGCATAAGCGAGCACGGAGTGCTATCTCCGATTATCGTTCGCCCCAAGGAGAATACCGAAGATGAATACGAGATCATATCCGGTCACAGACGGGTTATGGCGAGCAAGAAGGCAGGGATGACGGAAGTCCCTGCCTTAATCGTTTCTCTCGACCGTGACGCGGCAGCAATCGTATTGGTGGATAGCAATCTGCACCGTGAGCATATTCTGCCGAGCGAGAAAGCATTTGCTTATAAGATGAAAGCGGATGCAATGGCTCATCAAGGTTGGCGGTCTGATTTAACTTCGGGACAACTTGTCCCGAAGTCCGATGATAACCGCACTACCGCTATGATAGGCGAGGATATGGGCGATAGTTATAAAACGGTTCAACGCTATATCCGCCTTACCAATCTTATTTCCGAAATCCTTGAATATGTGGACGAAGGGCGCATTTCATTCACTCCCGCCGTTGAGCTTTCCTATCTCAACGAGCAAGAGCAATACGACCTCTTGGAGCAGATGGAGATCAACGATTGCACTCCGTCGCTCTCGCAGGCTTGCCGTTTCAAGAAGATCAGCTATGAGCAAGGCTTGACACCCGAGGTTATTGCCGAGATTATGAGCGAGGAAAAGGCAAATCAGAAGGAGATGTTCAAGGTGCCGATGGAGCGTATAAGAAAGTATATCCCCAAAGGCAACGCCAAACAGACCGAGGACTTCGTGCTCAAAGCCTGCGAGCATTATTACAAAGTCCTTCAGCGCAAAAAAGAGCGAAGCTTATAAGGAGGACTGCCTATGACCAAACGCTCAAGGATCGACGTTGCACTCCCCGAAGAACTGCTCAATTCCTTTGCCAAAGCCTTAGTGCCCGAGATACGCGCGTTTTACGACAGCGACGAGGGCAAAGCCTACTTTGAAAAGTGGCTCGCTAAGCATCCCGAATACGATGAAAGGATACCCGATGCCCCCGCGTCGGGTGTTCCCGTATCGGTACAATCGACTTCTCACGATAAATAAGTATAATTATGTTAGGACAAATAGGAGGTATTACAATGAACGTAGTAATATACGCTCGATTTTCAAGCCATAGTCAGACCGAGCAATCCATCGAAGGTCAGTTAAAGGTCTGTTACGAATATGCCGAATCTCACAATTACACCATTGTGGGTGAATATATCGACCGTGCGCAAAGCGGTAAGTTTGATAACCGCGCCGATTTCCAAAGAATGATTGCGGATAGCGACAAGCATACCTTTGAGGGTGTGCTTGTCTATCAGCTTGACCGCTTTGCCCGTAACCGTTACGATAGCGCGATCTACAAAGCCAAGCTAAAGAAGAACGGTGTTAGGGTTATGTCCGCCAAAGAGAATATCTCGGACGATGCTTCGGGTATTCTCATCGAGGGTGTTCTTGAAAGTATGGCGGAATACTATTCCGTAGAGCTTGCTCAGAAGATAAACCGAGGTATGGCGATCAATGCAGAGAAATGCCTATCCAACGGCAGCAATCCCGGACTTGGTTACAAGGTAAACAAAGACCGCACCTTTTCGGTTGATGAGGAAGAAGCGGCAATCGTCCGCGAGATATACGAGCGTTATGCAAGCGGCGAAACCAAAGCCGATATTGTCAAGGACTTGCAACGAAGGAAGGTCAAGACCTCAATCGGTAACGAGTTTACCTACAACAGCCTTAGCCATCTTCTCAAAAATAAACGCTATATCGGCATATATTTATACAAAGGAGTTGAAACGCCCGGTGGAATGCCGCGTATTATGGACGACGACTTATTCTATCGGGTACAAGCGCTTATGAACAAGAACAAATCCGCACCCGCGCGGACTCGCGGCGAAAACGAGTATTTATTGACAACTAAGCTATTCTGCGGTCATTGCAAGGAAATGATGGTCGGCTACGGCGGTACGGGCAAATCGGGCAGACAGTACCATTATTACAAATGCAAGAACTCTCGCAAAAACAAATGCGATAAGAAGGTTGTCGGCAAAGAATATATCGAAAACCGCGTAATAGAAGTGTGTCTGCAAATGCTCACCGACGATAAGATACGCTATATTGCCAAGCGTGTTGCGGAGGAATGTAACAAGAGTCCCGACAACCTTTCGATAAAGGAAATCAAGAAAGCTATCAAAGAGGTAGATACCGCGATTGAGAACCTTTGGAAAGGTATTGAGCAAGGACAAGCGGTGGATATGCTAACCGAGCGACTTAACCGACGCCAAGCAGAAAAGGCGGAGTTAGAAGCTCAGCTCGCCATTGAGAATAACAAGAAGATCTGTCTGACCGAAGCGCAGATATACGCCTTCCTTGATTTTATCTGTGAAATGCCGATGGACGACGTCAATAAGCGCAGAGCACTTATCAATATCTTCGTACACTCGGTCTATCTCTACGATGACCATTTCACTATAATCATCAACGCAAGCAAGAAGCCTTTGAGCATCGACAATATTCCGCTTGACGATATTGAAGACGCATTTGAAGGTGAAAATGAAGAAAAGGACAGGTGTTCGTCTATGACGACACCTGCTCCACCAAAAAGGGGCTGTCTCAAATGCAAAATTAAAAGCGTTTGAGACAGCCCCTTTTATTATCCTCATTAGTCTTTTTCAAATTTTTCCCATTATTTATTGAAAAAGCTTTTATAATCTGCTATAATAGTTTCAGCACAGTCGGATACTGCGGCGGAGCCGGGAGGTCGAATGCCTTCGCTCGCGCGGTTGCCGACTTATTGGAGGAAGATATGTATAGATTATTTGAGCCGCACGAGGTGAGGCGCACAAGAGAGCTTTCGGGTCTTTGGGACTTTGCGACAGAGGACGGCTTATACGAGGGAAAGCTTGCCGTTCCCTCCTGCTGGGAGGTAATTCCCTCTCTTGCGGCATACAAGGGCACGGCGAGATACACGAAAAGGATCGTGACAGGCGAGAGGGCGAGGCTCGTTTTCAAGGGCGTGAGCCACACGGCGAGGGTCTATCTTGACGGCGAGAAGATCGCAGAGCACTACAACGCATACACCGAATTCTGCGCCGACATAATCGGCAAGGCGGGCGAGCACACCCTGGAGGTGGTTGTTGACAACGCTTACTCGGAGACATCCGCACTTCACGTTGAAAACGATTATTACACCTACGGAGGCATTATCCGTCCCGTTATTTTAGAGGAGCTTTCCTCGGCGGTTATAAACCGAGTTCATTTCGATCCCTCTAAGGATGAGGGCGGCTGGAGTGCTACCGTCACCGTTTTCGCAGAGAGCTTAACGGATGAGACGAGGGATTATACCCTGAAGCTTTCCCTTGACGGCAAGCCATTCTCGGAGAGCAGACTTACCCTATCGGGCGGCGAGGCGACCGCCGTTACTCTTAAGGCGCATCTTGAGGATGCGATTCCCTACGAGCTTGACGCGCCGAGGCTTTATATTCTTTCTGCGGAGCTTATTTCGGACGGTGTGGCTATTGACGATCTATGCGACAGAGTGGGCTTCAGGACGGTGAGAGTTGAAGGAAAGAAAATACTCTTTAACGATAAGCCCATAAGGCTTCTCGGCTTCAACCGCCACGAGGACTACAACTCCCTTGGCAGCTCGATTCCCCTTCAGGCGATGATGCGCGACCTTGCATTGCTTCGCGAGGTGGGTGCGAACAGTATCCGCACCTGCCATTATCCCAACGACGAGCTTTTCCTTGACGCCTGCGACGAGCTTGGTCTGCTCGTTTGGGAGGAGGCGCACGCAAGAGGTCTTAACGAGGCGCAGATGAAAAACCCGAGCTTCATTCCTCAAAGCCTTAAATGCATTGACGAGATGATCGGCTCTCATTATAATCATCCCTCAATATTCTGTTGGGGTATGCTGAATGAATGTGTCAGCGATACGGAGTTTGGCAGAGAGTGCTATAAAACACTCTTTGAGAGGATCAGCAGCAATGACGTGAGCCGCCCTCGCACCTTCGCATCAAACAAGCAGCTTAAGGATATCTGCTTCGACCTTGTGGATATCGTTTCTATAAATATGTATCCTCTTTGGTACGATTTCTTTGGCAAGCGGGACGTTCGCAGCGTTATTGATATGCTTAAGGAATACACCGAAAAAACGGGCAACGGCACAAAGCCCTTCATCATAAGCGAAATAGGTGCGGGCGCGATATACGGCTATCGCACAGACTCCGAATGTAAGTGGAGCGAGGAGAGGCAGGCTTCAATTCTCGACAGTCAGCTCACCACAGCGCTCTCGGACGATGGCATAGTTGGCGTGTTCCTTTGGCAATTTTCCGACGTGAGGGTTGACGAGAGCTGGTTCTCCTCTCGCCCGAGATGCGAAAACAACAAAGGAATAGTTGATGAATACAGAAGGAAAAAGCTTGGCTTTGAGGTTGTTAAGCGTCACTTCCTTGCAGACAAAGCAAAGAGGGGCTGATGCGCCGTCACGCGCTATATCATAGCTTCTCACTAAAGCATTTTTTAAAAAATATATCCCACCGCATTTTTGATTGCGGTGGGATTTCGCTTTATTTTGTATATAGTTGTTTACATTTTTCGCGTTTTTATGCTTACTTGGGGCGATTTTTGTTTTTTATTACAGGTGAAAATACAATTGTCTATCGTTAGCCAATACTAACCTAAATTGAACACGTTTTAATCTGCATATTTTCCCGAGTAATGCGCCAAAATTTCTTGCAATATCCGCATATTACTTCAAAATTTCGGCTTTTCCCCGAAAAAATCTGCAAGATTAAAATAATTCTTACCTAAAGCTAATAGAAATTCTTGATATTTTTTGAAATTGAACGAAGCAAAGTGTGGACTTTGTGAGCGAGATTTCGGGAAATAGCGTGAATTTATATAGCTTTAGGCGT